>JANMLW010000263.1:0-19210 GCA_031372765.1 Hyphomicrobiales bacterium
TATACCCACGATCTCATTATCGCCCATGCAGCCGACTGCCGGGTCAGTCTTGTGGGTGCGCCCAATCTGGCGCGACTTGCAGAAGCCTTTCTGCGGGGAGAGAGCATCTGCGATGAAGCTGTTCTGATTGAAATTGCGCCCTGCTTCAGGGAAAAAGACGGCCTCCGAACAGATGCCATAGCGCTGGCCTGCACGCATTATCCATTGCTGCTCAATATCTATAAACGCATTGCTCCATGGGAAGTGATGTGGGTAGATCCTGCCCCGGCCATTGCAAGGCGTATGATCAGTCTCCTGCCATTTGATCCTAATCAGGAACCAATCAATGGGGCACCCGGTGAAGCCTATTTCACTGCTGGAAATATGAAAGTTGCCCCCTCCCTGAAGCAGGCACTGGCAGGCTATCACCTTGTATGCCTGACAGATGATCCCTTTGTTGTGCCATTTGCTGGTTGACATTTTTGCCCCCATCCCGTTTAAGCCAGCCATCACGCGGGTCCATCTGGGCCCGTGAGGTTATTTACACGCACCCGTGGCGGCGGTTCGCATCGTTGCCTGTCAGGTTCCCAAAAGGTTCCAGAGGAGGGCGCGTTCCTCACCGCCGGTCTTTCACAGGCCGGTTTCACCAACACCGTTCTTTTGAGGAACAGCGATGACCAAGCGCGCCGAAGCCAAATACAAAATTGATCGCCGTATGGGCGAGAATATCTGGGGCCGTCCCAAGTCCCCTGTTAACAAGCGTGAATATGGCCCCGGCCAGCACGGCCAACGCCGCAAGGGCAAACTTTCAGACTTTGGCACGCAGCTGAAAGCCAAGCAGAAGCTCAAGGGCTATTATGGCTCGATTTCAGAAAAACAGTTCCGCAGCTATTACCATGAAGCCCTGCGCATGCGTGGCGATGCGGGTGAGAACCTGATCGGTTTGCTTGAAGGCCGTCTGGATGCGGTTGTTTACCGCGCCAAGTTCGTTGCCACAGTTTTTGCCGCACGTCAGTTCGTGAACCATGGCCATGTGCAGGTTAACGGCAAGAAAGTGAACATTGCTTCCTATCAGGTGAAGCCGGGTGACGTTATTTCCGTCAAGGAAACATCCCGTCAGCTTGAGTTCGTCGTTGTTGCAAGCCAGCTTGCTGAGCGTGATGTTCCTGATTTCATGGAAGTTGATCATGCCAAGATGAGCGCCAGACTGACGCGCCGTCCCGGCCTGTCAGAAGTGCCTTATCCAACCCAGATGGAGCCTAACCTGGTGGTTGAGTTTTACTCACGCTGAGTAAGGTTTTCTTTCGGAACACTTAAAAAGCCGCCTTACTGGCGGTTTTTTTGTCATTTTCTTATATTTATACAAATACGTTATCAACTCATTCACCAGTTTTTCCCATTCTGCGGGCAGAAAAAACAGGTGAAAGAATGAACTACAAGTCGCTTGCTTTTGAACAGCGCTACAGGATTTACGGACTGCAGCATGCGCAGGTGGCACAATCGCTGGCCCGTATACGCAAGCGCGATGTGGGCTTCATCAAGACCGGCATCGAGGCTTTCGCCACTATCGCGGCGACTATGCCCATGCTTGAGCGGGCCTACAAGGATAACCGCGATCAGACAACGACAGCATTGATCAAGCACTACGAGCAATTGCTGGCCTTTGGTCTGGACAGCAGCCATGCTGATCGCCTGATGGAGACACATCAAAAACTGTTGGAGTTTGGCACAGATACACGCGCCATGCTGGCTTCAGGGGCCCATGTATTTGAGGCTGCAACAAATCAGTTCTTATCAGGTTTCATACCTGTCAGACAGCAGGCTGTGCTTGATCTCGCAACCTTGCAGCGGCTGATATGCTGCGATACGGGGATCATGCTTGCATCCAATTTTTCGTCTGTCCAAACACAGGAAAAACAAAGGAACGAGCTTGTCACTCTGGAGATTGACCGTTTCAGCCAGTCAATGATCGCTGTGACAGAGAAATTACACTATGCATCGATAGCCGTTGATTCCGCAGCAAAAACAGTTTCCTCCACCGCCATTGATGCCCTGCAACAAAGCCGCGCCGCAGCCGACGCAGCCGAACAAGGCACAACCTGTCTGACGGCTTCCGCTACCAGTACGGAAGAATTGTCCCATGCCACCAGCGAACTGTCACGGCGCTCCGATATCGGACGTGAAGCCATGGCCGGGGCGGAGATAGCAGTGGCTCGGGCGCGCGATGCCATATCCAGCTTGAAACAATCGACAGAAAAGATTGACTCCATCGCAGGCCTAATCAGCAGCATTGCCGATCAAACCAATCTGCTTGCGCTCAATGCTACTATCGAAGCTGCCCGTGCTGGTGATGCCGGTCGTGGATTTGCCGTTGTGGCGCAGGAAGTGAAGGCGCTCGCCAGTGAGACCAGCAAGGCAACCCGTGAGATTGTTGCCCAAATTGCAGCCGTGCAGGATGGCACAGCCCATTCTGTCGAGGAAATTGGGGCCATACACACCGCGATGGCCCGCCTCTCGCAAAATGCCGGTGAAGTGGCAACAGCCGTTTCCGAGCAGAATGCGCTGACCGGAGAACTGAACCGCAATCTGCATGAAACCGTGAAGCAGGTGATTACGGCAAGCGAGGGCTACAGTGCCACATCGGGCCTGATTGAAAAGACCTCTGCTGAAAGTGACAAATTGCAAGAAGCCATGGAGTTACTGACACAGATAGGGATTGACCTCAAATCGGGTATTGAAGAATTTTCGACACGCATGAAGGCCGCATAAAAAAGGCCCCGGATGGGACCTTTTCTACAATCTCTGACGGTTTATCAGACCGTCATGGCCTTGGTCAGGTTCTCGGAAATCTTGTCTAGAAAGCCGGTCGTCGAAAGCCATTTCTGGTCAGCGCCTACAAGCAAGGCCAGATCCTTGGTCATGTAGCCCTGCTCAACCGTGTCGACACAAACCTTCTCCAGCGTGGCGGAGAATTTCGCCAGCTCATCATTGCCATCCAGTTTGGCTCTGTGAGCAAGACCACGTGTCCAGGCAAAGATGGAGGCTATGGAGTTGGTCGAGGTTTCCTTGCCCTTCTGGTGCTCGCGGTAGTGCCGTGTGACTGTGCCGTGGGCCGCTTCTGATTCCACGATCTTGCCATCAGGTGTCAGCAACACCGAGGTCATCAATCCTAGCGAGCCAAAGCCCTGCGCCACGATGTCCGACTGCACGTCACCATCGTAGTTCTTGCAAGCCCAGACATAGCCTCCGGACCATTTGAGCGCCGAGGCCACCATATCGTCAATCAGGCGATGCTCGTAGGTGATCTTGTTCTTATCAAATTCGATCTTGAATTCAGCATCAAAAATTTCCTGGAAGATGTCCTTGAAGCGACCATCATAGGTCTTGAGGATCGTGTTCTTGGTCGACAGATAAACCGGATACTTGCGGTTAAGGCCATAGTTGAACGAGGCGCGGGCAAAATCGCGGATTGAATCATCAAGGTTGTACATCGCCATGGCGATGCCGGCACCTGGTGACTTGTATACTTCCTTTTCAATCACGGCGCCGTCTTCGCCCACGAACTTGATGGTCAAGGTGCCCTTGCCGGGAAACTTGAAATCGGTAGCGCGATACTGGTCGCCGAAAGCATGGCGGCCCACCACAATCGGCTGTGTCCAGCCTGGAACAAGGCGTGGAACATTTTTGCAGATGATAGGCTCGCGGAAGATGACGCCCCCGAGGATGTTGCGGATGGTGCCGTTCGGACTTTTCCACATTTCCTTCAGGTTGAACTCTTTTACACGGGCTTCATCGGGTGTGATGGTGGCGCATTTGACTGCCGCGCCATGACGCTTGGTGGCTTCCGCCGCATCAATCGTTACCCTGTCGTTGGTGGCATCACGGTTCTCAACGGAGAGATCATAATAATCCAGCTTGAGGTCAAGATAGGGGAAGATCAGTTTGTCCTTTATGTACTGCCAGATGATCCGGGTCATCTCGTCGCCGTCCATATCCACGACTGGATTGGCTACCTTGATCTTTTGCATGAAAAACATCCCTGATCTGGATTTTGAGGTCGTGTGACTGCCAAACGGCATACCGTGACAGGCGCTATAGCAAAGGTCATGGTTGACGGAAAGGGGTGAGCAGTCGTCCTTTATCAATCTTCCCTAAGGACGTAAGACAGCGCATGCATTCTACATACAGTTCTCCCGTCATCATCCTCGTGCGCCCGCAAATGGGTGAGAATATCGGTATGGCTGCACGCGCCATGGCCAATTTCGGGTTGTTTGAGCTCAGGCTCGTTTCCCCACGGGATGGCTGGGGTGAAAACACGGCTGTTTATCAAACGGCGGTTGATACTGCTGTAGGTGCCAACGCAACTGTGCGCGAAGCAAAGCTCTTTGCAACAGTGGCTGAGGCGATAGGCGATCTGAACAAGGTCTTTGCCACAACTGCCCGCGAGCGTGACCAAGCCAAGCCCGTGACAAGCGCCGAGGGTTTTGCACATGAAGCCAAAACTCGGATTGCAAACAGCCAGCATATCGGCGTGCTGTTTGGACCAGAGCGGACTGGTCTGACCAATGATGAGGTTACATTGGCTGATGATATCCTGTCTTTTTCCGTCAACCCGGATCATTCATCGCTCAATCTGGCGCAGTCCGTGTCTCTGGTCAGTTATGAATGGTTCAAGGGGCTCCACAGTGGTGCTGCACCGTTTACACTCCAGCACGTCACGCCACCGGCCTCCCGCGAGATGATGCAATCGTTTTTCGAATATCTGGAGGGTGAACTCGACAAGGCGGACTATTTCATCCCCGCCAGCAAGCGCGCCATCATGAGCCGCAACCTGCGCAACATCTTTCACCGCATGGAAATGACGCAAGCTGATCTGCGCACCTTGCGCGGCGTTACCGTCACGCTCGTCAACAGGCAGCGCAGACCTGTGAAAGACGGGACCGCGGACAACACTTAAATCTTGCCCCTGAACGCCTGCCGCTTTACCACACCTTGATGACGCGACCCATCATCATTGCCCCATCGATCCTTTCGGCTGATTTTTCAGCTCTCGGGAAAGATGTGGAAGCCATCGATGCCGCTGGCTGCGACTGGGTGCATTGCGACGTGATGGACGGACATTTTGTCCCCAACATCAGTTTTGGCCCAGACATCCTTAAATCCATTCGCCCGCGCACAAAGAAGTTCTTTGATGTGCATCTGATGATATCGCCCGTGGACCTCTATGTTGAGGCGTTTGCCAAGGCGGGAGCTGACCTCATTTCCTTCCATATCGAGGCGGGACCGCACGCACACCGCACAGCAAAACTCATCCGCAGTCTTGGCAGGAAAGCCGGCATCGTGCTCAATCCCCAAACATCGGAAACGGCCATCGAGCATATGTTGGATTATGTCGATCTTGTGCTGGTCATGACGATCAGTCCAGGGTTTGGTGGACAGAGTTTTGAACCGGCCATGCTGGAAAAAATCCGCCGCATCCGCACCATGATCGGTCATCGCCCTATTGATCTTGAGATCGACGGTGGCTGCACGCCTGACAATGCCGAGTCTATTGTGCGTGCAGGTGCCAATGTGCTGGTCGCCGGCTCTGCTGTGTTCAAGGGTGGTCCGCAGGCCTATGCCCAGAATATCGCAGCCATTCGCAAAGCGGCTGAAAATGCCATTGGCATTCGTGTCTGAGAGCCCTCCCAGCACCATGACGTCCGCACTGGGCGTGGCAATGTTGATCGCTGCCGTTGCCGCAATCAGTGTGATCTTGCGCGTGCTTGGTTTTGAGGAGCCACTGTCAGGTCGCACCTTCATTCTCGTGCTTATCGTCGCCTTCGGGGCCTTTTCAACTGCGCTTGTCGTGGCGCTGCTGGCACATTGGATGACCGCACGGTGGCACCCTGCATTACGCGCCACCATCGGGTCCATCATGGTAGGTGGAGCCTTCATTCCGGCCACGCTCTTCAGCTTTGCCATTGAGAACCGTCTGATCGAAGGCCATGTCGAGGCAGAAAGCATAACTGACCTGACTTCTGTAGAAGTCTTCTGGTCGATGTTCGGGGCCATGGGCATGTTCACACCCTCCGGCCTGAAATACCTTATGCCGTGGCCTTTGCTGGCTGTTGTTGCCGCTGCAGCCATCTGTTTCTATCTTTGGCCACAACGTGGCCCGCGCCTTGGAGTTGAGCGATGATATCCCGCTATGCACGACCCGAAATGGTTGCCATCTGGTCCTCAGCCACGCGCTTTCGCATCTGGTTCGAGATCGAGGCCCACGCCACCGATGCCTTGGCTGACCTTGGTGTTGTGCCTCAGTCAGCAGCCAAGGCCATCTGGGAAAAAGGTGGCACAATACTGTTTGATGACAAGGATGTGGAGCGCATCGACAGCATTGAGCGCGAGGTTAAGCATGATGTCATCGCCTTCCTGACACATGTGTCTGAAACGGTTGGACCCGATGCCCGTTTCATGCATCAGGGCATGACTTCGTCCGACGTACTGGATACATGCCTTGCCGTTCAGCTCAACCGTGCATCGGACATCCTTCTCAAGGGTATTGATGCACTGCTTGCCGCCCTTAAAAAGCGGGCGATTGAACATAAGCTGACACCCACCATCGGCCGTTCCCACGGTATTCATGCCGAGCCTGTGACCTTTGGCCTAAAACTGGCGCAGGCCTACGCAGAATTTACGCGCAACCGCGAGCGGCTCGTGGCAGCGCAGAAAGACATTGCCACCTGCGCGATTTCAGGCGCTGTAGGCACCTTCGCCAATATCGATCCAAGCGTGGAAGCTCATGTGGCAGAAAAGTTGGGATTGGCCATCGAGCCTGTCTCTACGCAGGTCATCCCGCGCGACAGGCATGCGATGTACTTTGCCACCCTGGGTGTCATCGCTTCATCGATTGAGCGGCTGGCCATCGAAATCCGCCACTTGCAGCGCACGGAGGTTCTGGAAGCAGAGGAGTATTTTTCTTCCGGCCAGAAGGGTTCGTCGGCTATGCCGCACAAGCGCAATCCGGTTCTTACCGAAAACCTGACAGGATTGGCACGCATGGTGAGGGCCTATGCCATGCCGGCCATGGAGAATGTTGCCCTCTGGCATGAACGCGATATCAGCCATTCCTCGGTTGAGCGGTACATTGGCCCGGATGCGACAATCACGCTGGATTTTGCCCTGAACCGCATCACAGGTGTTATTGACAAACTGCTGATCTACCCCAAGAACATGCGCAAAAATCTGGACCGGTTGGGCGGCCTCCATAACTCCCAGCGCGTGCTGCTTGCGCTGACACAGGCAGGCGCATCACGTGAGGATGCTTACCGTCTGGTGCAGCGCAATGCGATGAAGACTTGGGATCATGGCGCTGACTTCCTGACTGAACTCAAGGGTGACGCAGACATCATCAGGCATCTCAAGCCAGTTGACCTCGACGCCATGTTCGATGAAGGCTATCATTTCAAGCATGTCGATACGATCTTTGCCCGTGTTTTTGGTGCGGGTTGACATAAGCCAGAGGCTGTTCGCGTGAAAATATCCGACTGCGACATATTGATGGTGCCGGGCTACACAAATTCCGGCCCGGAGCACTGGCAAACCCGTTGGGAGGGACGCATGCCCAATGCCATTCGAGTGGAGCAGGCCGACTGGGACAGGCCACATTTCATTGACTGGCAGGAGAATCTGGTTGTTGCTGCCGCAAACCGCAAACGGCCAACTGTGATCGTGGCCCACTCGCTGGGTGTCATCACGGTTGTGCATGCTGCCAAACGTCTTGCCCTTCCCCATATCAAGGGGGCGTTTCTGGTCTCGCCGCCGGGTGAAACCTATATGGTGCAGCACGAGGATGTGGACCTGCGGTTTGCGCATGTTCCGCGTGAGCCCCTGCCCTTCCCGGCTGTTCTTGTGGCAAGCCGCAACGATGCGGACTGCCCTTATCTCGAAGCGGAAGAATGGGCTTTTGCCTGGGGCGCATCCTTCAGTGACGCCGGTGATTCAGGCCACCACAATACGGATTCCGGGCACGGGCCGTGGCCAGAAGGCCTCATGCGCTTTGCCGGTTTTCTATCAAAGATTTAGGCTGAAGCAGGCGCCTGCTTCAAAACAGTCTCAACATGCCTGCGCAACGTTGGCTCGTTCTCGATCAGCGACAGAAAATCAGCCCTGTCCAACGCCAGCAACCGCGTGCGCATCAGCGCGCGTACCGTCGCATCGCGCACGCTATTGCCCAATATGGCATTCTCGCCAAAAAATGCGCCTTCCCCCCGGATATCCCGTCCGGTTGACAACAGAAGTTCTACAGAGCCGGAAGCAATGACATACATGCGATCGCCATGGTCCCCCTTGCGAACAATTATATCGCCTGCTTCAGCCATCTGTGAACGCATGACCCGTAAAACCTCTCCGATGGTGGCAGCGTCCATAGCCGCGAACATCGGCACCTTCGTGATCATCGCCCATGTCACCACGAAATCACGGCGGCGAATGACCTCTGCAAATGACGTGGCAATAATGCCCACCGGCAATGCCAGCATCACCAGACCGCCAAGCGCCGTAACGCTCGCAACCATCTTGCCTGCGACGGTTACCGGGACAACATCACCGTAACCAACCGTGGTCAAGGTGATGATCGCCCACCACATGGCTTCGGGAATGGAGCCGAACTTGTCCGGCTGGGCCGTGGCTTCCGCCATATGCATGGCCGCAGCTGCAACTATCATCAACCCGCACAGGATAACCAGACAGGCCAGCAGCGCGCGGCGTTCTTCCACGATAGCCTCCTGCAAGGAGCGCATGCCGGGAGAATAGCGCGCCAGCTTGAAGAAACGTATGAGCCGAAAAATCATCATCACCCGCAAGTCATCCGGCAGGAAAAAGACGAGGAAAAACGGAATGACTGCAATCAGGTCAACGACCATTGAAGCTGATCGTGCATAGTTCCAGCGTGCCCTCAAGGGCGACAAGCCCCTCAACGGGGCATGCTCCACACAGGACCACAAGCGCAGCACATATTCTGTAGTGAATATGACTGCGGCAATAATCTCGATGGTGATGAAAATGCTGCCAAACCGCGCATCAAGCGATGGCACGGATTCAAGTATGACTGTCATGACACTGATCAGGATCAGCACCACCAACGAAAGGTGGATCAACTGACTAAGCCTGTCCCCCGTGGCACCACCTTCCAACAGCGCATAGGTTCTGCGCCTTACACGCACAAACCGCAGTGCGCCTGAGAGGTTCATGCTATCACGCCTTGCCCATGGCATCTGCGATAGCAGCCAGCGCAATCTCGGCAGCATCCCCGTTGGGACCGCCAGCCTGTGCCATATCCGGGCGGCCGCCGCCACCCTTGCCGCCAAGCGCCTCAGACCCGATCCGCACCAGATCAACGGCGTTAAAACGCCCGGTCAAATCAGCCGTTACGCCAACCACAAGGCCAGCCTTGCCATCAGCACCAACACCGACAATGGCGACGACACCAGATCCGACCTTGGCCTTGCCGTCATCGGCAAAGCCCTTGAGGTCCTTCATCTCGACGCCCTTGACTGCACGGGCAAAGAGCTTCACTCCACCCGCTTCGCGGATGTCA
Source organism: Hyphomicrobiales bacterium (assembly GCA_031372765.1). Taxonomy (GTDB): domain Bacteria; phylum Pseudomonadota; class Alphaproteobacteria; order Rhizobiales; family Beijerinckiaceae; genus JADCCX01. Next base: position 9,560 of record JANMLW010000263.1, read on the forward strand.
TCGACGCCGGTCTCCTTGCCCTCACCACCACCAGCCATGGCCAGCTTGCGACGTAAATCCGCTACCTCTCGCTCTAGCTTGCGACGCTCATCAGCCAGTGCCGCAACGCGCGTTACGGCATCATTGACGGAGGTCTTGAGTAGACCCGCTACAGCACGCAACCGACGCGAGTCATCACCCAGGGCACGACGCGCGGCGGCGCCCGTCAAAGCCTCGATGCGTCGAACACCCGAAGCCACCGCCCCCTCCGATACCACTGTAACCAATCCGATATCGCCCGTTTGCGCCACATGGGTTCCACCACATAATTCGATCGAATATGTTTTTCCCACGCGTTCTGCATCTTGAAATGTGCCCATGGAAACGACGCGCACCTCATCGCCGTATTTTTCACCGAACAGGGCCCGCGCACCTGACGCGACCGCATCATCCACCGCCATCAATCGCGTGCTGACCGGGGCATTCTGCAAGATGATCGCATTCGCCATTTCCTCGACGGCCTGCACTTCGGCATCCGAGACCGGCTTGTTGTGGCTTATATCGAACCGCAAGCGTTCATCGTTCACCAACGACCCCTTCTGGGCCACGTGATCACCCAGCACCTGACGCAATGCCTCATGCAAAAGATGCGTGGCGGAATGATTGGCCCTGATAGCAGTGCGCCGAGCGTGATCAACCTTGAGTACGACGGCACCGTCCAACTGTACGGAGCCTTCCTCGACAACGCCATGATGCACGAAAAGATCGCCGAGCTTCCTCTGGGTTTCCGTTACACGGAACCGCAATCCGTCCGCCAGGATCAACCCAGTATCGCCACTCTGGCCACCGGATTCACCGTAGAATGGTGTCTGGTTCACAATGATGGACCCGGTGACACCCTTGCCGAGAGTAGATACCTCTGCACCACCACTTAAGAGTGCTGTCACGACACCTTCGGCTTCCTCGGTGTCATAACCCAGGAATTCGGATGCGCCGACCTTTTCCTTGACACCAAACCACACGGTTTCGGTCGCCGCTTCACCCGAACCTGTCCAGGCCTTGCGCGCTTCGGCCTTCTGACGCGCCATGGCTTTATCGAACGCAACCGTATCAACACTCATGCCGCGACCGCGCAGGGCATCCTGCGTCAGATCAAGTGGGAACCCGAATGTATCATAGAGCTTGAAAGCCGTATCACCGGAGAGAATGCCCCCTGTGGTAAGATCGCGGGTCTCGTCGTCAAGCAAAGTGATCCCACGATCCAGAGTCTTGCGAAAACGGCTCTCCTCCAGTTTCAATGTCTCGGCAATCAAGGCCTCGGCACGCACCAGTTCGGGGTAGGCCTGCCCCATCTCGCGGATAAGCGTGGGCACCAGCTTGTATAACAGCGGCTCACGCGACCCAAGCAGCTGACCATGACGCATGCCGCGGCGCATAATCCTGCGCAGCACATAACCACGGCCTTCGTTGGATGGAAGGATACCATCCGCCACCAGAAAGGCCGAGCAGCGCAAATGATCGGCAATGACACGGTAGCTGGCCTTAGCAGGACCGTTGGGATCACCGCCGACATTGTCCGCAACAGCCCGGATCAAAGCCTGAAACAGGTCTATCTCGTAATTATCATGGGTGCCTTGCAAAACAGCCGCAATACGCTCAAGCCCCATACCCGTATCAATCGACGGGCGGGGCAAAGGAATGCGGCCTCCGCCGGGTTGCTCCTCGTATTGCATGAAAACAAGGTTCCATATCTCGATGAAACGATCACCATCCTGATCAGGCGAGCCGGGCGGACCACCTGGAATATGCGGACCGTGATCAAAGAAGATTTCAGAACACGGGCCGCAAGGTCCCACATCACCCATGCGCCAGAAATTATCGGATGTTGCGATACGGATAATACGATCATCGGGCAACCCGGCGATCTTCTTCCAGAATCCGAAGGCTTCTTCATCGTCGTGATAGACAGTGACCGAGAGCTTGTCTTTGGGTAGCCCATACTCTTTCGTGATCAGATTCCAGGCCAGCTCAATGGCATGATCCTTGAAATAGTCACCGAAGGAGAAATTACCCAGCATCTCGAAGAAAGTGTGATGGCGTGCCGTATAGCCGACGTTATCCAGATCATTATGCTTGCCGCCAGCGCGCACACTTTTCTGTGCGGTCGTAGCCCTGCTATAAGCCCGCTTCTCCTGTCCGGTGAAAACATTCTTGAACTGCACCATGCCTGAGTTGGCAAACATCAGGGTGGGATCATTCTTTGGAACAAGCGACGAGGACGCCACGACCTCATGGCCGTTCTTGCGAAAATACTCGAGAAATATGGATCGGATTTCGTTGACGCCGCTCATCTAAACTGCCCGTGGCTCCCTTGACTGTGACGGTCCTTAAGACCGGAACCGTCTCGTCCAGCACAGCAATGCGACAAACAAAAACGGACCGGAGAAACTCCGATCCGTTATTCCTAGTCAGGAGACAGGGGGCTGTCCACAGATGATCTTGCCTCAGGCCATCGGATCATCGCCATCTGCATCGCTTTCAGCAGGGCCTGTCTCGAGAATCTTGTCGGCTATCAGTCCGGAATTCTGACGGATCATTGCCTCGATCTTGGTCGCTACGTCGGGATTCTGCTTCAGGAAGGTCTTGGAGTTCTCACGCCCCTGGCCCAAACGGACTGAGTCGTAGGAAAACCATGCCCCTGATTTCTCAACAATGCCGGCCTTGACACCAAGATCGATCAACTCGCCCATCTTCGAGACGCCTTCACCATACATTATGTCAAATTCCACCTGCTTGAAGGGGGGCGCCACCTTGTTCTTGACCACCTTGACGCGGGTCGTGTTGCCAACCACTTCCTCACGTTCCTTGATCGCACCAATGCGGCGGATATCAAGGCGCACGGAAGCATAGAACTTGAGCGCGTTGCCACCCGTTGTGGTTTCAGGCGAACCATACATCACGACAATCTTCATGCGGATCTGGTTGATGAAGATGACCATCGTGTTGGAACGGCTGATCGAGCCGGTCAATTTGCGCAAGGCCTGACTCATCATGCGCGCTTGTAGACCTGGCTGCATTTCTCCCATTTCACCTTCGATCTCCGAGCGTGGCACAAGTGCAGCGACAGAGTCGACAACCAGAACATCAACGGCACCGGAGCGGATCAGCGTATCGCAGATTTCGAGCGCCTGTTCACCTGTGTCGGGTTGCGAAATCAGCAGGTTATCGAGCTGAACTCCCAGTTTGCGCGCATAAATCGGGTCAAGGGCATGTTCAGCGTCAATAAAGGCGCAGACCCCGCCCTTCTTCTGCGCTTCCGCAATGGTATGCAGCGCCAGCGTTGTCTTTCCCGAACTTTCCGGTCCATAGATTTCGACCACCCGACCGCGCGGCAACCCGCCGACACCAAGCGCAATATCAAGCCCTATCGAGCCCGTAGATACCGTCTCGATTTCAACGGCCTTGTCATTCTTGCCCAGACGCATGATCGAACCTTTGCCAAAGGCACGTTCAATCTGGCTAAGGGCAGCATCCAGCGCCTTGGTCTTGTCCACGGAGCTTCCTTCCACGAGTTTCAATGCAGGCTGAGACATGTAATCTAGCTCCTTATGGCTGAGTCACGGGCAGGCTTCAATGCCCAATTATGTACATAGTTTGTTCTCATTTACAAGCGCTTTGTTCTTATTCAAGCAGAATTTGTTCTTGTTTTTATCACTAAGGCACACTTGTTATGGTGGGACGACTGGATTAGACGGAATCAGACACGGTCGACTGTCTTTCAAGTGACTTACGAGGAGTATTTCCAATGTCCATCAAGCGTCTTCACGTTGGTCCACGCATGAGCATGGCCGTTATCCATGGCGGTGTAGTGTATCTTGCTGGCCAGGTGGCCAACAACACCAAAGGCCAGTCTGTGACCGAGCAGACAAAGGATATCCTGACAGCTATTGACGGATTGCTGAAAGAAGCCGGCACGGACAAATCCAGATTGCTGACAGCCCAGATATGGCTGACGGATATGGGTACTTTCGCCCAAATGAATGCTGTCTGGGATGGCTGGGTATCCGCTGGCAATACGCCCGCCCGAGCAACGGTGCAGAGCCCAGCACTTGCAGCACCGGGCTACGATGTCGAGATCATGGTAACGGCGGCTGTCTGAATCCAGCAATGATCAAGGCCAAACCAGCCACAACGGACCGAACTGCCGAAAACCGCATCGCCAAACGCGCTGCGGAAAAAGCAACCGATTCGATGCGCGAGAAAATTCTCGTGGCACTCCTTGGTTTTGTTCTAACCGGCGTGATTGGCACGGCACTGACCACCTGGATCCAGCAGCGCGGCTGGTCCTGGCAGAACCGCGTCGCCAAAATCGACAAGGATACCGAAAACGCGATTGTCACCTATCGCTCCGCGTCAGAACTGATCAATGCCCGGTGGCACGCCACCTACCGTATGGTGCGCGCCCTGGAGCGTGGCAGTGAAGGGGAGGAATGGAAGGTTGCCAAGGATGCCTTTGATGCCGCTGATCGTGACTGGTCCTTGCGCTACACCAATGTCGCCCGCGAGATCGAGTTTTACATTGATACGCCGTTTGGCGTTGAAGCAGGCGGTACACTGGGCAAGGTCTGGCTCCTAAGTTGCGCCGATTTTGCGCTGGATGGCTCCTCGCAAAACAGTATCGGCTCCCAATCAGGACGGGTCGTTCTGGAGATCATCAACCATTGCCACGGTCGCATGAAGGACGAGCTTGAAGGCATGATTGACAAGCGGACCACAGCGGTTGCGGCTGACAAGAAAGCCCTGACTGACCTTTCATACCGTCGCCTTGATCATCTTTACAAGACCAACGAGGCCCTGCGCTGCGTGATCTTTGGCCGTGCCCTTACCATCCGCCGCTCCATTGCAGCCGAGAGTTATTGGGAAACCTTCTTCGGCATTGGCCAGGTGAATTACAAACTCTCTGATAAAAGCAACACCTGCGCTTGAACGACGGCTTCAGGTGATGTCAGCCAACTGTGTGTCCAGCGACAATACGAGACACCAGTGCGGCTCAAAATCCGCGCCAAGCGGCCAAATGTTATCCTTGAAGGCAACCAGCATGGCCTCTTCGTAGCGCTTGAACCACTTTGCCTGACACAGCACGAACTTGGTGGCCGCAACAATCGATTCGCGGTCGATAACAGCCAGTACGACCATGTCAGGACGGCTAACGAGATATTCCTGCACGGCCACCATCAGTGTCGGGTAGCCCGGATGCAACATGTCATCCAGAATGATAATGCCGCCTTCCGCCATGACGGAGGTGGCAAGCGCCAGATCCCTCGTCAGGGCGTGGCGGCTGTGTTCACCGTCGATATGGAACAGACGCACACGGTCCTTGCCGGCATCAATCACAGTCTGGGCTTTCATGGTCCGGCTGTCCGCTTTCAATGTCACCATTGCGGTTTCAGGCACACCATGCTTGCGGCAGTTGGCATGAAACCGGTCAATCACTTCCGGATTGGGCCAATCGAATGTATCAATCCCTACGGCCTTTTCTCCTTCGGAAAGGGCATGCGCCAGCGCGATGAAAAACCGGCCTTCAAAGGTGCCTATTTCTGCAACCGAGCCTTTGACACCCATGTCTTTCTGGATGTGCATAAGGCGCGCCGCTATGGCCGCCGCAAAGCGCGAGGACATGCCAACGACGGAGAGATAGCCGTTGTTAAGATAGTCATCGATGACCGATGAGCCGGAAGAAATCGTCAGGGGCGGTGGAGTTGTCACGGATTGTCCTTGTCTGACGTTTCAGCACTTTCGATCTATCAGGTATCGGGAGAGAAGGAAGGGTTATCGAGCACCCAGAATCTGCGTCTCACCCGGCGCTGCGGGCGTGCCCAGGCGCAACGGCGCCGTAATCACGTCGCCCAGCACCTTAACCGTACCTTGCGTTAGAATGTTTGCGGTCTCACCCGTCGTGTTTTGTCCATGCAGTTGCTGACCTTTGGCCAGACGCGATCCGATGAGACGCACAACAGCCGGGCTTGAAGCAAATTTGCCGTGATTGAGCGGGTCACCGCTGCTTACATCCGTCAGGTCAAACACCTCGACGCCCCCCTTGGCCAGGTTTGTGCGGTAGGGTTCCACCCGTGGATCAATGGAACCCAAACGGTCGCGGCTTCCCCAGACAAATCGGGAAACGTTCAGTGCCTTGTCATCGGCAGAAACAAAAAGTGTGAGGCGTGGCCTGATTTTTACGCTGGTGACTGCGCGCCCCTGTGACAGGGCTACATCCACATCAACATCGGGCGCTGCCAACATTACGTCTGTGATCTTGGGATGAATTTGTTTGTCCCGGATCGCGGCCTGCCGCAAGGCTTCCAGCGTCAGCCATCCACCCATGGAATGGGCCAGAACGGAGACTTGCGATACGGCAGGTTCCCCGGCAAGCATGGCAAGCACGAACTCCAGGCCATCGCGTGAAATAGCTGCACTTTCACGATCATAGGGGTAAGCGGACAGCGTGCCCCAGGATGGCCAACTGAACAGCACCGGCGTGACGGAGGCCCCTGAATCATGTGCTATCTGCGCAAGGCGGAATGCAGCTTCATCAAACCGTGTATTGTAGCCATGAACGAAAAGCAGCACATGCGACTTGCCACTTTTCCTGATTGATTTCCTGACTTCCTCACCAAATCTAGCGGCCTCAATTGCGGCGAACCCTGTTGCTGCAAAAGACACTTTGGGATCAGGTATTGTATTGGATGACCAGGCAATCTCACCCGCTTCCCGTGCGGGCGGAATGGAAATAGACAATCTGGCAAAATGTGGAGAAAGTGTGCGCTCTCCACCAAACAACTCAGCGGCATTGGCTGAGGGACGGCGGGTTGTTGCAACCAGCAGATCGACGCGGGGGGATGAGGGAGTCGCCTCCGGTGTCAGTGTCAAGGCCGGTGGCGGGCGTGAACCGCAAGCCACCGTTGCCAAGCAAGCAGAGACCACGACAACTCTTGAGATGATATCCAACCTGAAGATCATGCGGTTTCCTGCCCTGACTCTCCTTACAGTCCGCAAATACCCCTCACAAGGGTCTTGAGTCTAGAACGCCCTGCGCAGGGTGATCAGATCATCCCGTCACCGTTTTGACAGCCTCGATCAGTTGCTTGAGAGAATAGGGTTTGGGCAGGAACGCAAAGGCCTCCTGCTCGGCTTCAGGCAGGTTTTTGTTGAAGGCCTCCTCAGCATACCCAGAAGCAAAGACAAACCGGTAATTGCGGCCCAGTTTCTTCAATTCCTTGAAGAGCGTTGGTCCGTCCATTTCCGGCATGACGACATCTGACACCACAAGTACGATTTCGTCCCCGTGTTCCTCGACATGCTCAAGCGCTTCGATGCCAGAACTTGCTTCAAGTACAGTGTAGCCCCGCGAACGCAAGGCGCGAGCGCCAAAGGCACGCACGGCTTCCTCATCTTCGACCAGCAGTATGGTGCCCTGCCCCGTAAGGTCCTTCGCCTCAGCCTTGACGTCCTCGATCTTGGGTGCGGAGGCTTCCTCCGGCAAAGGAATATGGCGTGGCAAAAACACACAGAAGTTTGTGCCACGGCCAATAATGGAGTCACAGAAAACGTAACCGCCTGACTGCTTGATGATGCCAAAGACCATGGAAAGGCCCAGTCCAGTACCCTTGCCAACCTCTTTGGTGGTGAAGAAGGGCTCGAAAATCTTCTCCATGACTTCTGCGGTCATGCCCGTGCCTGTGTCTTCCACCTCAAGCAGAACATAATCAGCAGGCGTCAAACCTTTGTAATTGTATGATTCCACCTGTCCTTGGTTAACATTGGAGGTGCGCAGGGTCAGCTTGCCGCCATCCGGCATGGCATCACGGGCATTAACGGCCAGATTGACCACCACCTGCTCAAACTGATTGACGTCTGCCTTGATCGGCCAGATATCACGCCCATACTTGACATCAAGTTCGACTTTTTCGCCAAGCAACCGCTTGAGCAGCATCTGCACATCAGAGACGGAATCATTGAGTTGCATGACCTGCGGCCGCAATGTCTGGCGGCGCGAAAAGGCCAGCAACTGACGCACCAGCGATGCGGCGCGGTTGGCATTCTGCTTTATCTGCATGATGTCCTGAAAGGACGGGTCGGTTGGCCGGTGAGAGGCCAGCAGCAGATCGGAATATCCAATGATGGCAGTGAGAACGTTGTTAAAGTCATGGGCAACGCCGCCAGCCAATTGGCCAACTGCCTGCATCTTCTGTGCCTGCGTGAACTGCTCCTGCAAGGCACGCTGCTCTGTTGTCTCCAGAAGGTAGACAATGGCCGCCTCGTCCGTATCTTTCCGGTCCGAAACGGGCGTGATGAACACGCGCGCGGAGCGTTGTCCCCCTGCCATGGAGACATCAATGGGGGCAACCTCGCTTTGGCCTTCAGACAGGGATTTGAGCGCTGAAAGCAGTGCAGCACGGTCCTTATCAAGTACCATCGAACCAAGGTTGCGCTCGCCTTCACCAGCCTTTTGCGAGTCCCCCACAAGACGGGCAAATGAAGCATTGGTCTGGCCTATGATCCCATCCTTGTTAAGGGTGGCAATGGCCATGGGCGTGTTGTGAAAGAAGCGGGCAAAACGCACCTCCGCCGCACGTCCATCCGATGTATCCTCCCCCTGCGAGCGGTTCAGGACAATGGTGCGTGATGATCCGGGCGTGCCATCGTGGCCATAGGAAATACGGTGGAACAAACGCACCGGCAACACCTGCCCGCCGCGCTTGCGCAGGTCAATATCGATCACATCAGTCCGCACCTGTCCGGCCACGCCTGCCGTCGTCTCCAGCAGGGCAGCAGCGCCAGAAGCAACGATCTGCCTGAGGGTAAAGCCTTGTCCGCCAATCTCCTGGGCAATGTCATAGTCAAGCCAACCGGAAAGTGTGGCGTTGAGGTAGGAAATGCGCCCCGATGGTTCAGCGGAGAAGAAGCCGGCAGGCGCATGATCCAGAAAATTGATGGCGTTCTGTAACTCCTGAACAGCACCTTCCTCGCCCTTTCGATCAAGTGTCACATCCGTGATCGTCCAGAGGTTCTCATGACGACCGGCGCGCTGCACCGGCCTGACGCGGATACGGTACCAGGAGGCTGCGGTTTGACCATCAAGCCCCGGCGACATGCGCAACTCTTCTGTATGTGAACGCCTTTCACGTGCGGCCTGCGCCAGACGGTAGATGGCCTCCGAAACATCCGATGCGCCGGTGAACAACCGCTCCACCGGGCGAACAACCGTGCCTTCCGCGCCTCCCGCCAGCATCATGTACTGACGGTTGGCATAGATGACACGGCCCTCGGTATCAGTCGCCAGCAAACCGTCGGTTGATCCATCAGCGATGATCTTGGTAAGGTCGTTGCGCGATGAGCGTCCCGCCCATTGCAAACCGCCAATGGCAAACAGAAACAGGCTGAGCACACCGATTGCGGCCAGAGCCGCCAGAAACCAGAGTACAAACTGGGTTCGCCCCTCTTCTGACAGATAGAATGACGCGGCCAATGCCCCCACCAGCAGAAGCGCAAGAAGAAGCACAAGCAGCGCGTGGCCCTGCTTGCAGCTTTTATCCACTGCATCGCCTAGCGACAGATCACTCAAAACGCGGAAAGCCTTTCAGGCCAGAGCGTACTATTGAAGGCGATTCTGTC
>JANMLW010000271.1:0-2560 GCA_031372765.1 Hyphomicrobiales bacterium
AGCCGACACCGTATTTCAGATAGATGGCTTTCAAAGCTTTGGCCAATGGCAGGACTTGCTCGATTGTACCGCCTCGGTAGTGAGAAACGCCAGAGATTGTCATTTGTGTGCCTCGTACAATCGGATAGCTAACGCATAAGCAAAAGCCTCAGGCCGCAGCCTTGGACATCGCAGCCCTGAAGCTTGCCCGCACCGCATCAATCGGCTCCAGCTTGCCAGATGCTTCATGATGCCAGAAGGTCCAGCCGTTGCAGGCGGGCAGGCCTTGCACAAGGGCACCGATCTTGTGGATGGAACCGACAATACCATTGGCAGCAATTGTGCCATCAGGCCGCACAACCGCCTGATGGCGGCGCTTGGAGTCGGTCAGGACAGTGCCCACAGCAATCAGCGAACCTTCCACCACGGAGGCAAAGGCAACCCTTGGCTCCTCGCGCTTGGTGGCAGGGGCCATCAGCAATTCAGGTGCGGTTCGTTCAGCCGCAGCAATGCGCTTTTCGGCATGCGCTATGTATGACGGATCACGCTCCAGCCCGATGAAATGGCGGCCCAGTTTCTTGGCAACGGCGCCGGTGGTGCCCGTGCCAAAGAACGGGTCCAGCACCACATCGCCGGCATGGGATGCCGCCATGATAATCTTGGCCAGCAGTGCTTCCGGTTTCTGGGTAGGGTGCGCCTTTGCGCCATCCTCGCCTTTGAGGCGCTCGCCGCCTGTGCAAAGCGGCATGAACCAGTCGGACCTGACCTGACAATCTTCATTGCCGGCTTTCAGCGCCTCGTAGTTGAAGGTGTAGTTGCGGGCCTTGGCATCACGGCTGGCCCAGATCATGGTTTCGTGGGCATTGGTGAAGCGGCGTCCACGGAAGTTCGGCATCGGGTTGGCCTTGCGCCAGACGATGTCGTTCAGCAGCCAGAAGCCGATATCCTGCAGGGCTGTGCCGACACGGAAAATGTTGTGATAGCTGCCGATGACAAACAACGTGCCTTGCGGCTTGAGAACGCGGCGGCACTCAATCAGCCAGGCACGGGTGAAGGTGTCATAGTCGGCAAAAGAGGCAAACTTGTCCCAGTCATCGTCAACCGCGTCGACCACACTGGCATCAGGCCGGGTCAGCGTGCCTTCAAGCTGAAGGTTGTAGGGCGGATCTGCGAAGACAAGATCGATTGAAGCATCAGGCAGACGCTTCAATCCCTCTATGCAATCACCTTTGATGATGCGGTCGAGAAAGCCCTCCAGCGATGGAGCGGACGAAGATAAAGGAGCCCTCGCCGAAGTCCCGGTACGCAATACTTGAATCCGGGACTTCGGGTCGATGGCTCCTGCACGCGCTAAACTCATGACGCACACCAGGTTACGCAACAGACGATGCTGTTATGAACGAACAGGGTGAAGGTGAGGTTTAACGTCGAAAATTCAGTGTGTGCCGTTTCTGCACGGTGCGAACGACAGCCGATGATACGGTGAAGGACCGTGCAGACGCAGCGCTTCCAGATGCCGGGCGGTGCCATATCCTCTATGCTGCTCGAAGCCGTAAGCCGGGTATTCCTGCCCCAACGTCAGCATCAAGCGGTCCCGCATCACCTTGGCAACGATGGAAGCGGCGGAAATCGCTGGTTCCAGCGCATCCCCGCCGATGATGGCACGCCCCGCACAGGGCAAGCCCGGTGGCACATCCCGTCCATCAACCAGCACGAGTTCCGGCGCGACTGACAACGCAAGAACAGACCGGTGCATCGCAACCAGCGTGGCCCCCCGGATGTTCAGCCTGTCAATCTCCTCCAGTGACGCGAATGAGAATGCCACAGCGCGGGCATTAGCCAGAATCAACGGGAACAACCGGTTACGCGCCGCCTCGCTCAGTTTCTTCGAATCGTTCAATCCCTCTGGAATGTTGGCAGGATCGAGAATGACAGCGGCCGCTGCAACAGGCCCAGCCAGAGGGCCGCGCCCAGCCTCGTCCACACCTGCAACAAGCATTGCCTAATTTCCCCACAGACAAAATCGCCGTTAACATAAATTTGCCACACCGCACGCAAAAACAAAAATTTACTGGTAAGGAAGCGTTCAGTATATCTGGATGGTGTTGCGTATGAGCACGATAGCTATGACCGAGATCGTGAAAAACCTCGGTGAACCCAGAAACCTTGATGAACCCAAAACCCTTGGTGAAATCGAGGAAAGGCGAATCCGCATGCCCCGCATTGATCAATTGCCGACGGCGGAAGTGGCCGCCCTCCCCTCTGAAGAACCACGCAACCCGATGTACGAGCTGCTGGTGCAGGCTGAAGGCGATGTGACCGGCCTCATGGCTTATGCCCTCTACAAGCAGAACAAGCGTGACTGGCTGATCGGCTTTCAGGCCACCAATGAGCGCCTGCCAACGGATGCAGAGGTTGCCGCCTTCATTCTGGGAGAGCGCATTCCCCGCCGTACTGCAAATTACAGGACACTCGCAGAGGATATGTTGGCCAAAGGCAGCACCAAACCCGGCTTGCTGAACGGATTGATGGCGCCCCCCGCCAATGATTCCCATTCGCCCCGGTCCATGACTGGCGCGCC
>JANMLW010000293.1:0-5761 GCA_031372765.1 Hyphomicrobiales bacterium
CCCGGAAACTCTGGTGGTCCTATTGTTGATAAGAGCGGAAACTTGATTGGTGTTGTTGTGGCAACGCTTCGGCAATCGGAGACATCAAGAACCGTCCCACAGAACGTCAATTTTGGCATCAAAGCAGATACGGCAGCTACCTTTTTGCGCTCAAACAATGTCGAACCCATAATAGCCGAAGGGACAAACCCAATTGAGCCAACCGCCATTGCAGCGGAAGGCAGGAAGCAAACGCTGCAAGTCGTTTGCTTTCCGAACTAATCTTTAAGCCGGAAGAAGCGATACGCGACAATCTGCCCTACGCCATTCGCCAACAACCGCTGAAATTCGCCTCAAGCCAACAGAATTGTTGGCCTATTTGTTGGCCTTTAAGCCAAGTTAAAATAATAAAGCATATTATTTTCAATATGTTGAAAGATTTTCGCTGCCTCTTCTGGCACCATTCCATAATTCATAGACGTTCAAAACCGCCTCAAAAGGGCGGTTTTTTCGTATCGATTTCACTGTAACCGTACACGGTTACACATATCCATTCAGCCGGCTTTGATCAATTGTTGGCTTGATTGGCGGATTAAAAGGTCAAGGCCCGCGTTTTGCCAGACACAAAGCGTGGCCTTCGGCAATTCTGGTGATTGTGATCCTGTTGGTGAAGCCCTCCTGGAAAGGCGGATTCTCCCTAGAATGACGAAAGGATTGTGGAATATCTGGCAGCTGCATCAAAGGACACAAATCCTTAGGTGTTGCTGGCTTGCCTCTGTGACGTAACCAAGCGAATGATACAATCGGCAAGGGAAGCAGGATTGGGATGGTTCACCCCTCGCGCTTCAGACGCTCCGCCACGAGGGGTGCAAAATACGTCAGTACGCCGTCACAGCCTGCGCGCTTGAAGCTGATCAGGCTCTCCATCATCACCCGGTCAAGATCGAGCCAGCCGTTCTTCGCCGCAGCCATCAGCATCGCGTATTCACCCGAGACCTGATAGGCGAAGGTCGGCATGCCGAAGGTATCCTTCAGGCGGCGCACGATATCAAGATAGGGCATGCCGGGCTTCACCATGATCATGTCCGCCCCTTCCTCGATGTCGAGCGCTGCCTCGCGCATTGCCTCGTCGCCGTTGCCGGGGTCCATCTGATAAGTGCGCTTGTCGCCAACCAATGTCGCATTGGTGCCGATGGCATCGCGAAAGGGGCCATAAAATCCTGAGGCATATTTGGCGGCATAGGACATGATCTGCACATCCTCGAAGCCATGCCTGTCCAGTGCCTTGCGGATGGCACCGATTCGACCATCCATCATGTCAGAGGGCGCGATGGTATCAGCCCCCGCCTCCGCCAGCGCTACAGACTGGCGGCAGAGCAGGCCAACCGTAGGATCGTTGAGCACACGGCCGTCCTCGGTCAGCAAGCCGTCATGGCCATGGCTGGTGTAGGGATCGAGCGCTGAATCGGTGATGATGCCGATCTCGGGCACGGCTTTCTTGATGGCACGCACGGCACGGCACATCAGGTTGTTGGCATTGACTGCCTCGCTACCGACCGGATCGCGCAGGCTCTTTTCAATATACGGGAAGGGTGCAATGGCCGGAATGCCCAACCTTGCCGCACGTTCAGCCTCGCGGCAGGCCTCATCGATGTTGATCCGATCGACACCGGGCATGTGGTCCACCGGCCAACGGCTATCGGTATGATCATAGAGGAACAGGGGCCAGATCAGATCATGAACGCTGACATGGTTCTCGCGCACGAGGCGACGGGACCAGTCAGACTTGCGGTTGCGGCGCAGGCGCGAGGCTATGTCCAGGGTTTCCGTTGGCCCCGCCGGAGAAACACCTGCCATTTTCCCGCGTTCCATGCGTGTCATTGCAAAACAACTCCCCAACGCTCTTTTTATCGTTTTACAACCTGGAACAGTTCAAAGGAAAGAGAGAAAATTTGGTAGAACGTCGCAGGCCCGTCTTGCATGATGAGGGTGCAGAGACCTATGCAGTCGAAGCTGCTTCTTAATCAGATCACGGATAAAGCCTTGAACTCCCTGAACAATGAAATCCCGCCTGAACCGGAAACCCTGTTTGAGCGTGCCGGTCCGGCCGGAATCATCACGTTGAACCGGCCCCGGCAACTCAACGCCCTGACTCATGGCATGGTGCAGGCCATCATGCCGCATCTGCTGCAATGGCGCGATGATCCTGCCGTCACACGCATCATCATCAAGGGGGCGGGCGAGAAGGCCTTCTGCGCCGGAGGCGATATCCGCGCACTCTATGATCTGGGCAAGGCCGGCCGCGTTGCCGAAGCCCGGCCTTTCTGGCGGGAGGAGTATGTTCTCAATCATCTTCTGAAAACATTCCCCAAACCCGTCATTGCCTTGCTGGATGGCATCGTGATGGGTGGTGGCGTTGGCATGAGCTTCCATGGTTCGCACCGCGTTGCCTCTGAAAAATTGATGTTTGCGATGCCGGAAGTTGGCATTGGCTTTTTCCCGGATGTGGGAGCAAGCTATTTTCTCCCACGCCTCGAAAGCCGCTTCGGCAGCTATCTGGCGTTGACGGGAGCGCGTATCGGCCTGGGTGACGCCCTGATGCTTGGACTGGTTACAGACAGCGTGGAAAGCGCACGCATGGCAGATGTGCAAGCCGCACTTTGCACGGATGATGATGTAAACAAGACATTGGCGCGTTTTGCCATGCCTGCCCCTTCTGCTCCCTTGCTGGAATACCAGGACATGATCGCGGAGATTTTCAGCGAGTCTGATCTGGCAACTGTCATGGCAAAAGTTTCCCAGATGGCCTTTGGTGGCGCGCTGTTTGCCACGCAGACCCTGGAAACGATGGAAAAGAAATCGCCCACCAGCATGGCCATCGCGCTGGAACAGATGCGGCGCGGCGCAGCCATGACCTTTGCGGAAGCGATGCAGATGGAATACCGCATCGTCTGCCGCATTGCCGAGGGCCATGACTTCTATGAAGGTGTACGCGCAGTGATCGTCGACAAGGACCACGCGCCAAAATGGAGGCCGGCAAGGGTCGAGTCGCTTGATGCCGCAACCATAGCGCGGCACTTTCTGCCCTTGCTCGATGATCTTGCATTGCCAGAAACACCAGAGCTGACGTAGCAACTGAATATGTGGCCTTTTCCTTCTGCCGTCCCTGCGCAACCCAAACCTCCTGATCAGGTTGGCCCGCGCGATATCATAGCGGGGGACAGCATTGCCCGTGCGCGCACACGTTGGACCCGCCTGCTGATATTCTACCTGCGCACATTGGCCCTTCTGGCCATGACGCGCGGCTTGATCGACTGGGCCCGGATCATCGGGTTTGTAGGGCCGGAAGACTTTTTCGAGCAGGCCCCGCTGGTCTGGCAAACGACGATCTCACTCTATGCCGTGTTGAACTGCGTGTCCGCTGTTGGTCTCTGGCTGGCCAGCGCCTGGGGGGCTGTGCTGTGGCTCATCGTGACATTGTGCGAGGTTCTGCTGCCATGGACCGTGGCTGGCACCGTGCGTGATGCCGCCCTTTCCGATGTCCTGCTCCTGTCGCTTGCAGCACTCTATGTGCTGCTTACGTGGCTGTCCGCCCGTGAAAGACGCGTGCAGCATTGATGTCTGTGGGTTAATTCCAAAGTGTTTATTTTAATTTTTCATTCATCATAAGCGATTCACAAGTAAAGTTTTGTTCACCCTCAAAAGTAAATCAAATATTTAGCCTGTCGCTTAAACTGGCTTTCATCGGTGCCCTGTAATGTGGATTTCAATGGGACGGCGAAAAGCTGCCCGCTCACAGGGAAAAGGCGAAACCATGAACATGACCAATGCGGTCCGGAAAGCACCGGAGATGGCAGGCGCTGAGGCCCCTGCAGTTGAAATGCCAGCAGTCAAAGAGAACTATCTTGAATCCCTCAAGCTGGTGGAGCGTCTGCACCGCCGGTTGCTGGATGTCATCAAGGACGAATTCGACCGTCGGGGTCGCTCGGATGTCAACAGCGTGCAGGCGCTGCTGCTCTACAACATCGGCGACAAGGAACTGACAGCTGGCGAACTGCGCACCCGCGGTTACTACCTCGGCTCCAACGTCTCCTACAATGTCAAGAAGCTGGTGGAGATGGGCTATCTGCACCATGCCCGCTCACGGGTTGACCGCCGCTCGGTGCGCATCAGCCTCACCGACAAGGGCCAGCAGGTGCATGACATCGTTTCGGGCCTTTACGAAAAGCACGTGAAGACGGTGGAAAACATCGGCGGCATCATGGCGGATGATTTCTCCCGCCTCAACAACGCACTGCTCCGGCTGGAGCGCTTCTGGACCGACCAGATACGCTATCGCCTGTAAGGATCGTTTCACTGATCACCAAAAAGCTGGGGCATTGCCTCGGCTTTTTTGTTTTTGATTTTGGCCAAGCCCGATTTCCTCATCCTGAGGAGCCGCTTCAGCGGCGCCTCGAAGGACGCACAATGCTTGCGCCAATCTCTGGAATTTTCGCTGCACTACCATAGTGCGTTCTTCGAGGCTCCGCTACGCTGCGCACCTCAGAATGAGAAAATCGGGGATTGGCACTTGCCGATGCTGGCGGCTGACGCCTGGTGAAGCTGATGCCTTTTCCCTCCCCGTAAACGGAGAGGGTGGTGCTAGATGCTGATGGTGGGGGGCAGGCTTGGCGGCCCGCCTCCTTCACTGGACAGCCATTCAATAATTTTCCGCATATACGGCGAGCCGTCGTTAGCAACCTTTTGCCAAGCCCCTGTATTTTCTGATATTTTCTTGCCGCTCTTGAAAGTCTTCCAAAGCGCATTCATTACACCGGCAACCGTATAATTGCGGGCTTTGGTTTCATCAATTTGCCCCAATGGATCAGGCGGAGGGAGAATCTGGTCGGGCTCGATTGGCTTGCTGTCTGGCGTGGCAGGAACGATTGCAGGCAGTGTTTCTGCTGTCGCGTTGATTTCAACCCCAACCGACACATCAAACACTTTGCGGTTTGAGTGAATGACACCAATGAATTTGTCGAAAGCCTCTGTTGGTGCCTGCTCATTCTGAACACCTGTTTGGATATCCACATATAGCTGCGTCAGTTCCTGATAATAGACGCGCAAGCCGGCATGCTCTTCCAGTAAACCGCGCAGTTGGGCGGGAAAGCCTCGCGTAAGTGAGTTAAACTCAGCCGCAAACATTGATCTCAGAATGCGTGCCTGCGCATCGGCTTGTCCAATGTTGCCTTTTACACGACTCTTGGGCAGTCTCTCTGCATATCGTTCCAGACAAGACAGATAGTCGACGCTCACATTGAATTTTTGAGCTTTGAGATCAACGATCAGATCACTGACGAGCGATCTGCAAGTTGCCAATCGGTTTTTGTGATCAGCCTTGCTTCGCTTTGACAATGCGTCGGGAAAATTAAAGCTGCCTGCAATAACGGCAATTTTCCCTTTTTTGTTCCAACCAAATGAGAGAATGGAACGGATGTTTGGCAGTGGTTCTGGAATTCTAAACCCGACAGCATGAAGTATGGCTGCCTTACGCTCGTCATTTGTAAGTTCAATAAAAGATGTGTAGACAAGTGGCCGGGTCGACAGCATTACCAGCGCGGTGCAGCGTCAGGTGCTGATCGAAGCCACCATCGTCGAGGTCAAGCTCTCCAATACCTATCAGGGCGGCATTGACTGGAGCCGGCTGGCGACCAGCGGCGGTCTCAACATTACCCAAATCCTGAACGCCGGCGTTGCCAATGCGTTTGCCGCCGGTGGCGTGACGATCGGCTACACCAACACC
>JANMLW010000039.1:0-6883 GCA_031372765.1 Hyphomicrobiales bacterium
ATCCTGCGCCTGACGGTGCACCTCCGTCAGCATGATGTCGGCTTCTTGCTCCGTGAAGAAGCCGCCACCCTTGACGGGCGGCAACTGCGCGGGATCACCCAGCACCAGCACCGGCACCCCAAACGACATGAGATCGCGGCCGAGTTCCTCATCCACCATCGAGCATTCGTCAATGATCACCAGGTCGGCATTCTTCACATCGGACTGGCGGTTGAGCGTGAAGCTCGGATCACCCGTGTCATCCTCGCTTTTCGCCCGGTAGATCAGGCTGTGGATGGTGCCCGCGTCATTGCAGCCCTTGGAACGCAGCATCATCGCGGCCTTGCCGGTGAAAGCGGCAAACTTCACCTCGCCGTCAACGCCTTCGGCAATGTGGGTGGCCAGCGTGGTCTTGCCCGTGCCGGCATAGCCGAAGAGCCGGAACAATTGCGGCGCACGGCCCTTCTTGGCGTCCTTCAGCCATTGGCTGACGGCTTTAAGCGCCTCGTCCTGCTGGGGGGAGAATGTGGTCATGGGTGTGGCATGGACATTGTGCGTCCTTCGAGACGGCACCTGCGGCGGCTCCTCAGGATGAGGAGATCGGTATCTTGCAAGGCACAGAACGCCTCATCCTGAGGTGCGCGCCAAAGGCGAGCCTCGAAGGACGCACGATGGCGCTGCAACAAAGTGTGCCATACGGTGACCACCATCTCCCGCAGGCGGAGAAGGAAACGGCAGTTTTGAATGAATTCACGCGATGTCATACTGGCGAATCATTAGCACAGGACGACGCCGACGCACCATTCATGCGATCTTAAAAGTAAAACAGCTTTGCCACATTATCACCCGGGATCATAAGCCGCTCGGTGGCATTGGGCACATTCAAACAATCACCTTGGTGGATTGTAAATACGTAATGTTTCAGCCAAATATACGGTGTCGGAGCCTATATTTTTGCTCAAAAGCCTTCAGGCCACTCCTTACGAAAGACACTTCATGCCTCGTTGCGCCCATCCTTGGCAGACCCTGATGATTGACGCTGCGGGAGTCGTTCAACCGTGCGCCTATCGTGGTAACTACACAAATATCAGAAATGCTGAACCTTTTGGCAATGTGAACACGCAAAGCCTTGCTGAAATCTGGAATGGACCCGTTGCGCAGCGCGTGCGTAGCTGCATGGCAAGTGGTGATCTTGAAGGTGCAGGCTGTGGCGATTGTCTGGCATTGAAACAGGGACACAAACTTGGGATCGAGGCAGCTCAATTCATTGTCAAAGACACGAAGTATGCTGACAATATAGCGTTGAAAAATATAGAGTTCGACACAGGCGCGGCGAGCATTAGCTCGCTCCCGACCATATTATATTACACACCATCACATCACTGCAATCTGCGTTGCGTTCATTGCTACCAAGGTACAAGTCGCAGTCTGAGTGTCAGAGATTCGGCCGACACGCAGGTTCTTGAGCTCCTGCCTTATTTATCCGATATCGTTGCAGGTGGTGGGGAGCCACTTATCCTGCCCGTATGGCGCCGTCTGGTGGAAAATTTTGACGAAAAACTGAATCCGCATTTGCGGTTTTGCACGACTACAAATGCGATGTTTCTGCGCGATGATGTGATCGAAGGATTAAGGCGTATCCCGCGCATTGCAATCATCGTTTCAATTGATGGAATTGGAGACACATTCGAGGCTATCCGCGACCGAGCTGACTGGCCAACGTTTTCAAGAAATATGCGCAGTTTGCATGCCATGTGCGTGGATAAGGGTGCACCGTTCGGATTGAATGTGTCTGTGATGAAACAGAATGTTGTTGAATTGGCACAGCTTGTTGATCTGGCAGCAGAGCTCGAAACACTCGTCAATTTTCAGCCCGTTGTCGCTTATCCAATCGATTGCTCTTTAAGGTGCTTCAACACACCGCCCGCAAACTGGGAACAGCATTTTGACAGCGCCCAGAAATCACTAGATCGTCTGGTTTCCGTTCTAAAGCGCGCGGGGAGCCGTTTCAAGGGCTGGGACAATTTATGGTCTTTTGAATCGCAAGCAATACAGGCCAAAGCAGCCAGAGACCTCGTTCCATGGCATCTCTTCGAACGAAGACACACCCGTACTCTTCAGACAGTCCCCGAAGCGAACCGCCCTGCTGTATCGTTTGTCCGAGAATACAGCGTTTCGCAGAATTGGCCCCGCGCAACTGCATGCATCGTCTTTGCAGAAAAGGGCAACCCAGAGCCTCATTGGTATGGACCAATCGATGAGAATTTCTGCTGCGAGGTCTCATTGCCAAGCGGGCAATTTGACGCCTGGGTCGTGCAGATCGACAGTGTTCCGCTGAACGCAGATTATGCGCGCCAACATGGAACAGCCTGGGATGTGGAAGTGTAGGAAATGACTCACGGCTTTAAACGCCTCGTCCTTTTGGGGGGAGAATGTGGTCATGGGTGTGGCATGGACATTGTGCGTCCTTCGAGACGCCACCTGCGGCGGCTCCTCAGGATGAGGAGATCATTTTCTTGCAAGGCACAGAACTCCTCATCCTGAGGTGCGCAGCGAAGCGAAGCCTCGAAGGACGCACGATGGTGGTGCCACAAAGCCTGCCATACGGTGACCACCATCTCCCGCAGGCGGAGAAGAAAACATCTCGGAAAAAGCCTCAAAACCGGAACAGCTTCGCCGCATTCTCTCCCAGAATCAGCTTCCGCTCGGCGGCATTCGGCACCATCTTTTCAAAGAACGCCTTCTGGTTGGCGAAGTTGACGGTCTTTTCAAAGGTGGTGTGTGGCCAGTCGCTGCCAAACAGCAGGCGGTCCGCGCCCAGCGCATCGCGCAATAGTGGATAGGCCGCCAAGGCAGCCGTCTCACCCGCGCCGTCCTTGCCGTTGCGATAGGCAGCCGACACCTTGACCCACAGGCGTTTACTGGCACCCTGCGTCAGGAGGTATTTGAAGCCGGGATCATTGACGCCCTGTGCGCCGTCAAACCGGCCGAAGTGATCGACAACAACGTTCACCCCCGCTTTCAGCAGCGGCCCAACAATGGCTTCCATGTCCTTCGCCTCGCGGTGGACCTCCACCTGCCAGCCCAGCGCGGCTGCGCGCTTCAGGTGCTCCGGCCATGGATCAGCCGTGAAATCCGGGATGGGACGGCCCACGAGGTTCAACCGCAGGCCGACAATGCCCGCAACATCAAGCTGCTTCATGTCATTGTAGAAGATGGTGGGATCCACCACCGCAATGCCCTTGAGGCGTCCCTTGGAGGCCTTAATGCCATCCACGATATAGCTGTTGTCTGTTCCCAGAAAGCTGATCTGCACCAGTACGCCATGGGTCATGCCATTGGCATCAAGTTGCTTGAGATAGTCCTCGACCGGGGCATCGTAATCGGAGGAATAGCGCGCGCCCGGCGCCAAAGGCAGACCACGCCGGAAGATATGCGCATGGGTGTCGATGACCTTGTCTGTGGTCTGGGCAAATCCCGGACCAGCAAGAGCCATCGAGGCTGAACCGGCCAGCAAGGCCCGGCGTGAGAAGAAAATATCAGTCATGGCATGATCCCGTGTCGATTCGCGTCCGGGCCCATCATGCGTCAATAACCTGCCTTCTTCAACGCCTCCACAAGATCGGCCGTTTCCTCGCAGCTGGCGCAAATTTTCATCAGCTTGTCCAGATTGGCCTTGGCGGAGGGGATGTCCCCCGTCTCGATGAACCACATGCCCTGATATTCAAGGGCCGGACGATAAACCGGGTCCTGCGCCAATGCCGCATCGTAGAATTTCTTGGCGGCTGGATAGTCCTTCAGTTTGCGGTAGGAAAAACCCAGCCAGTTGAGGACCTCTGGCTCGTTGGGATGCGCCGTATCCAGTTTATGCAACAGGGGAATCGCCATGGCGTATTTCTCCTGCTTGATCAGCTTGACGGCCTCCTGATACTCGACATTGGGCCCCAGAACGGGATTCTCCGGCCCAACCGCAAGGGCTGCAAGGGTGAGTTGCAAACCCACAAACAAGGCAATAACGCTTCGCACGGACGATCTCCTGATATCAGTTTCGGTTTCGGTTTCAATTGCCGATCTTCTTGCAACAATCCGGCATCAATGGCTATTCACCCCTCCCATTCCAGTGCGACTCTCTCCATATTGTGATCATGGCCAAATCCCCTTCCGGCAAATCAAGAACGCAACGCACGTCCCGTGGTGCCTCCGTCGGCATGAACGAGCAAGCCCCCGTGCTGCCGCAGACGCGCAAGGACGGCAGTGGAAAGCCTGAGCTGAAATCGCTGGATCAGGCGTTGAAGCGCTTTCTCGCGCCAGTCGGATCGGATGCTTATTTCGACGAGCGCAGCGCGCCCGACAGCGTGCCGCTCAACAGTTTTGGCGAAGCCCCACAGGCTGATTACGATTCCGGTGCGCCGGTCACCGCTGACGGGCTGGATGAAGCGATGGCCGCCGCCCTCGGCCTCTATGCCTCCACCGGCGTGGAAGAAGGCGATGGCGGCGTTGATGCCACGCAGAAGGCGCTGGAAAGCCTGATCGTGCAAGGGCACCCTGCTTTCAGGGGAAAGGTGGCCTGGACGCCCCACCGCCCACAGCGGCCAGAGAAATGGGAAGGCGGCAAGAAGTTCGTCATGCATTCGCCTTTCGAGCCCAAGGGCGACCAGCCCACAGCCATCGCCACACTGGTGGAAGGCATCGCCAACCAGGACCGTGATCAGGTGCTGCTGGGCGTGACGGGTTCCGGCAAGACCTTCACGATGGCCAAGGTTATCGAGGAAACGCAGCGCCCTGCCGTGATACTTGCCCCCAACAAGACATTGGCGGCGCAGCTGTACAGCGAGTTCAAATCGTTCTTTCCCGAGAACGCCGTCGAGTATTTCGTCTCCTATTACGATTACTACCAGCCCGAGGCCTATGTACCCCGGTCCGACACCTACATCGCCAAGGAAAGCTCGATCAACGAGCATATCGACCGCATGCGCCATGCCGCCACCCGCTCGCTTCTGGAACGCGATGACGTGATCATCGTGGCCAGCGTTTCCTGCATCTACGGCATCGGCTCGGTGGAAACCTACACCGCCATGACCTTTGGCGTGAAGGTGGGCGACAAGATAGAGCAGCGCCAGTTGATCGCCGATCTCGTGGCACTGCAATACAAGCGCACGCTCGGTGATTTCACCCGCGGCACCTTCCGGGTGCGCGGAGACACCATTGATCTGTTCCCGGCGCACTATGAGGATCGCGCCTGGCGCATGCAGCTCTTTGGCGACGAGATCGAGAGCATTCAGGAGTTCGATCCGCTGACGGGCCAGAAGACGGCGGACCTCTCCTTCATCAAGGTCTACGCCAACAGCCACTACACCACGCCGCGCCCCACCCTTCAGCAAGCCATAAAGGGCATCAAGGAAGAACTGAAATTCCGCCTCGACGAGCTTTACCGGATGGGCAGGCTGCTGGAGGCGCAGCGGCTGGAACAGAAGACGGTGTTTGATCTGGAAATGCTGGAGGCCACCGGCTCCTGCCAGAGCATCGAGAACTACTCGCGCTATCTGACAGGCCGTAAACCCGGTGAGCCACCACCCACATTGTTCGAGTATCTGCCCGACAACGCGCTGGTCTTTGCCGATGAAAGCCACGTGACCGTTCCGCAGATCGGCGGCATGTACAAGGGCGACTTCCGGCGCAAGGCAACACTCGCCGAATATGGCTTCCGGCTGCCAAGTTGCATGGACAACCGGCCCCTGCGCTTCGAGGAATGGGAGGCCATGCGTCCCCAGACAGTGCATGTCTCGGCCACGCCAGGCAAATGGGAGATGGACCGTACCGGCGGCGTCTTTGCCGAACAGGTCATTCGCCCAACGGGTCTCATTGACCCCACAGTGATCATCCGCCCGGCGCGCGCGCAGGTCGATGATCTTCTGGGTGAAGTGAAGGCCGTGGCGCTGGCGGGATACCGCACGCTTGTCACGACACTGACCAAGCGCATGGCAGAAGACCTGACGGAGTATCTGCACGAGAACGGCGTGCGCGTACGCTACATGCACTCCGACATTGAAACGCTGGAGCGCATCGAGATCATCCGCGATCTGCGCCTCGGCGCGTTTGATGTGCTGATCGGCATCAATCTTTTGCGCGAGGGACTGGATATTCCAGAATGCGCGCTGGTGGCCATTCTGGATGCTGACAAGGAAGGATTTCTGCGCTCGGAAACCAGCCTTGTGCAGACCATCGGCCGCGCAGCCCGCAATGTCGATGGCCGTGTCATTCTCTACGCCGATAAAATGACCGGCAGCATGGAACGTGCCATCGCCGAGACGGACCGCAGACGCGAAAAGCAGGTGGCATATAATGTCGCCAACAATATCACGCCCGAAAGCGTCAAGCGCGATATCATGGACATCATGAACTCCGCCTACGAGCGTGACCGCGTGACGGTGGATTCAGGACTGGCTGGCGAAGGCAACGACGCGGCGACCGTCGGCCACAATTTCGAGGCGATCACGGCGAATCTTGAAAAACGCATGCGCGAGGCAGCCGCCAATCTCGAGTTCGAGGAAGCCGCAAGATTGCGCGATGAGCTCAAGCGTCTGCGTGAGACCTCGATGGCGATCTTTCAGGACACGGACATTCGCCAATCCAGCCTAAAAGCCAAGGCGGGCGGGTTCTCGACAGCTGGAAGAGCGGGTAGTCCCAAGGGCAAATTCAGAGGGAAGAAGCGGTGAGGCTTCTCTCTTTTTCCCTCTCCCCTTGCGGGAGAGGGTGGCATGCGGAGCATGACGGATGAGAGGTTGCTCGCAAACTTGCCAAATACCCTTGCCGCTACACCTGACTAGTGCCATTTTCCTGTCATGAAGATAAAAGACGCTCTTCGGATGATTGAAAAGGATGGCTGGTATCTGGTCGCAACACG
>JANMLW010000071.1:0-23324 GCA_031372765.1 Hyphomicrobiales bacterium
GGCAGGGTCTGGAGACCGGATGTTGACGGTCCATCAGTTGTCGCCATCCGGGCCACAGGGGTATTCGACATTACCCGGGATTATCCAACGATGCGCGATCTCACCGAGCAGATTACGCCTGCAGCAGCATTGAGAGCATGCCCGGGCGAGCGTTTATGCAGCCTTGAAGCCTTGCTGGCCAATTCGGTTGAAGCAAAACGCGATATCACGCGGCCCTGGCTATTGGCACCGGTTGACCTACAGGCCGTGAAAGCAGCCGGGGTGACATTCCCGGTATCGATGATCGAGCGGGTCATCGAGGAGAAAGCCCGTGGCAACGCGGAGGCCGCCCATGGCATACGGGCTGAGATCAACCGTCTTGTGGGGGGCGATCTGGCACGATTGAAGCCGGGCTCAGTGGAAGCGATGGCACTGAAAGCCGCGCTTATCGAAGCGGGGGCGTGGAGCCAGTATCTCGAAGTTGGCATTGGCCCCGATGCGGAGATTTTTACCAAGGCACCGCCAATGGCTGGCGTCGGTACGGGTGCTGATGCGGGCTTGCATCCGGTTTCGACATGGAACAACCCTGAGCCAGAGGTGGTGCTGGTTGTGGCTTCGACCGGATGGATTAGCGGAGCTATGCTGGGCAACGATGTCAATTTGCGGGATGTGGAGGGCCGTTCCGCGCTGTTGCTGGGCAAGGCCAAGGACAACAATGCGGCTGCCTGCCTTGGTCCGTTCATCCGGTTTTTCGATGAGACATTTTCGCTGGATGACGTCCGCAATATGGAGGTGCGGCTGCGTGTGACGGGCGAGGACGGTTTCGTGATGGATGGACGCTCGAACATGGCGATGATCGCCCGCGACCCTACGGAGCTTGCGGGGCAAATGCTGGGGCCTCACCATCAATACCCTGATGGAGCGGTGCTGTATTGCGGCACAATGTTTGCGCCGGTTGAGGACCGGGGCGCCAAGGGCCAGGGCTTTACCCACAAACTGGGAGACATCGTGACGATCAGTTCCGACAAACTGGGAGCCCTGACCAACCGCATGCGGCTGTCGACGGAATGCGCACCCTGGACGTTTGGCGCAGGTGCATTGATGCGCAATCTCGCCAAACGAGGGCTGTTATAAGTCTACCGTCGCCCACCCAGAAGGCTGCCCAGGACACCACGCACAATGGCGTTACCGACCTGACGGCCCACTGAGGAGGCCACGGAACGGGCAGCGGAATTGATCACCTTCTCGCCCATGCTTTGCGGTTGACGCGCCTGTCCACCACGCGGGCCTGTCTGCGGTGCAGAACCACCACCGAAGATACTGCCAAGCAATCCATCCAGCATACCGCCACCACCGGCCGATTGGGCAGGCGCCTGATGCTTCTTCAGGAGCAGTTCGTAAGCGCTTTCGCGGTCGATTGTCGTATCGTATTTGCCGGAAAAGCCCGAGTTTTGCAGGGCGCGCTTGCGCACAGCTGGCGAGATCGGCCCTACCTGACCCGACGGCGGCGCGACGAAAGTGCGCTCCACCATGGACGGTGTGCCCTTGCCTTCCAGCGTTGAGATCAGTGCCTCGCCAACCGCGAGTTCCGTGATGACCACATCCGTCTTGAACTTGGGGTTCTGGCGGAAGGTATCAGCAGCAGCCTTCACCGCCTTCTGGTCGCGTGGGGTAAATGCCCGCAGCGCATGCTGCACGCGGTTGCCAAGCTGGGCCAGCACGGAGTTCGGCACATCCAGCGGGTTCTGCGTGACGAAATTGACGCCGACACCCTTGGAGCGGATAAGCCGAACGACCGTCTCAATGGCTTCCAGCAGAGGCTTTGGCGCGTCGTTGAACAGCAGGTGTGCCTCATCGAAGAAGAACACCAGTTTGGGCTTCTCTGGATCACCTACTTCGGGCAGGTTCTCGAACAGTTCCGACAGCATCCAGAGCAGGAAGGTGGCGTAGAGCTTGGGTGCTTTCATCAGTTTGTCGGCGGACAGGATGTTGACCACGCCGCGACCGTCCCGGTCGGTCTTGATGAAGTCCATGATATCGAGTGCTGGCTCGGCGAAGAAGTTCGAGGCGCCCTGATTTTCCAGCACCAGCAACTGGCGCTGGATGGCGCCAATGGTCTGATCCGAGATATTGCCATAGGTCGCCATCAACTGGCTTTGCAACGCGTTGTCCTGCGCGATTTCAGCAATCAGTGAGCGCAGGTCCTTGAGGTCGAGGAGCGCCAGACCATTGTCATCGGCGTATTTGAAGACGATGTTGAGTGCGCCTTCCTGCGTGGCGTTCAATTCCAACAGGCGCGACAGCAGCAACGGCCCCATCTCGGCAATGGTGGCGCGGATGGGGTGGCCCTGTTCCCCGAACAGATCCCAAAACACAACGGGAAATTGATCCGGGTGATACTTGATGCCTATTTCATCAGCCCGCTTGACGAAATGCGGCTCACCTCGGCCGGGCGCACCGATACCTGAAAGATCACCCTTGATATCCGCGGCAAAGACCGGAACGCCCTCGTTGGAAAAGCCCTCAGCCAGGGTCTGCAATGTCACGGTCTTCCCCGTGCCGGTAGCTCCCGTCACGAGGCCGTGGCGATTGGCCAATTTGAGCGTGAGATACTCCAGCTTGGAGGGGCTCTTGCCAATCAGGATGGAGCCGGGAGGTATCGTTGCCATATCGAGGGATTTCCTTGTTTGACCCGTCTATACAGCGCAATAAAGGCTGATGCTACACGTCTTTAGCGCTGTATGGGTCGGTACAATATGCTGAAATGTTCATAACTAAACCGAATTCACTTGCGGTACAGCTTGGCGTTGTCATAGGGCATTCACATTTGGTGCTCAGGTTGCAGGGCATCGGTCTCAGGAGGATACCATGGACGAACTGATCAACCGCATTGTCACCAATCTGGGCATTGACGAAGGTCTGGCACAAAAATGTGTCGGCATCATTCTGGGCTTCCTGCAGAAGGAGGGTCCTGCCGCCGAAGTTGGCCAGATGTTTGACGCCATGCCGGGTGCCGCAGACCTTGCAGCCGAGCATTCCGAAGCGGGCGGCGGCGGCATCATGGGTGGCATCATGGGCATGATGGGTGGCGGCGGCATCATGGGCCTAGGCCAGAAAT
The DNA here is from genome assembly GCA_031372765.1 of Hyphomicrobiales bacterium. Taxonomy (GTDB): domain Bacteria; phylum Pseudomonadota; class Alphaproteobacteria; order Rhizobiales; family Beijerinckiaceae; genus JADCCX01. Next base: position 3,098 of record JANMLW010000071.1, read on the forward strand.
TGATGGGTGCTGGCCTCTCGATGGGCCAGATGGGCGACCTGGGCAAAGAGCTCTTCGCTTTTGGCCGCGAAAAGGCGGGCGAAGACGCCATGGGCGCGATTGTCGGGTCGATTCCCGGTTTGGGCCAGTTCGTCTGAAACGATCAGACAAGCCGTTCCGACAACAGCTGAGGCCGCCGTGGTTTGATCCATGGCGGCCTCGCTCCTGTCCAGAACCGGACCATGCATGCATAGTCCGTCTGACGCGGTATCGTCAGGCGACCTCAGCCTGCGCTACCATTTCCGAAAACCTCACGTAACCAAAAAATCACATCACGATAACGCGCGTTCCAACACGCACCTGCTCGTAGAGTTCGCTCACGTCCTCGTTGCGCATGCGGATGCAGCCTGAAGACAGCGCTTGCCCGATGGTATGCGGCTCATTGGTGCCATGGATTCGATACAGCGACGAACCAAGGTACAACCCACGGGCACCCATAGGGTTTTCAGGGCCTCCAGGCATGAAACGAGGCAAATCAGGCCGTCGTTTCAGCATTTCAGTGGGCGGTCGCCAATCCGGCCATTCCGCCTTGCGGGAAATGTTCTGCGTGCCCTTCCACTCAAAACCTGCCCGGCCGACGCCCACACCATAGCGCTTGGCCTTGCCACCTTCCTGCACATGGTAGAGGAAGCGTGCAGCTGTATCGATGACGATGGTTCCCGGCCTGTGAGAGCCGGGGTAATCCACCATCTGTGGCAGATAGCGCGGATCAAGCGTGCGCTCGACCTGACGGAAATCGGGGTTAAGGCTCGCCTGCTGCGGATGAGCACTACGCGGGTCAGACGGGATGTCACTGCCATAGCCAACAACCGGCAGACCATTGCTGCCAGCGTGTCCGTATGGCTGCGGAGGCAATGCCTGATGGGAACTCGCTTGATAAGATGACATCTGCCGTGACGGAGCGGGATTTCGGCCCGTCATCAACATTTCGATAAAACCGCCACCCATGGCCGAACCGCCGGTTGAATGGGTGATGTCACCGCGTCTGCTGTAAGGATCAGCATAAGCAGCAACGGAGGCCAGCAGCACGGCAACAGAAGCCGCGCTCGCCAGAAGGGCAAGTCGTTTCATGATTGAGGCCTTCAATACGCAACACGAAGGAGTCGGTCCTGTTTTCCTGCAACGAAAACATTGCTGCACGGACAAGCAGTCCCGATATCATCAGATTACAGGGGAGGTGATTTTCAATCGTTAACAAAACCCGAATTGGATCGTTTAAATCACTGATATAGCGTTTGATTATTCTTATGCTTGCCAAGGTCTGAAGATCAGCGGCTCATGGTTTGCATCCCCTCAACAGACGTGGTTGAGGGCTGGTTAAACGCATGCACTTTGAACGGTATTTTAACCATGAGGCGGCTACTGCTGGACAAAAGATACCCTGAGGTCGCATGCAACCTGCTCGCAAGACATTCACCATCGAGAAAAACCGGGCTTCCGATGCTTTTGCCAAGGGCGCGGCGCTGCTGGTTGAACCCGACATGGTTGGTGAAACCGAGACAGTGAGTGGTACACGGCAGGTTCTGGCCAAGCTCGATGAGCTTGGGGCCATGATCCAGCCCGCACAATCCATCGTTTCCAACATTGCCGAGGCCTATCGCCGCGAAGTGCTGGAAGCCCTGAAGCTGCGCGATGAAATGGAGTTGATCCAGGAGACGATCAGGGAGACCAAGCGCCATGTGGTATCGCTCCACACAGGCAATCTGCGCTCCGTCACGGTCAACCATGCCTCAGGCGAACTGGGTGCCGTTGTCATGGATACGGAAGGGGCTACCAACAACATACTGGCTGCTGCCGAGCGCATCGAGATCATGGCAGGCGTCATCCAGAGCGAGACGACCAAGGAAGGCATGAAAAAGCGTGCGGGCGAGATCGCCGGCTTGGTCATGACCATTTACGAAGCCTGCAACTTCCAGGATCTGACAGGGCAACGCATCAGCCGCGTTTGCGAGACCCTGAACTTTGTTGAAACCCGCGTCGCCAAGATGGCGGAAATATGGGGTGGTCTGGATTCGCTCTCAGCGATCATGACAAGTGAACTGGAAGCGCTGAAGGAAGAGCATAGCGCTCTTGGAACGCATGCATTGGCTGCCGGGCCTGCCTTGGTGGGTGCAGAGGGACATGTGGGCCAGGATGACATCGACGCCCTGTTTGGCTGAAAGCGCGGCAGATTGACTGACAGGTGATTGTCATGGCTGGCTATGTCTGTCACCTTGCGTGACCATGACTGTTTACTCGTTTATGTCCTTGTTGCCGCAAGATCCAAACTTCTACATCATCGGGTTTTTCACTACGTTTTTGATGGCTGCCGCCAAGGGGGCTTTTGGCGGCGGATTGGCCATTGTCGGTGTGCCAATGCTGTCACTTGTGGTTGATCCCATCGCAGCAGCTATCATCGTGGCGCCGCTTGTGGCCTTCATGGATATCTTTGCCCTCAGGGCCTTCCCACCCAGCACCTGGTCGAAGCCTGATCTGAAGTGGTTAGCGACAGGTCTGCTGATAGGCCTTGCCTTTGGCTGGTTGACATTTGAGCTGGTCGACAAGAGGGTCGTGGTTCTGATTATCGCCGTGGTGACGATTGGCTTTACCTTGCGCTGGTTTCTCAAGGAGCGGCTGCATCCGCCCGTGCCCCATGGCGTGAGGCCTGCCAAAGCCGTTGGCTTGGCCATCTTCAGCGGTTTCACCACCTTCATCGCCCATTCCGGCGGCCCCCCCATCGCCATGTACCTGCTGGCGCGCAATCTTGATAAGGCGGTTTATGCCGGAACGACCGTTGCCATTTTCATGTTGGGCAACTTTCTCAAGCTCGGTCCCTTCATCAAGATGGGGCTCGATCAACCCGCTACGCTGGTTGGTGCGCTGGCGCTCTCGCCCATTGTTCCCTTCGGAGTCATGGCAGGCAAGTATCTGCATGACAGGATCGATCAGCAACGTCTGTTTTTCTGGTGCTATGTGCTTTTGGCCGTGACGGGCAGCAAATTGCTGATTGATTCCATCCGCGCATTTATATGATGCATCTCAGGCCTTAAGCATACCGCGCTTGCGGGGCGGTGCAGGCGTGATGGAAAGCAACCCCTCCCTGTCCAGAGTTACGATCCGGTCAGCGATTGTCCTGCGCATCGACTGATTCTTCTGCTGCGCATGCGTGATCTGCGTCTCCAGCGTTTCAAGCCGCTCAAGACGCATTGGATCGGCCGAAGCACGGGCGCGTTCCAGAGCCGCAATCATGACACGCAGGCGAATTTCCGCCGGTTGATGCGAGACGGTGTTCCAGTTGATACTGACAAGACCGGGAACGGTTTGCACAAAGGCGGATTTCAGGGCCAGATCTGCAATATCCTCAAGTGCCGCATTGGCACGGCTGGCCCGCTCCGCCAGTTTGCAGAGGCGCTGCCGGGTGAGCCCGTCATCAGCAAGATCAGACATAAGCTGTCGCATACGCGTGCGACCATAGCGAATGTCCAGGTTGCCGGGATCAGATACGAATGGCACGCCATTTTGCTCGCAGTAAGCAATAAGCTCTGCCTTCGGGACCCCAAGCAAGGGCCTGACAAGCAGCGCAAGGTCGCGGCTGATCTCTGATTCCATGGCAGCAAGACCCGCAATGCCACTGCCTGCCAGCAGACGCAGCAACACAGTTTCTGCCTGATCATCCGCATGATGGCCCGTGACGATATGGGAACAATCCATATCCATGGCATGGGATGCCAGCAATCTGTAGCGCGCCTCACGGGCGGCTTGCTGAATACCAGCATCCGGCTTGGCACCACGCCAGAGCAGGGTGGTATGCTCAATTCCCAGACCATGCGCAAATTTGGCCACCATGCCCGCTTCAGCGGCGGAGTCAGCCCTGAGATCATGATCGACGGTGGCTACACACAGTCGCGGCCGGTTTTTCCAGTCGGACAGAAGATGCAACAGGGCCATGGAATCCGGCCCGCCGGAAACAGCGACGACTATGCCCGATGCTTTGTGAAAGTGCGGCGCAAACAGCGCATCAGCTGCAACGGGCACGCTGCAATTCACGGGCAACACCTTGCTTGATGGAAGCCGGGGCCGCCGGATATTTCTGTCCATGGTTATTCAGGACATCGCATGCTTCCTTGGCTGCGCCAAGACCACGCAATGAAATGCCCAGTTTCAGCTCGGCTTCGGCAGCACGACCCGACTTGGAAAATTTTGTCGTCATGTCGACGAACTGCTCGGCTGCCTCACGCCAGCGCTGGCGCTGGAAATAGCTGTCTCCCAGACCCATCATCGCCTCGGTCAGCAACCGATCTTTGGGACGGGCGCGGGTGAATTCGCGGAAGGTGCCTTCCGCCGCTTCATATTCGCCATCCTTCAACTGCTGCTTGCCAAGGTCGATTTCGCCCTTGGCAGTGCCTGCCTGCGCTGCAATGCTCGCAGTCTGCTGACGGGGTGCGGTTATTTCAGTCGGCTGGCGTGGATCACGCCCCAAAGCATTCTCTTCCCCCGCGATGATCTGACCCGGTGTCGCAACTGTGGCGGTGCCGGCAGGGCGCTGGGCGCGCGGGGCTGTGCCCGAGGTGGGAGAGCCGAGCTGCTGAGGTGAGCCTGCGGCGGTGGGATTAGCATCCGGATTGAAAGCATCGCTACGCTGGCGTGGCTGGCCGGTTGGCGCAGGTATTCCTGCCGGGGCAGACGTTGCGGGGCGAGCGCCACGCCCGCCTTCCATCTCCTTGAAGCGAAAATCCGTGTCACTCTGGAAGCGTCTGGCCTGCTCCTCCAATCGGCGATTCTGGTTCTGCGCCTGCTCAACCTGTCCATTGAGCTGACGCACCAGATTCTCCAGTCTGTCGATCCGAAGCATCAGTTCAGCCGCATCCTGTGCAACAGCGGGTAAGGGCATGGCAATCAGAAGCGCGGTGGTTGCCGTGGCAAAAAGCAGTTTAAGGCGGGAAAGCGTCATGGTTTCAATCCAGTATACTGATTTGCTGATGACAACAAACCGTGATCACAATGTGGCAGTGCCGCCTTGAACAGAAAATGAACCGCAAGCCTCTTTTCAGGAGACTGATAATTAGTTACAAACGCAACTAATATGCAATCAGGACACCGCCATGAACAAACAAACAAACGTCATACTGCGCAATGGCCCTGAGGCGCTCTCGGCCGCTCATGCAGGCTACATGTCCGGCTTTGGCAACAGTTTTGAAACGGAAACGCTTCCCGGAGCGCTTCCCGTGGGGCGCAACTCCCCGCAAAAACCGGCATATGGCCTGTATGCCGAGCAGCTTTCCGGCTCGCCGTTCACGGCACCGCAGGCCACCAACCAGCGTTCGTGGCTCTACCGCATCAACCCAACGGTGAAGCATACGCGGCGCTTTAGCCTTGCAGACCGGGGCCTTATCCGCAGCGGCGGGTTGGATAGGACAGAAACCGACGAAGTGATGCGGTCCATGGCCATCGGACAGATGCGGTGGGACCCGATTCCCTATCCAAAGACCGGGCAGAGCTTCGTCGAGGGCCTGGCCACGATCACGGTGGCGGGAGACGTCGACACTCAAAACGGCATGGCTGCGCATATCGCACTGGTGACACGGTCCATGGACGATGAGTATTTTTTCAATGCCGACGGCGAATTTCTGGTGGTTGCTCAGGAGGGAGCCCTGCGTTTTGTCACGGAATTCGGTATCATCGACATCACGCCTGGTGAAGTGGCGGTCATTCCGCGCGGCGTGATCTTTCGCGTTGAACTGCCCGGTGGTCCCGCCCGCGCCTATGTCAGCGAGAACTACGGAGGCGGATTTACCTTGCCGGATCGCGGGCCTATCGGAGCGAATTGTCTGGCCAACCCGCGTGATTTCCTGACACCGATCGCCGCATACGAAGACAGGCAAGGCAAGGCACTGATGCATGTAAAATGGGGAGGATTGCTCTATGCTACTGATATCGATCAGTCGCCGCTCGATGTGGTGGCGTGGCATGGCAACTATGCACCCTATAAATATGATCTCAGGACTTTCTCCCCGGTGGGAGCCATCGCCTTTGACCATCCCGATCCATCGATCTTCACGGTGATGACCTCCCCTTCAGAGACACCCGGCACCGCCAATATCGATTTCGTGATCTTTCCCGAGCGTTGGGCCGTTGCCGAGAACACCTTCCGCCCGCCGTGGTATCACCGCAACATCATGAGCGAGTTCATGGGCCTGATTTACGGAATCTATGATGCCAAGCCGGAAGGTTTTGTGCCCGGCGGCTTCAGCCTGCACAACATGATGCTGCCGCATGGACCCGACGTACCGGCCTATGAGCAGGCAAGCACTGTTGACCTGAAACCCCACAAGCTCACGGGCACTATGGCTTTCATGTTCGAGACGCGTTTTCCCCAGCGTGTCACACACTATGCCGCCAGCCTGGCGGGATTACAGCAGGATTATATCGATTGCTGGACGGGCTTGAAGCGTCGGTTTGACCCAACCAAGAAAGAAGCGTGGTAAACCGATACCGGACCTCTTACGCCCAGGCGCGGGTTGCCAGCTTTTTCTCGTAGCTGTCCAGCTTGCTCTTTTTCTGCATGGTCAGGCCGATATCATCGAGGCCGTTGAGCAGACAATGCTTGCGGAAGGGGTCGATCTCGAACCGGATCGTTCCGCCATCGGGACCACTGATGGTCTGTGCCTCAAGATCGACCGTTAGGGTAGCGTTGGCACCGCGCTCCGCATCCTCGAACAGTTTCTCGAGATCCTCGGGACTGACAGTGATTGGCAGGATTCCGTTCTTGAAACTATTGTTGTAGAAAATATCGGCAAAGCTCGTTGAGATCACACAGCGGATGCCGAAATCCAGAAGCGCCCAGGGCGCGTGCTCGCGCGAAGAGCCGCAGCCGAAATTATCACCCGCGACCAGAATGTTGGCCTTGCGATAGGCAGGCTTGTTCAGCACAAAGTCAGGGTTCTCATTGCCCTTGTCATCGTAGCGCATCTCGGAAAACAGCGCCGTTCCCAGCCCGGTGCGCTTGATCGTCTTCAGATACTGCTTGGGGATGATCATGTCTGTATCGACATTGATGACCTTCATCGGGGCAGCGACAGATGTGAGTTTGTTAAAAGGTTGCATCAGAGTTCCCTGCCGGACAGCTATCACGTCTTGATAAAGGATCAGGCCCGAAGTGCAACAGTTTCGCAAATCGTATTTTCAATTCTGAAACAATCAGCTGATATGCCTGAACAATGATATCTCAGGGCTTGTCACCGAAACTCAGTGCCTTTGCCGAGCGGGAGTTTCTTGGGGAACGGTTGATCTGGGCAGAGAAGCCCGATCATCGCATCAAGATACTGCTGTCATTTGGCATCTGGATATTTGCCATTCCCTGGACAGCTTTCGCCCTATTTTGGGAAAGTATGGTCGCAGGGCCACTGCTTCTCACGGTGTTTGGCTATGAGGTTTCTGGCAATTTACCGGGCACAACCCTCACCGTTGGTATGATTGTCATGGCCTTGTTCGGATTGCCGTTCATTGCCATCGGCGTTGGTATGCTGCTCACCCCGTTCTGGGCGATGCGAAAAGCAACGCGGACCTACTATGTGCTTACAAACAAGCGTCTCACCCGTTTAGAGGATGGGCATCAGATCAAGATCATCAACATCGCGCCGCGAGACATTATTTCAATTTCTCGCAAGGAAGGTCCTGATGGCCGCGGCACAGTTATGGTGCACATGGGCTTCATACGTGATTGTGATGGCGACAAAACCGCTCGCTCTACAGAGCTGGGCGTTATCAATAATGTGCGAGAGGTTGAGCGGCTGATTCAGAATTTCAAAGACAGCACCAATATTGCGGAAGCTCAATCCGCCTCGCAGGTTGACAGACCTTCCCCATAAACCGATGTAAGAGTTATGTTTCGTAACAATCTGAGTGGGCCAGCCCGGGCCATATGGTATGTCGGGGACGGCAAGGCCGAAATCCGCGAGGAAGTGTTGCCACCCTTGCAGGCTGGGGACGCTCTGGTGCGCACAGCATGGTCCGGCATCAGCCGCGGCACCGAAAGACTGGTGTTTCAGGCACTCGTGCCATCCTCGGAATATGAGCGTATGCGTGGGCCGAGTATGGACGGCGCCTTTCCCCATCCCGTGAAGTATGGATATTGCACTGTTGGTTCGGTCGAGGACGGTCCGTCCGAACTGATGGGCAAAACCGTGTTTGTGCTGCACCCGCATCAGGATAGGATTGTGACACGGGCAGCATCCTTGGCACTTGTGCCCGATAATGTGCCGCCACGCAGGGCCGTTCTGGCCGCCAATATGGAAACGGCATTGAATGCACTGTGGGACTCGGGCGCCGGTCCCGGGGATCGCATCGCGGTCATTGGCGGCGGTGTTATCGGCTGCCTTATCGCCTATCTGGCGGGTCGCTTGCCCGGAGCCGACGTGACACTGGTCGATCCTGTGGCGGAGCGGGCAGGCATCGCCACTACCCTTGGTGTGGCGTTCGCGGAGCCACCACATGCACCTGAAAACTGCGACGTGGTTTTTCATGCCAGCGCCAATCCCAAAGGATTAGCGACAGCACTTGATTGTGCGGGCTTCGAGGGGACCGTTGTCGAGGTTTCGTGGTTTGGTGACAGAGAGGTGACTGTTCCGCTCGGGCGTGCCTTCCACAGCGGGCGCCTGAAGCTCGTTTCATCGCAGGTAGGGCAGGTTGCAACAGTGCGCCGCAGCCGTTGGGACTATGCCCGGCGCATGCGAAAGGCGATGCAGCTGCTGGGCGATCCCGCGCTTGACGCGCTGATCGGCGAGGAAATCACCTTCACCGATGCGCCTGAAAAACTGCCAGCCGTGTTTCATGACAGCGCGGCGGGACTGGCTCCCGTTATCCGGTATTGATCAGATATCGATACTCTCGATCACGAGATTTCCATTGGTATAGACACAAATATCACCCGCTATTTTCATGGATTTGCGCACGATCTCCTCCGCACTCAGGGGCTGGTCGACAAGTGCGCGTGCAGCAGCCAACGCATACATGCCGCCTGAACCAATGCCCATCAATCCACCTTCCGGTTCCAGCACATCCCCCGTGCCTGAAATCACAAGCCCCACTTCCTTGTCAGCCACCAGCATCATGGCCTCGAGGCGGCGCAAATAGCGATCCGTGCGCCAGTCCTTGGCCAGTTCGACACAGGCGCGCATCAACTGGTTTGGGTATTGTTCCAGCTTGGCTTCCAGTCGCTCGAACAAAGTGAAGGCATCCGCTGTCGCGCCTGCAAACCCGGAAATCACATTCCCCTTGCCAAGGCGCCTCACTTTACGGGCGTTGGCCTTGATGATGGTTGGCCCAAGGCTGACCTGCCCGTCACCGCCAATAACCACATGCTTGTCCTTGCGGACCATGACGATGGTGGTTGCGTGCCAACCGGGATACGCACTGCTCTGGGAATTCTCTGACATGGACAAGCCTTGCACCATAACGATTCGAACGTCATCTCGACCCTATGTAGGGTGGACATGACGGGAACGCCAAGAGGAAGTCAGGATTTACCAGGTGTCCGTTTGTTGCTCATGCCTTGCGCGTCATGGCCCATAACTTCGGTCCCGCCAGCGCCAGCAGCCCCAACAGCAACAGACCAAGCGATATCGGTTTGGTCAGGAAGATCATCATGTCGCCCTGACTGATGGTCATGGCCTGTCGGAAGTTCTGCTCGGCCAATGGACCAAGGATCATCCTGATGATCACCGGCGCGGTGGGAAAATCATAGCGCCGCATGAAGAACCCCATGGCTCCCATTGTGTAGAGCAGAACCAGATCTACCGCTGAGCGGCTGATGCCATAGGTGCCGATGGTCGCAAAGATCAGGATACCGCCATAAAGGATAGGCGTGGGAATGCGCAGGATTTTTACCCACAGCCCGACGAGCGGCAGGTTGAGCACCAGCAGCATGACGTTGCCGACATAGAGCGAGGCAATCAGACCCCAGACCAGTTCAGGCTTGGTGGCAAACAATTGCGGTCCAGGATTGATGTTGTAGCTCTGGAATGCCGACAGCATGATGGCAGCCGTGGCCGAGGTCGGCAGGCCAAGCGCCAGCATGGGCACCAGTACACCGGCAGCCGAGGCATTATTGGCGGCCTCAGGTCCGGCGACCCCCTCTATGGCACCATGGCCGAACTCTTCAGGGTTCTTGGCAAGTTTCTTTTCAACAAAATATGACAGGAATGTCGGGATTTCCGCGCCACCCGCTGGCATGGCTCCAATGGGAAACCCGATAGCCGAACCGCGCAGCCACGGCTTCCAGGAGCGGGCCCAGTCAGCCTTGGACATCCAGATGGAATCCTTTACCTCGATCACCACATTATCCTGCTCCTTGGCGGATTTCTGGAAGGCGAGATACAGTGTTTCGCCAACCGCAAACAGGCCCACAGCAACGATGATGACGTTGATGCCGTCATAAAGCTCCGTGACGCCGAAAGTGAAGCGCGCCTGCCCGGTCTGCATGTCGATGCCGATCATGCCCAGGAAAATACCTACGGCCAGTGCTGTCAGTCCGCGCACAGCGGATGACCCCAGCACGGCGGACACCGTGATGAAGGACAGGACCATCAATGAGAAATACTCTGCTGGCCCAAATTTCAGGGCAAGATTGACCACGGGTTCGGCGAGAAATGTGATGCCGATCGTACCGATCGTGCCCGCCACGAACGAACCAATGGCTGCGGTGGACAGGGCTGCTCCGGCGCGGCCATTCTTGGCCATCTTGTTGCCCTCAAGCGCAGTGACGATGGTGGCACTTTCGCCCGGCGTGTTGAGCAGAATGGATGTGGTTGAACCGCCATACATCGCCCCGTAATAGATGCCGGCAAAGAGGATCATCGCCGCCGTCGGGTCCACCTTGTAGGTAAGCGGCAGCAGCAGCGCGATGGTGAGTGCTGGCCCAAGCCCCGGCAACACACCGATGGCTGTGCCAATTGTGACACCAACAAAGGCCCAGAGCAGGTTCATCGGCTGCAGCGCAATGCTAAAGCCGTCCATCAGGTGCGAAAAGGTGTTCACAGCAGTCTCTCGATCAGGCCGGAGCCAATCTTGTAGCCCAGCACACGGTCGAACCCGATGTAGGCAAAAAAAGCGAGAAGGAAACCAATGACAGCATCGCGAGTCAAAGCGGTGCTGCCGAAGGCTTTCGCGGTGCAAACAAAAAGCACGGACGATGTCAGGATGAAGCCGAGATGCTCGATCAAAGCCACATTGACGATCAGTCCAGCCAGCATCCAGAGGCCACCTTGCCAGTCGACTACACCGTAATCATCGGTTTCATGGCTCCAGCCGCCCGCTGCCGCATCCTTTGCGAGAAAAAGCCCCATCACGATGAGCATCACGGAAGTTCCCCATGCAAAAGCCCGGGGCCCAACGGCTGCATATGCGGATTGCGGGATGAGTGTTGTCTGCCAGGCGGCAATCAAGCCAAGCACTACAACAGATGCTGCAATGCCAAGATCGCCCTTTGCTACAATTCTGGATTTATCCTGCATGCGATCCCCTTAAGCGCGTTCGCTTCTCCCTTGGGAGAAGCTGTCCGCCGTTCGGCGGGCTGATGAGGGAGAGCCACAAACGGCGGCAATTTTTCCTCATCCGTTATGCTGCGCATGACACCTTCTCCCAAAGGAGAAGGCAACAGACCTTTCGTCAGGTCGACAAGCCAAGATCCTTGAGAATGCCTGTGATGCGCTCGATTTCAGAGGTCAGGAAGGTGCTGTAGGCATCGCCCGACAGGTAAACGCCCGTCCAGTCCTTCTTGGCAAGTTCGGCTTTCCAGGTAGCACCCGCCACCATCTTGTCAAAAAGTCCGATCAAGGCTGTACGCTGGGCCGGGGTGATGCCTGGAGCACCGAACACGCCGCGCCAGTTGAACAGCTCCACGTCAACGCCCTGCTCCTTGAAGGTGGGGACATCAATGCCGGGAAGCCGCTTGTCCGACGAAATGGCAATGGCGCGCAGTTTGCCAGCTTTCACCTGCTCGGAAAATTCACCGTAACCGGAAATGCCGGCTGAAACCTGCGAACCGAGGATAGCGGCCTGAGCCGGCCCGCCGCCTGCGAAGGCAACATAAGCCGCCTTCTTGGCCTCGACACCAGCAGCCTTTGCCATCATGCCAGCCAGAATGTGATCGGAGCCGCCAGCTGAACCGCCGGCAATGGAAATCTTGCCAGGATCTGCCTTGAATACCGCCATGAGATCACCCAGGTTCTTGAAGGGGGATGAGGCAGGAACCACCAATGCCAGCGCTTCGCCGGTCAGACGGGCCAGCGGTGTAAGATCTGTCATCTTGACCGGGGATTTGTTGGCGATGAGCGAACCCACCATCACCATGCCGCCAATCATAACGGCATTCTCGCGGCCTTTCTTGGTGCCAAGAAACTTGGGCAGGCCAACAGCACCACCGGCACCCGGCGCATGCTCGAACTGGAAGTTCTGAACGATGCCATCAGCACGCATCACGGATTCAATGGAGCGGCCTGTCTGGTCCCATCCACCACCTGGCGCAGCGGGAACGAAAATTTCGAGTGCCGACAGCCCCTGCGCCGAAGCTGGCATACCGCAAGCGGTTGCAGCACCGGCAGCCATACCAAGCTGCATTGCATGACGACGTGTGAACATTGTTTTCTCCCTGAACGCTCCTGCTCCAGGCAGGTTCTGTTATGATCAGATTTGTAAGCAGGGCGAGGCAATTAGGAAAGCGATTTTTCTGATGTCACAGATACAGTGCGGTTTTGACCTTGCAACGAGATGTAAACCGCAGTGATCAACGCATGCCGCGATCCAGCCTCCGTCCCGTCCCTGATCAGGCCTTGTGCCCGGGCCACGCCGTGATCAAGCGCCTTCTGGCACGTATGGTCTGATAATCGACCGACACCGGTTGTCACCATCCGATCACCCAGATCACTGTCGGGATCAAGGGAACGGGCAGGAGCGCGGATAATCGCAGGATCATTTGCATTAACTGCATTGGCAATCATTGTTGCCGAAGCATCAGCCAAAGCCGCTGTGCTGGCCAGAACTGTCACGGCGTCGGCGATGCCCAGCGAAAAGGAGCGTCCACGCCAGCCACTTGTGGCAATGCCACCAATGCCTGATTCAGACGTGACTGTGATGAAACCTTCCGGAATGGCCCTTATAAGGTCTGCAACAACGCCGATCTTCAGGCTATTTCCTGCTGCGATATGAAGGGCGATATCGCCACCATTGTTGATATAGACCGTGTGCAAAGTGGGTGCAGCCACCACCATTTCGGCCAGAACGGCGTCGGCAACCGACCCTGCGACAGCCGCCATAGGCGTGATGAAGACAGCACGGTGCGGCCAGCTTGCAACGGCCATGCGCTGTGCAATTGCGGATGCGAACAGGGGCATTTCACTGCCCAGCAAGGGCTGGCGAAGCTGAACAAGCTCACTTGTCAGTTCTCCAAGTACAGTTGCGAAGCGCCGTGTGGCCGCTTCATAGGCCTCTTTGATATCAGAGGTGCTCCCCGTCGCCTTGATAATCAGATCGATAGGGCCCTGCTGCAGATGCAGACGACCGCCGGGAAGTTGACCGATCTGCGGCTTGCTCCAGCTGACCGGGCTTATCCCTTCAACGGCCATGGCTGCGTGCTGTCAAAGCGCTCGACCCGAGCGGTTTTGCCATAATCTCGGATCACGTCGCTGATCGGGATCACTTCTCCGGCATGGCCGCCCGATGCCTCGTAGATTGCACGCGGCAAAGTGAACTCGATGGGCGCTACCAGTGCCGGGGTTGGCACATAGCCAAAAGCATTTCTGGGCATACGCGTTACATCCACCATCACCGTGATTCCGCCACCCGGCCAGAGAAGAGCAGGCGCACCACCCAGCGTTACGCGTGTCGTACCCTCCTGCACCGAGCGTGTCAGCAGAACAGGATTATCCGTCACACCCGCCCGCAGGCTGCCGCCGGCGCCTGCCATGAACAGAACCGTGCAGATCGACGGTTCGCAGTTCTCGCCGATGCGATCCACTACCGCTCGAACCTCGGCTGGCATAGCGTCGGGAACGGGCGTCAAGGTTTTATCCAGCACACACCACAGCGCATCCTCACCCGTGGTGGATGTCAGCAGCAGACGCAATCCCGGCCATGCGACGGCAGGATCAATCTTCAGGATGACCGAAAGTGGATCGACGATATCCGTGCCGCCCCAACCCATGCCTGGGTTCGCCACCTGAAAGTAGCGCCCTGGTGTCGATTTGCGGCCCTTCACGCGGATGCCTGCCGGGCGCATGCCGAGCACGCGGCCTGCCTGATGCTCGGTCAGCACGCCGGTTATATGATCATCGACGACAATGACCTCATCGACGTGGCCAAGCCATTGCCGCGCGAAGATTCCGACCGTGGCAGAGCCGCATCCGACACGCATGCGGCGCTCAGCCTTGCCATCGACAATGGGGGCTACACCTGCCTGCACAATCACAGCATGACCTCCGTCGATGGTCAGCTCCACCGCCTCGCCATTGCAGAGTTTCAGCAAGGTGTCGCAGGTGACATTGCCTTCCTTCTTGCTGCCTCCTGTAAGGTGATGCACACCGCCCAGCGACAGCATCTGCGAGCCATATTCCGCGGTGGTGACATGGCCTACCTGCTCACCCTGACAACGGATAGCCGCTGTCTCAGGGCCGAGATGCCGGTCGGTATCAATTTTCACCTTCACCCCGCAGTAGCTGAAGATGCCCTCGGTCACCACAGTGACCGTGTCCAAGCCCTCATGCTGTTGACTGACGATGAAGGGTGCAGGCTTATAATCAGGATAGGTCGTACCCGCACCAATGCCGGTCACAAAGGTGCACTCGGTATGCAGCAAGGATCCGTCCCAGTCAGCGCTGCGTTCAACGAACGGCACAAGGGCATCGCCCTGTTCGATGGCCCGCTCCAGCAGCACCACGGGATCGGTCCGCACCAGCAGGCCGCCCTCATTCGCATAGCGCGCGCAGGCACCGGCGCGGCCGGGCCTTATGCGGCACAGCACCGGGCAGGCATCACAGCGGATGATGCCATCCTCGCCTTCGGCAGCACCAAACTTTCTGGAACGGTCAGAGAGGACTGAGGTCATGCGTTTGGCTCTTTTGCCCGCATCAATTCCCAAAGGCGATGCGGCAGCACCGGCACTTGCGTCGGCATCACACCCACAGCATGGCGAATGGCCCCCAGGATTGCGGGTGCTGTTGGTACCAGTGCTGGTTCACCAATGCCCTTTGCACCCGATGGCCCCATTGGCTCATGATCTTCCACCAGAATGATGCTGATCTCGGGCACATCACCAAAGGTCGGGATCAGATAGTCATGCAGGTTTTCGGTGCGGCCCGGCAGGAACTCCTCCATAAGGGCCAGACCAATACCCTGCGCGATGCCGCCATGAATTTGCCCCTCGACCAGCATGGGATTGATAGCCTTGCCAACATCATGGGCTGCCACGATGCGGTTGAGCTTAACCGTCCCAAGATCAAGATCAACATCGAGAGAGCATATCTGCGCGGCAAAGCCATAGGTGGCGTAGGGGATGCCCTGGCCTTTTGCATCCAACGGTATGGTAGGAGGATCAAACTTGCCAATACCTTCCAGAACAATACCGTCCTTCTGGTTGGCCAGAGACGACAGATCAAGCGTCTGGTGGTTATCGCCATCGACAACACCGAGTGTTGATCCTGAAAACTGGATCGTTGCATTCGGCCCCGCATTGGTCAGGCGCAAGATTTCGTTGCGCAAGGCACGCCCTGCATGTTCGGCAGCCTTGCCGGATACGAAGGTCTGGCGCGAAGCAGAGGTCTTGCCCGCATCAGCTGTAAGATCCGTGTCACCAATGACCAGCCTCAGCTTGTCGACAGGTGCCCCCAGCGCATCAGCGGCAATCTGAGCCAGCACGGTCGTCGACCCCTGCCCTATATCGACGGCCCCGTTCCAGAAGGTGATTGTTCCCGCACTATCCAGTGTCAGGCGCATGGTGGAGGGGTTCGACATTGCGGTGTTGCCAATGCCGTACCACATGCAACCAATGCCGACACCGCGCCTCCGGCGCAAATCGCGCTTGTTGAAAGCAGCGGCATCCACCAGCATCGCCTGCCAATCGGATCGCAGGGCAGCGATGCATTCCGCCAATCCCGCGCTTGCCTCCAGCACATGCCCCGTGGCCGTCGCATCCCCCACGCGGATGGCGTTGATATGGCGAAATTCCAGTCTGTCGATGCCTGTCTTATGCGCCAGTGAATCGAACAGGGCTTCCTGTGCGATGGCGGCCTGCGGCACACCAAAGCCACGAAAAGCTCCCGCAGGTGTTTCATTGGTGTAGATCGCACGGCTGCGATTCCGGACATGCGGCACAGCGTAGGGCCCGGTTGCATGTACCGGCACGCGGCCCGCAACCGTAGGGCCCCAGGAAGCATAGGCCCCGGTGTTGAAATCACCTTCCATTGCGAAGCTGACAAGTTTGCCCGCCGAATCACAACCCGCCCGCGCTGTGATGGCGGAGGGATGGCGCTTGGTGGATGAAGCCATGCTCTCGATGCGGTTCCAGACAGCGCGCACAGGCCGGTTCAGCACCCAGCTAGCCACGGCCAAAAGTGGTTGCACCGAGACATCGAGCTTGCCACCAAACCCGCCGCCGCAGGCGGAGGGAATGATGCGCACACCCTCCAGCGGAAGGCCAAGCACGCGGGCCACTTCATCCCGGTCCATGTAAGGGGCCTGCGTGCAGGCGAAGACCTCCATCCGGTTGCCCATCCTGCAAGCATAGCCCGCTTCCGGCTCGATATAGGCATGCTCGACAAAGCCGGTTTCAAACATGCCTTCAGCGACATGTGCGGCACCGGCAAAGGCTGCATCCGGATCGCCCTTCTCAACATGACCACGCGTCAGCACATTATCAGGCCTGAAAGAATGCAATGCGGGCGCACCCGTCGCGGTTGCAGCTGCAATACCTATGAGGGCCGGCTCTACCTGCCAGGTGATCGGTACATCAGCAGCATGGACGGCGTTGATGGCCTCTTTATCACCAATCAGCGCCAGCACGGCCTCGCCGCGATAGCGCACATGACCATCAGCCAGCACCGGCTGATCCTTCAGATCGGGATAGATGCCAAACGAGTTCTCGCCCGGCACATCCTTGGCGGAAAGCACATGCACAATGCCAGGATGGCAGGCGACGTATGCGGCGAGATCCCCCAGCACAAAGCTGGCGCTGGCATGAGGTGAGCGGATAACACGCAGCCACAGTGCATCAGCGGGCGCATGATCGGCCCCGTAAAGTGCTGAACCATCGATGCGGGATGCTCCATCCAGTTTGGCGAGCCGGGTGCCAATGGAAGGCTTGTGATGCGCATTCTCGCAGTCTGATGATACAGCTGGCTCATTCATAATCCGCTGCACATCCAGCACCGCTTCAGTGATCTTCTGGTAACCCGTGCATCGGCACAGGACGCCCCCCAATGCATCCTGGACCGCTGCGAGGTTGGGTGCCAAATCTCGCACTAACAAATCAGCAGCTGCCATCAGCATGCCGGGGGTACAGATGCCGCATTGCGCCGCGCCGTGAGCCGCAAAGGCTTTCTGCAAGGCGGCCCCTATTGACGTGGTGGCGAGACCCTCAACGGTTGCGATAGTGGCCTGATCGAGTTGCCCCACCGGGACCAGACAGGCACAGACCTGCGCCCCGTTGAGCGACACAGTGCAGGCACCACAATCGCCCGCATCACAACCAACCTTCGTGCCAGTAAGACCCAAATCATCCCGCAGGATGTCGGTCAGGCGCTTGCTGGCGGATGTACTGATTATCTGCGCCATACCGTTGACGGTGAGGTTCAGGACAATCTGATCCGGGCGTTGATGCGCGTTCATGCCGCTACCGAATGGTCTTCAATCATTTCCAGCAGGGCACGCCGAACCAGCGTGACCGCCGCACCCTTGCGATAGGCGGCAGACGCCCTGACATCATCAAGGGGAGCAAGGCAGTCAAGATCACCTGATGCCAAAAGGGACGCTGCCCTGGCAAGCGGCATGCCCACGAGCCGCTGCTCCAGTATCGTCAATCTCTGCGGCACTGCCGAGCAGGCACCAACGGCAATTCTTACGACGGTGACACAACCCGCATCATCACAAGCGACATTGATAGCAACGGAAGCTATCGAGATGACCAGATAACTGCGCGCGCCCAGTTTGGAGAAAACCGAGCGCTCGCTGATTGCTGGCTTGGGGATGACAACTGCCGTCACAAGTTCATCAGCGCGCAATGCCGTTTTGCGGTTGCCAAGGATGAATGCGCCAAGCGGCAGACGCCGTATGCCGGTGACGCTTGCAAGTTCAACTGCGGCATCCAGCGCCAGTAACGGCGGCACACCATCAGCGGCGGGTGAAGCATTGCACAGGTTGCCGCCGATAGTTCCCCGGTTCTGGATCTGGACGCCGCCGACCTGCCTTGATGCCTGTTTCAGGCCGTCAAAAGCCGCTGGCAAATCGGCGTTGATAATGTCTGTCCAGGTTGTCAGGGCTCCAATGCGGATAGAGTCCGCATCATGCGATACACCGCGCAGGCCTGTAAGCGCCGTGATATCCAGGATGCTGCGCGGGCTGGGCTGGAACCACGCTTGGCGTGTTGTCTCTGCGGGCAGAAAATCCGTTGCCCCGGCAAGCACAGTCAAGCGATCAATAGCCTCCGCAGGTGGATTTGTAGCAGCCTCGGAAAGCGCTGAAAGCGCTTGTTCCAATGTCTCGGGCCGAAGATAGATCGACATGCTGCGCTTTCCGGTTCGATTTCAATTCATGAAACGCCGAGCTTCTTCTGCAGGCTGGTGGATGAAGTGGTGTACTGGAAGGTCAAACGCTTGTCCGGGTAAACGTACCGGTGTACTTTCTGCGCGGCCAATGCACCTTCGTGAAAGCCTGACAGAATGAGCTTGAGTTTACCCGGATAGCGGTTGATATCGCCCACGGCAAAAATGCCCGGCGTCGATGTCTCGAAGGTTTCGGTGCCCACGCTGATCAGGTTCTCATCCAGATTGAGGCCCCATTCCGCCACTGGCCCCAGTTTCATGGTGAGACCGAAGAAAGGCAGCATGGTGTTGCAGGGAATATCAAATTCGACACCATCATTGCCCTTGACCGTGGCGGCGGAAAGGTGCGGCGCATCGCCCTTCAAACCCGTCACCTGACCCAGTTTCAGGTTGATCCTGCCATCCGCCACCATGGCACGCATCTGCTCGACGGAATGGGGTGCGGCGCGGAAATCATCGCGGCGGTGCATCAACGTCAGGCTTTTGGCAATCGGCGCCAGATTCAATGTCCAGTCCAGCGCCGAATCACCACCCCCGACGATCAGGATATCCTTGTCCTTTAACATCTCCATCTTGCGAACGGCATAGAACACGCCCGTGCCCTCATAGGCATCGATATTGGGAATCGGCGGCTTTTTGGGCTGAAACGAGCCGCCACCGGCAGCCACGATCACCACACTGGTCTCGAATGCAACACCAGCATCCGTGCTGACGCGAAACTTTGGAGCCTGCGGCGTGCCAATGCTGACAACGCTGTCGACCTGCTGGTTGAGATGAAACTGTGCACCGAAAGGCGCAATCTGCAGCATCAGGTTGTCGACAAGGCCCTGTCCCGTGACCACGGGAAAGCCGGGAATGTCATAGATCGGTTTTTCGGGATAAAGTTCGGCGCACTGCCCGCCTATCTTGGGCAGGA
The DNA here is from genome assembly GCA_031372765.1 of Hyphomicrobiales bacterium. Lineage (GTDB taxonomy): Bacteria > Pseudomonadota > Alphaproteobacteria > Rhizobiales > Beijerinckiaceae > JADCCX01. The sequence goes on from JANMLW010000071.1 coordinate 22,838, forward strand.
TATCAACCAGATGGCATTTGATATCCAGCAAACCCAGTTCAAACACCGTGAACAAGCCGCAGGGACCGGCCCCGATGATCAGGGCGTCGGTTTCGATATGTGTAACGTCACTCATAGGATGTCTTGCATGCTTTCTGGATCGGAAAGTTCAGACGATAGGGCGGCACCATTGCCCTGTCCAGCGCGGGAACACGCCTAAGTGCCTGTCGGGGTGACGCATGTAGGATTGGTTGGCCCAGAGATATTTTGAGCACTCGCATCCGGGACAAAGCGCTGATATCGTCTTTAACCAACCCCGGATACGCGACGGACACCCTGATGGACTTCACCCTACCCCCTGAGCTTGATGCGATCCGCCTGCGCACGCGTGCTTTCGTGACAGAGCATATTTTGCCGCTGGAAAGCGATCCGCTGAGTTATGACAGCCACGAGAACATCCGCATGGAAGTGCTCAAGGCCGTGCAGACCAAGGCGCGGGCGGCAGGCC
>JANMLW010000099.1:0-22147 GCA_031372765.1 Hyphomicrobiales bacterium
GCCTTGCCGTCAGCCCCTTGCGTGATGACGTCAACGCGCAGTTCTGCCTTGCGCAGCAGAAGCTCGCATTGCGCCTTGAGCTTTTCGCCGCGCTCGTAAATCTTGATCGATTCGTCGAGAGGTACATCGCCCCGTTCCAAACGGGTGACGATCTGTTCAAGCTCCTGCAATGCCTTCTCGAAGGGCAAGGCGGTAATGTCCGCTGTATCGGATATCTCTGTCATGTTTGTCGTCTAGCTGATTGCGGGCGTTGCGCGAAGGATTGTTTACACCTCCATTAACCTTTTTTTCACCATGTTTGCGCGTTTGCGCCTAAAGCGGGTTAATCAGTGCGTGCAACCAAGGCGCGGGGAGCCGAAATGTCATTCGAATATAAATGCGTCGCCGGACCGACAATTGTCGCCGTCAAAAGTGCAAAAGCACGGGACCAGGCCGTCAAAGCCTTTGAAGATATCATGAACGGCGAGGCTGCCAGCGGCTGGGAGTATGTTGGCATCGATGAATTCCATATCTCGGAGCCCGAAGGCTGGCTGTCGCGCAAACGGGTTTACGTGCCATCCAAAATTCTGGTGTTTCGCCGCGAGAAAAAGGGCTCAGTCATGGCCCAGGCCATTGAAATTCAAAAACGGGGCGATCAGAAAACAGCGCCTCAGATTGAAGTCAGCGAGACGGATAGCGTTCCGGTTGGTGTTGCTGATATCAAGCCCCGGCATCTTACACCGTGATTTCAATCAGTCATCAGTGGCAGGATGTCTGATGGATCGCCTTGCTGAACTTGATATCTTCGCCCGTGTCGTTACGGCGGGGTCCATGTCAGCCGCCGGAAGGGAACTCGGGCTGTCGCCGCCCGTCGTCTCCAAGCGCATCAAATCACTGGAAGAGCGCCTGGGCACACGGTTGTTGCATCGTACGACCCGGCAACTTGCGCTGACCGAATCAGGCAAGGGATTTTACGAGCGTGTCGTTGCCATTCTCGCCTCTGTTGATGAGGCAGAGGCCTGGGTTTCACGCCGCGCGGCATCGGCACGCGGCATTTTGCGCGTCTCGGCGCCCACATCCTTCGGGCGCATGCATGTTGCGCCGCATCTCGTGGTATTTCTGAAACAGTATCCCGACATCACAGTCGATTTGTCTCTCTCGGATCAGTTCGTGGACATTGTGGCAGAAGGCTATGATCTGGCTATCCGTATCGCTGATCTTGCTGATTCAAGCCTAGTGGCGAAACGCCTTGCCCCCAATCACCGTGTGTTGTGCGCCACACCGCATTATCTGATTGAGCATGGTGAACCGCAAACCTTGACTGATCTCACCCGGCATAAATTGCTGGTGCATAATGTCGATCACTGGCGTCTGGAAAGTGCCGATGGCCCATCGACGGTACGGGTTGAAAGTGCCATCCGCACCAATTCCAGCGAAGTCATCCGCGAGGCTGTTCTGGCGGGTGTCGGCATTGCGTTGCGCTCCACCTGGGATGTGGGGCCGGAGATCGATAGCGGTCGCCTGCAGATCGTTTTGCCGCAATGGCAGGCCTCCGCACGCGTGGCGGTTCATGCGGTCTATCCGTCGCGGCGGCATCTGGCCCACAAGGTACGGGTGTTCATGGACTTCCTGAATGAGCGATTCGGGAATCCACCCTACTGGGACAAGGGACTGGTGCTGCCGTCAGCGCCAATAGCCAAAATCTGACGTCAATGGACGTGAAGATCACAGCGCTGTCCTGCGGGCAAACACATTGACCAGCATCACTGCGATTCCGGTTTTCAACAGATCACCCAGCATGAAATTCTGGATCACGGACCAGGCACGGGCCGCACCGACACCTGTTGCTCCATTGGCAAGGGAGGCAAAAAAACCAAGCCAGAGGGTGCCCAGCGAAAATACCACGATTTGCGCCAGCAGCATGGCGCCGGCAAGTTTGATGAATGATTGGCTCGCCCCCTTTTCGACGGCGTAACCAACGATACCTGCTGAGAGGACGAAGCCCATCAGAAAGCCTGCGGTTGGCCCCATGAAATACAGCGGTCCGGCAACAGCGGGTGGCGTATTGGCAAACACGGGTGCACCAAAAAAGCCCTGCGCCAGATAAAGCACCACGGTGATCATGCCCAACCGCCAGCCATAGGCTGCGCCGATCAGGAGCACAGCAAGCGTCTGTAGGGTCATCGGCACGGGATAGAACGGTACGCTTACCTTGGCGGACAGGGTCAACAATGCCACACCGGCAAGCGCCAGAACGCCATGGCGCAAAAGGCTGTTGGCTCCATTGGCGGCCCAGACGCGGTTGATCAGAGGTCCGGTTGCTTGCGACACTGCGACACTTGTCATCTGTTGCCCTTTCGCCGACTGCGCGGCTGGTTGTATGAACAGCGTATAGAGCCTGTTTTTTCTGTTCTCAAGAGAAACAAAAGGACATCGAATTGCCACCGCGTGAATGCACCCATGAAAATTCTCATGAAAGCGCCCGTGAAAGCCTCTAACCTTCTCCATCCTGCGCCGGAAGGCCTGTGGTGCCCTGTTGGCGGGTTCCACATTGATCCCGTGCGACCGGTGAAGCGCGCGCTGATCACCCACGGCCACGCCGATCATGCCAGGGCGGGCCATGGTCATGTGTTGGCCACGCGGGAGACGCTAGCCATCATGACTGTGCGCTACGGCGCAGATTTCTGCGGTCAGCAACAGATCGCGACAATGGGCGAGCGCCTGACCATCGGTGGTGTGACCGTGCAGTTTCAACCCGCTGGCCATGTGCTTGGTTCGGCACAAATACTGGTGGAGGCAGGCGGCATGCGCATCGCCGTCTCTGGCGATTACAAGCGCGCAGATGATCCCACCTGCCACCCGTTCGAGGTGGTGCCCTGCGACGTCTTTGTTTCGGAAGCCACCTTCGGCCTGCCGGTTTTCCGCCATCCCCCCGCCAGCGGCGAAGTGGACAAACTGCTGCGGTCTCTGGCGCTCTTTCCTGACCGCGCCCATCTTGTGGGGGCATATTCCCTTGGTAAGGCACAACGGATCGTCAAGCTCATCCGCATGGCCGGATACGACCGACCAATCTACATTCATGGTGCAATGGAAAAACTGATGGCGTTCTATCGGGATGAAGGCATTGATCTGGGCGATTGTGTATTGGTACGGGCGGCAGATCGCGCCGGCCTGAAAGGCGAGATCGTGCTCTGCCCGCCGGGCTCGCTCAACGATGTCTGGTCGCGCAAGTTTCCTGATCCTGTCACGGCATTCGCCTCGGGCTGGATGCAGACACGTGCCCGTGCCCGCCAGCGCGGAGTGGAACTGCCAATGATCGTCTCGGATCATGCTGATTGGCCTGATCTGTGCCGGACAATCACAGAAACCGGCTGCTCCGAATTGTGGGTCACCCATGGACAGGAGGATGGTCTGGTGCACTGGGCAACCACACAGGGCATTCGTGCAAAACCGCTTAATCTCGTGGGTTATGGTGATGACGGCGAGAGCGAACCGGCATGAATCGCTTTGCCGCTCTCTTGGATCAACTTGCCTATGAGCCGCGCCGCAATGCCAAGATTGCGTTGATGGTGCAGTACTTTCGCCAGACACCGGATCCTGAGCGCGGCTATGCCCTTGCCGCCATAACCGGTTCTCTGGTGTTTGCGCAGGCCAAGGCAGGGCTGATTCGCCAGCTGATTACGGAGCGCACGGACCCCGTCCTGTTTGCGCTGTCCTATGACTACGTGGGTGATCTGTCCGAAACCGTCGCCCTGCTTTGGCCCACCGATACCAATGCGCAATCAGTTGACGTGCCCCTGTTGTCCAGCGTCATTGCCACCCTTGGATCAGCTCACAAATCAGCCTTGCCCGGACATCTTGCCTGTTGGCTTGATGCACTGGATGAAACCGGCCGCTGGGCCTTGCTCAAACTGATCACTGGCGGCCTGCGCATCGGTGTTTCAGCGCGTCTGGCCAAGACAGCGGTTGCTGCATTGGGGTCCGTTTTACCCGATGATATCGAGCAGGTCTGGCACGGCCTATCGGTACCTTATATATCGCTTTTTGCTTGGGTAGAGGGCAAGGGCGGCCGACCGTTATCGGATGATCCTGTGCCGTATCGCCCGGTCATGCTGGCGCATGCGCTGGAAGAATCCGATTTCGGCAAGTTGGCTGCCAAAGATTTCGTGGCGGAATGGAAATGGGACGGCATTCGGGTTCAGGCCTCGTCAGGAATTGATCGGGAAGGACGACGCGTCGTGCGCCTTTATTCCCGCACCGGGGAAGATCTTTCGGCAGCTTTTCCGGACCTTGCCGAAGCAATGCCTTTTATAGGCACCATCGACGGTGAATTGCTTGTGGTGCGGGACGGTCGCATACAGAGCTTCAATGTCTTGCAGCAGCGGCTTAACCGCAAGCAGGTGACCGCCCGCATAATGTTGGAATACCCGGCTCATATCCGTGTTTATGACCTACTGGTGGATAGGTCCGAGGATATACGTGCCTTGCCCTTCGTCGAGCGGCGCGCCCGCCTTGAGCATGCCATTGTGGCCAATCCTTCGTCCCGCCTCGATCTGTCGCCATTGATCCGCTTTGATAGCTGGGAGCAACTTGCAGTCGCACGCGCTGATCCGGCTCTGTGCGGTGCCGGTGAGGATACTGAAGCCATCGAGGGCTGCATGCTCAAACGCCGGGACAGTGCCTATCTTCCGGGCCGCCCCAAGGGTCTCTGGTATAAGTGGAAACGTGATCCGATGCTCGTGGACGCTGTTCTGATGTATGCGCAGCGCGGCCATGGCAGGCGTTCGTCCTATTATTCGGATTTTACCTTTGGCGTCTGGCGAAAGGGGTCGACTGGCGAAGAACTCGTGCCGGTCGGCAAGGCCTATTTCGGCTTCACCGATGAGGAACTGGTCGACCTTGATCGGTTCGTACGCAAACACACCGTTGATCGCTATGGCCCCGTGCGTGTCGTCACTGCCAATGCACAAACGGGTCTGGTGCTGGAGGTGGCGTTCGAGGGCATCAACCGCTCGCCACGCCACAAGTCCGGTGTTGCCATGCGTTTCCCGCGTATTTCCCGCATCCGTTGGGACAAACCCTCCAGCGAGGCGGACAGGTTGGAGACACTCGAGAGACTTGTTTCAGCAAATGTCACACAGACACAAGTCACAAACGCAAAAGTAAAGTGATCATCAATTGCTGCACTGCGCAAACGATCTTCTTGGACAGTCGGCTGAACTTATGTCAGTTTTGGTGAGTCGATCTTGACAAAGGAGGTATGCCTATGTCCCTCGAAACGCATCTTGTGGAACTGGAGCGCAAGCACCGGGTATTGGATATGGAGATTGCCCAGGAACTTCAGCATGCCCAGTCCAATGAGGAAAAAGTAGCCAGTCTCAAGCGCCGCAAGTTGCAACTCAAGGATACGATCACCAAGGTCAAGCATGAACTGGAACAGAAAACCGTTCATTAGACCAAGCGGCGTTGACACTGAATTTTCCCCCTCCCCCCCATGAAGGGGGGATTTCCGCTGCGCCTTCTCAAGAGATGGAGCCTCCGGCAAACGCGGAACGGTTCATTTCGTCATTGGCTCGTTCATTCCAACTGACTGTACGAGGCGTCACTGACAGCAACATACGTATTGAACTGATCACTTGTTTTAATGAAGCGCGGTCATAAACCGGGCTTTTTGTTTTGGGCATCTCCCCCTAAGATGATGTCCTTATGACAGAACGGGAAATCCTGGGGGATCTCATGACACATACCGCAGCAGCCTTTGCCGACCGCGTGCGCAACGGCGCGCCAGCCTTTGCAGCCTGGTGCGGCATCCCCGATCCGCTGGTGCCGGAACTGATGGTGCGCGAAGGCTTTGATTGCGCCGTACTCGACATGCAGCACGGTGCGGTGGACTATGCCGTGGCGGTGCAGGGCATCGCGGCTTGCGCGCTGGCTGGCAAGCCTGCAATTGTCCGCGTGCCGGTGGGAGAATTTGCCACCGCTTCGCGCGCGCTGGATGCCGGTGCGGCGGGCATTATCGCACCCATGGTCAATTCCGTGGAAGATGCCAAGTCGCTGGCGGCTTTCACCAAGTTTCCTCCCATGGGTGAGCGCAGCTGGGGGCCGCACAAGGCGCTGGCACTCACCGGCCTGTCGATGCTGGATTATCTGGCGCAGGCCAACAGCTTCGTGCTGACCATCGCCATGATCGAGACCCGCGCTGCCATGGCGGCGCTTGACGACATTCTGGCGGTGCCGGGCATCGACGGCGTGTTCGTCGGCCCATCGGACCTCTCCATTGCGCTCACCAACGGGGCAACGGTCAACCAGCTGCACCCCGAAGTCGACAAGGCGCTGGATCATATCGTGGCCCGCGCCAAGGCCCACGGCAAGTTTGGCGCTGCTTTCTGTGCCGATGGCAAACGGGCGGCCGAAGTCGCCGCCAAGGGCTATCAACTGATGTCGATCGGTACCGATGGCCTGCTGCTGCGGGCGGGAAGCCGTGCGGCACTTGATGCCGCGAGAGCGGGTGGTGTGGCAGGTGCCAAGGGCGCGTATTGAGGGGCTTGTCATTCCCGACCGTGTCCGGCACAGCCGGATCACGAGAGCGGGAATCCAGCAAAAAGTGTCTTCTTCAAATGATCTTTTGACGCCTTCGGCGAACCATTGCGCTGGATTTCAGATACTGTTTGGCCAGACCATTCCACATTGAAATTGATTTTACACTGAATTTTGTGGCACCGCGGTTGATCCCTCCCACTTGGGGAGGGTGGCACGCGAAGCGTGACGGGTGGGGCTTTCAATCTCGACAATTGGAAAGTAGCCCCCTCCGGCCTTTCAGGCCACCTCCCCCAAAAGGGGAGGATCAGATCAGTGATTGTCCCTCGGTACTCCGAGTTTCTTGTGGATTTTCCGATATTTGACTTTTGGTTTCGGCACCATGCCGTGGGGCAGTTAATCGACGATCTAGCTCTGCGTCTGCCCCGCCGTGTGGTTGGTCATTTCAAGGCGACCGGCAAGGGATACCAGAGCCGCATCAGTGGGGTGCCGGCGAGCTATGTGGATACGACTGGGAAACGTAAGGCGGGGTGAAGGCGCATACAGGATTGCGCCGCGCTGACCATTCCGCCCAAGGTTTCCGTGGGGATGCGGTTGGATGCCGATGTGCTGGCATGGTTCAAGAAGCGGGGCGCTGGCTATCAAACGCGGATCAATGCTGTGCTGCGGCAGTGTATATGGAGGCATTGGAAAAAGCGGGATGAGGGTTGTTGGTGTGTGGAACAAGATGTTTGCAACGCTGCTTTTTTTATCACGAAGAGCCACATTTGGTGCTTACCAGCGTCGCATCCTGATTTGAGAAGCCTTTTGTCTCACGATTGTAGCGTGAGCCAGCAAGCTCTCGGATGCAGCTCCCGCGCGACGACTGTGCAGTTGGCCCTGACTTAGCGGGCACGAATGAGGCGTGCACCTTATCGATGCAAGCTTTCAGGGCGGTATACTCTTCAATGGTGCGTGCACTGCTTGTCTTCGGTACACCGACCTTTGTCCAACAGAACCCTCGCGCGGAACGAGCATCTGGGTCATTGCCACGATAAGTGCTTAAATCGAAATTTTGGGACTGAGCCTGTGTTGCGCTCAACAATATAGGGGCAGACGCGAGCGTGCCGATAACAAGCAGACTACTAAGCCCCCTTAACCTGATTGTAGCCCTTCTATTCATTTTCCGCTCCCACGGTTGTTAAAATCTCAATTAAAAGGATATCGCGACAATATTTTTTTACAAGAGGTGGCGTGAAGCTATTTATCTGATCATAACTCAAGATTTATGCACAAACAGCGGCACGTTGAATCACAGCGCCTTTGCTTGAAAAAAACTCCGGTGCATAAATCTCACGCCATGCATCAACCCATCGCCATCAATCCCATGACCGATGCCCTGCGACATGTGCCATTCCACCGGGATATCGGCGGCTCCCAGCGCCTGTGAGGCGTGGAACAGTGCTTGGGGCGGGATGACCTCGTCCTGATCGCCGTGCACCAGCAGCACCGGCGGCTTGACGGTAGCCTCGGCCTTCAGGTGCTCGTCGCCCACCAGTGTTCCGGAATAGCCGACGATGGCGGCGGGGGCGGTTCTACGGCGCAGGCCCACATGCAGCGCCATCATGGTGCCCTGTGAAAAGCCTACCAGTGCCATTTTGCTGTCATCCAGATTGAGCCGCGCAAGCTCTGCGTCCAGGAATGCATCCAGCGTCGGCCGGGCGGCGTTGACGCCCACCCAGCGCTCGTTGGGATCCCTAAAAGTGAGGCCAAACCACTGGCGGCCCATGGGGCTCATGCCGCAGGGCTCATGCGCGTGGGGCGAGACAAACGCGGCATCGGGCAGCAGTTGCGCCCATTGCTTGCCGATGCCGATCAGGTCGTTGCCATCAGCCCCGTAGCCGTGGAGAAACACCACGAGTTGCTTGGCTGTACCGGATTTGGCAGCGAGGCGCGGACCATCGATGAGGGACATGGGAAATTCCTTGTTGCGGGTTCGATAGCGGATTCGGGATAAACGCGCATCCGCAATCTGATCCTTCCCCCCACAGCGCCTCCCTGCTAAACCACAAGGCATGAAGTCCGTCCTCCCGCTACAGCCAATCGACCTGGCATCCGCCGCCCCCCCCCGCCGCGTGTTCATCAAATCCTATGGCTGCCAGATGAATGTCTATGATGCCACGCGCATGGCGGATGTGCTGGCGCCCGAGGGCTACACCGAAACCACCGAGATGGCTGACGCTGACCTTGTGATCCTCAATACATGCCATATCCGCGAGAAGGCCTCGGAGAAGGTCTATTCCGAGCTTGGCCGCATACGCGAATATAAAAAGACACTTTTTGATTCCGGACGTGACCTGACAGTGGCCGTCGCCGGTTGCGTGGCGCAGGCGGAGGGTGCGGAGATCATCGCCCGCGCGCCGGTGGTTGATCTGGTTGTGGGACCGCAGGCCTATCACCGCCTGCCGCACCTGCTGGCCGAAGCCAGGCTCACGGGCCATGCAGTCGACACGGAGTTTCCACCCGAGGACAAGTTTGCTCATCTGCCCTCCGCCAAGGCGGCCAGAACCCGCGCACGCGGGGTTACGGCCTTCCTCACCGTACAGGAGGGTTGCGACAAGTTCTGCACCTTCTGCGTCGTGCCTTACACACGGGGGGCGGAAAATTCCCGCTCGGTTGCCCGCATAGTGGCCGAAGCCGAGGCGCTGGCTTCGGGCGGCGTGCGCGAAATCACCTTGCTGGGGCAGAATGTCAACGCCTGGCACGGGCTGGGGGACGATGGCACCGGCGGGGATGGTTCTTCATGGACTTTGGGCCAGTTGTTGCGTCGCATCGCGGCTGTGCCGGGCATAGACCGCCTGCGCTATTCCACCAGCCATCCGCGGGACATGGATGATGAACTGATCGCCATCCACCGTGATGTGCAAGAGGTAATGCCCTCGTTGCATCTGCCAGTGCAATCAGGCTCGGACCGCATCCTGAAAGCCATGAACCGCAGGCACACGGCGCAGGAGTATCTCGCCATTATCGGGAAGGCCCGTGTGGCCCGGCCCGATATCGCCGTGACGTCAGATTTCATAGTCGGGTTTCCGGGCGAAACCGATGCGGAGTTCGAGGAAACAATGAGCCTCATCCGCGCCGTGCGCTTTGCCTCGGCCTATTCGTTCAAATACAGCCCGCGCCCCGGCACGCCAGCGGCGGATAGCCCATTGCAGGTGCCCGAAGCCGTGATGACGGAGCGTCTGGCCGCGTTGCAGGCGCTGGTGCTGGAGCAGCAGACGGCGTTCAATCTGGCGATGATTGGCAGCGAGGTGGATGTGCTGTTCGAGAAGCCGGGTCGTAACGCCGGTCAAATCGGCGGCAAGTCACCCACGTTGCAGGCGGTGCATGTGGATGGGCCGGAGTCATTGATCGGTCACATAGCCCGCGTAAAAATATCGGGTGTGGCATCAAACTCACTTGCGGGCGTTCTCGTTCGGGACGAAAGTACGACGGTAGAGTGATTCAATGCATTCAAGGGCACTGCGAGAACCCGGCGGAGAGCAAAGTTTGACATCGATGAAGCGTGTTGTGCCACCCGTATCGGCGGCAATGAATGCCATTCCACTTGCAGGCCCAAAAGGCCCCAGCGACCTCACCCTCTCCTTTGATGATAACAAACGTGCCAGTCTGGTGTTCGGTCTGTATGACCAGAACGTCGCGCATATCGAGCGGCGCCTTTCCGTCATCACCACCGTCAACGGCAACCACGTCATCCTCAAGGGATCGCCAGAGGGCATAGACCGAGCGCGCCGCACGCTGGAATTGCTGTATGAGCAGGCAAAGGCCGGCAAAGCCTTCTCGACCGGTGATGTAGACGGTGCCTTGCAGGAAGCGGCTTTGCAGGGGCAGTTGTTCCCGGCCAAGGCTGATGCGGCCCGCACAGCCTTCGATCACATCATTACCCGCAAGCGCGGTCCCGTCCGCGCCCGCAACGCGGCGCAGGATGCTTATCTGAGAGCCCTGAAGCGAAATGAACTGGTCTTTGCCGAAGGGCCTGCCGGTACGGGCAAGACGTGGCTGGCGGTTGGCTACGCCGTGCAGCTTATTGAACAGGGCCTTGCTGAGCGATTGATCCTGTCGCGTCCCGCTGTCGAGGCTGGCGAACGTCTCGGCTTCCTGCCCGGCGATATGAAAGACAAGGTCGATCCGTATCTCAGGCCAATTTATGATGCGCTGCATGATTTCATGGAGGCGCGGATTGTCGAGCGCGGCTTGCAGACCGGACAGATCGAGGTGGCACCCCTCGCCTTCATGCGTGGGCGCACGCTTACCAACGCCATCGTGTTGCTGGACGAGGCACAGAACACCACTTCGATGCAGATGAAGATGTTTCTCACGCGTCTGGGTGAAGGCTCGCGGATGATCATAACGGGTGATCCGACACAGGTCGATCTGCCGCCGGGACAGAAGTCAGGCCTTATCGAGGCAACCGCACTTCTGTCGACAGTGCAAGGCGTGGGCCATGTGCGCTTCGGCTACGGCGATGTGGTCCGGCATGATTTGGTGGGGCGGATCGTCAAGGCTTACGAGGACGCTGGCGGCACGCATCAGCGGCGTGAGATGTGACCGCCAAACAGACTTACCGTGTTGATGTAACCATCGATGTTCAGCGCCACGCAACCCATTGGCGTAGTGTGCCGGGCGTATCCGCTGTGGCGCGCAAGGCCGCCAAGCGGGCCATAGCGATGGGTGGTGTGCCCGTTCTGGCTGGTGCGGGACTGTCGGTAACGCTTGCGGATGATGCCACTGTGGCAGCCGCCAACCGGGATTGGCGTGGCAAGGACTCGCCAACCAATGTGCTGTCCTTTCCGGCCGTGACCGCGGACCGGATTTCGCAAAGTCCGTTTCTTGGGGATGTCATCCTGGCCTTTGAAACCGTTCATCAGGAGGCGGCGACGGAGAGCAGGGCCATGCAACACCACGTCGCACATCTCGTCGTGCATGGTGTTTTGCACGTGCTTGGATATGATCACATGACGAAAGACGAAGCAGAGCGTATGGAAGCGCTTGAAACGTTGATTCTCGCTTCGCTTGCCATAGCTGACCCCTATGGCGATCTGGAGCCACTGGAGACGCCCAAAGCATGAGTTCGACCGACGACAAGGCCGAACGGGAGAAGCCTGGCGCAACCAACCCATCATCCGGTCAGGATGGCTGGCTGGGGCGCCTGAAGGCCGCGCTCGGGTTCAAGAATACCGTATCCATTCGCGATGATATCGAGGATGCGCTCGAGATGCGCGGCCCTGCGGCGGAGTTTACCGCGCAGGAACGCATCATGCTGCGCAACATTCTCAGCATCCGATCGGTGCGGGTGGCGGATGTGATGATTCCGCGTGCCGACATTATTGCCGTCTCAGCCGACATCAGCATGGGGGACCTGCTGCGCGTTTTCCGCACGCAAGGGCACTCGCGCTTGCCTGCTTACGGTGAAACGCTGGATGATCCCAAGGGCATGGTGCATATCCGTGACTTCCTGGATTTCATGTCGTCCAAGGCCGAAACGGGTCTGCCGCGCAGCCGCAAGCGCAAGGATGGTGCAAGCATCGACCTTGGCCTTGTCGATCTCTCGGCACCCCTGATGTCCGCCAAGATACTGCGCCCCGTGATCTATGCCCCGCCTTCCATGCCGGCAATGGATTTGCTGGTCCGCATGCAGGCGACCCGCACCCATATGGCGCTGATCGTCGATGAATATGGTGGCACGGATGGATTGGTGTCCATCGAGGATCTCGTCGAGATGATCGTGGGTGACATCGAGGACGAGCATGATGATGCCAGCCGCGCCATGATCGAGGCAGAGGCTGAAAGCGGGCGTTTCATTGCTGATGCCAAGGCGACACTCGATGAAGTGCTGCGCGTTGTGGATGTTGATTTGACCGAGGAGCCCGCTGCAGCGGATGTCGATACGATCGGCGGCCTTGTGGTGACATTGGCACAGCGCGTTCCCGCCCGTGGTGAGTTGATCAAGGGGCCACTGGGGCTTGAATTCGAGGTGCTGGATGCTGATCCGCGCCGGATAAAGCGCATCCGGATATACAGCCGGGCAGGGGCTGGCCCTTCGGCCAGTGTCGGGATTGTTGCTGTAGCTGGTGCGGTTTCCGATCCTACGGTCGAGGATGGACTGCCCGTTCAGACGTCTAATGCGCCGCGATAGCCGGGCATGATGCAGGGCATCGCGCAAAACATTTTGTTGCTCTGGGGCTGGAAGCGCCTGTTTGTGGCCACGATGGCCGGTGCCGTGGCCGCGCTTTCCATGCCCCCGCTCAATCTTATGCCCGCTCTGGCGCTGTCGTTTCCGGTCGCGATCTGGCTGCTCGACGGTTCTACCGTAGGTCAGGGCCGGTTTTCCTTTGCCACGTTGAAGTCGGCTTTCATCGTCGGCTGGGGTTTCGGGTTTGGCTATTTCGTTGTCGGGTTCTGGTGGCTGGGCGCAGCCTTTCTGGTTGAGGATGATGCCTTTGCCTGGGCCTTGCCACTGGGCGTTGTGGGTCTGCCGGCAGCTTTGGCGCTGTTTCATGGCTGTGGTTTCGTGCTGGCCCGCTTGTTCTGGTCCAATGGCAATCGCCGCATCTTTGCCTTTGCCGGTGGCATGGCAGCGGTGGAATGGTTGCGCGGTGTCATTCTCACCGGCTTTCCCTGGAACAGCATCGGTCAGGCGCTGGCAGGAGCGGAATGGACGGCGCAATTTGCGTCCGTTGTGGGTTTGAACGGACTGACGGTGCTTGCCCTGCTGATCTTTGCATCGCCCGCCACATTGGGATCAGGCGTAACGGCAGTGCAAAGATGGCGGATGCCGGTTGTGGCTCTTGCATCCATAATGGCCATCAGCGGTTTTGGACTGTGGCGGATTCAAACGATCCGCGTCGCCATGGTGCCCGATATCAAGATAAGGATCATGCAGCCCAACCTGAGCCAGCGTGAAAAGCACCGGATGAACGGTCAGGATGTCCTGTCGCGGTATCTCAAACTCAGCGATCGGGCAACGACCCCCGGTGTTTCAGGCATCGCTGATGTAACCCACCTTGTCTGGCCGGAATCGCCTTTTCCATTCCTTCTGGCCCGCGAGCAGCAAGCCTTGTCACAGATTGCAGGGCTGTTGAAACCCCGGACTGTGCTGATAACCGGCGCAGCGCGCTCGGAAGATGCAGTGGGCCCCACCGGTACAGCGCGGTATTTCAATTCCATGCATGTGATCGGACCGGACGGTGTCATTCTCGACAGCTATGACAAGACGCATCTTGTGCCATTTGGCGAGTATTTGCCTTTCAGGGATATCTTTGGTCGGTTGGGACTCAAGCAGTTCATCGAAGTCCCAGGTGGGTTCGAAGCGGGCATTCGTCGCAAGCCACTGGCAATCAGGGGCATGCCCGCAGCGCTGCCCTTGATCTGCTATGAGGCCATTTTTCCTGGGGAGCTTCTTGCTGGCGGAAGTCGGCCATCTGTACTGATGAATGTCACCAACGATGGCTGGTTCGGTTTGACTTCAGGTCCTCACCAGCACTTTGCCCAAGCAAGGTTAAGAACTATAGAGTTTGGAGTACCATTGGTGCGTGCTGCCAACACGGGTATATCTGCCATTATTGATCCGCTGGGGCGCGTTGTGAACAGTCTTGCGTTGGGTGTTGAGGGCGTGGTTGACGGCCCCCTCCCACAAGCGCTTACGGCTACCGTTTATAGTGATATTGGTGATAAACTTGCATTCATCATGCTTGTCTGCTGCTTCGGACTTTGCATTCGCACAAAACTAGACTAACACTTCATTTCATACAACTCTGGTTGGCAATGTGTGTGTGTGCCGATCTTCCCTCATAGATCCCCCGCTTTTGCATTGCGTGCCTTTCAACCCGGTTGCCAATTGTTGTTGAATTATGAAAAAAATCCCGAATCCTATTGATATCCATGTAGGTGCGCGCGTCCGCATGAGGCGTATCCTGGCGGGTATGAGTCAGGAAAAACTGGGTGATGCACTCGGGATCACGTTTCAGCAAATCCAGAAATATGAAAAAGGTGCGAACCGTATCGGCGCAAGCCGATTGCAGGAGGCATCAAAGGTGCTTTGTGTTCCTGTTAATTTCTTTTTTGAAGGTGCATCACCCGATCTGACGATGACACAAGGGTTTGCCGAGCCAGACGCCAAGCCTTATGTAGCTGAATTATCAGGCGGTTTTGAGGGAAAACAACTTCTGAGTGCTTTCATGCGCATCAAGAATACGAAGGTTCGCAAGAAAATTCTTGATCTTGTTGAAGCCATGGCAGCCGGAGACGAGGCATAATCTGTTCGTAATGACGAACGTTTTGTCCAAAATCGGTTGACCTTTAGAACGCATTCTGGCTATGACCGCCGCCGAATAGCGTTGTTTTAGGCGTTACCCGTAATTCCTGATTGCAATGCGCTCACACTGTGGAGACTGTCCGGTGGTACGTTCTGATTATCTGTTCACAAGCGAATCTGTTTCTGAAGGCCATCCCGACAAAGTTTGTGATCGCATTTCGGATGAGGTTGTTGATCTGTTCTTCAAGGAAGCGGTCAAGGCCGGCATGAGCCCATGGGCCGTACGCGTTGCCTGCGAAACGCTTGCAACAACAAACCGCGTGGTCATTGCTGGTGAGGTGCGGACCTCGCTTGATGAAAAGGCGATGAAAAGCAAGGTCAAGTCGGTGGCGCGCAAGGCCATCAAGGCCATCGGCTACGAGCAGGATGGTTTCCACTGGAAGACAGCCAAGATTGACGTTCTGCTGCATCCGCAATCGGTTGATATTGCCGTTGGTGTCGATGCTGCCGGCAATAAGGATGAAGGTGCTGGCGACCAGGGCATCATGTTTGGCTATGCTTGCCGCGAAACACCGGAGCTGATGCCCGCGCCGGTTTATTATGCGCACAAGATTCTGGAAGTCCTGACCAAGTATCGCAAATCTGGCGAGCATGGCTGTGGCGTGCTCGGTCCTGATGCCAAGAGCCAGGTGACTGTCAAGTATGTTGATGGCAAGCCGGTCGGCGTTACCCAGATTGTTTTGTCGACCCAGCATCTCGATGCCAAATTGACATCAAAGGACGTTCAGAAAATCGTCGAGCCTGTCATCCGCGCTACCCTGCCTGAGGGCTGGATCAGCAAGGATACTGTCTGGCACGTCAATCCGACCGGTAAGTTCGTCATAGGCGGTCCCGATGGTGATTGTGGCCTGACAGGTCGCAAGATTATCGTGGACACCTACGGTGGTGCCGCCCCCCATGGTGGTGGCGCATTCTCAGGCAAAGACCCGACAAAAGTTGACCGCTCGGCAGCCTATGCAGCACGCTATCTTGCCAAGAACGTGGTTGCCGCCAAGCTGGCAGACCGCTGCACCATCCAGTTGGCCTATGCCATCGGCGTGGCCAAGCCATTGTCGATCTATGTTGATCTGCATGGCACCGGCAAGGTTGATGTCGCAAAGCTCGAGAAGGCTCTGGGTGAGGTCATGGACCTCAGCCCGCGCGGCATTCGCACCCATCTTGATCTCAACAAGCCGATCTATGCCCGCACCTCGGCCTATGGTCATTTTGGCCGCAAGCCAACGCGGGATGGCGGCTTCTCCTGGGAACAGACCAACCTTGTGGACGCCCTCAAGAAGGCCGTTGCCTGATTTTTTAAACCATAAAATCAATACTGGGCTGGCCTTTGCGCCAGCCCTTTTTATTGGTATCGGCGTCCTTCATGACTGACTCATCTCCCCCCACGCTGGCGCCACGCCCAACCGGCCGCTTCTTCGGACGCAGCAAGGGCAAGACCTTGCGTGCGCAGCAAAGCGCGATTTTTGCCGATGTCCTGCCCCGTCTGCGCATACCGATCGGCACCGGCCCCATCAATCCCGTCGGGCTTTTCCCTTTTGTGCCGCGATCCATCCGTCTTGAGATCGGCTTTGGCGGCGGCGAACATCTTTTGAAGCGTGCTCAGGAATATCCCGAAGTCGGTTTCATCGGCTGTGAGCCCTTCGTCAATGGCATGGCCAAGCTGCTGCGCGATGTCGACCAACTGGGTTTGCGCAACATCCGTGTGTTCGACAACGATGCCACTTACCTGCTGGAGTGCCTGCCTGAAGGCAGTATCGACTGGATAGACCTGCTCTATCCCGATCCATGGCCCAAGCGCCGGCAGCGCAAGCGACGCTTCATATCGGCGGAAACACTGGCCCTGTTTGCCCGTTGTCTGAAGCCTCACGGGACATTCTGTTTTGCCAGCGACATTGATGACTATGTTGGCTGGACCCTGGACCGCATTGTTGGCTCAGCCGACTGGTCATGGCACGCCACCAATCCCGCCGACTGGATCACGCCCTACACAGGCTGGATAACCACCCGCTATGAAGCAAAGGCCTTCCGCGAAGGCAGGACGCCAGCTTATCTGACGTTCAGACGGAAGGATTTCTCAACCCCGGATCTGCCCGCTGGCTGATTCCCGTGCATGCAGAAAACGCAACACGCGCTGCGCTGTCGTAACAGTCAGTTTTGCGTAACTCTCTGCAAGTGTTTCCAGCTGCGTATGACTTGGCTTGTTCGCGGTGCGCATCAAGAAAAGCAGACGAACTGTCGTCCAGTTCAGACCAATTGACCGTGAAATGATCAGCAGCAGATCATTATCGCTGGTTGTCATGGCCCGCTCGATCATGCTCAGTGGCAACTGGGCCAGATAAGCCATGCCACAAATGGCGTGGTCGGGTTTTTTGTGGCGGGCGAAGTCAGCCACCGTGATTTCCGACAGCGCGTTTTCCTGCGCCAATGCAGTGACTTCCCGCACCGCCATTCTGTAGGCTTCGGATCGTGCAACCGTCTCGGCAGCTATTGCACGGGCGCTCATGTTGACGGCCTGTGAAATCATGCGGTTGCCGGATAATCCGGTTTCGCCCTGCAACCTGTCACGCGCCGCGCGCTTGGCCAGTTCAAACAGCATGGCCATGTGACGCGGCGGGATATCATTGCGGCGTCCAAGGGCTGCCTGCAACAGTTCATCGGCATGCGATCTGGATATCAGAGCGTCATAGCCTTTGGCCGAGAAGCGGGCCGTGGGATTACTGGCTACGGAATTGACCACAACACGATCACCTTCAGCCACCAGAACATCGGTGACGGGCTCTGTCAGGTTGCGCCGTTCGGATATGGCCAGCATATGGTCACGACCACCATGGAGGGCTGCGTCCACCAGGTCCTTGTCCGAGAGTCGGGAAGAGCGCGAGAGAACGGGGCGTGCCACAACAATTTCATCGCGTGAAAGCATGCGCACCACGCCAGGCGGCGCATTGTCGATATCAGCCAGTTTTTCAGATAACCGCGCTCTAGCGCGGATTTCAATGGCCGAAGCCAGCATGCCGATGACCTGATCGAACAGGGCTATATGCGTCTCGTTGAAACCGGGTGCGCTCAGCACAAACAGATCGGTGACCTTGTCAGCCACGGTCGAGCGTCCGGCAGCGTCTTTTGCCTGAAAGGCGACTTGCAAATCTCCAAGTGCAGACGAAAGGGGATTGTCGTTGGTCTGGGCCAAGGCGAAAAACTCCGTTTAAATGCCCACAATTCACCCCGGCACCCAGCCAAGCTCCAGAATGTATGCAAACCCTCATATTCGAGTATAGGCATCAACTGTCACCAGCCGGTTACCGCAGACAGTCGAGTTTGAGCCATTCCTTGATTTGGTTACTGCAATTCGCTTGAAAATTGCTTCATACTGGTGCATGGGAATGTCAGACACTTATTTTGCGACGTATCGCTTTATGAGAGTGGGCCCTCCCGGACCCGCTCTTTTTTATTGCCGATGCGCAGCCGCAACGGAGATTTTATGGACGAGCCAAGGCTCATCACCGAGAATGGCATGGCGGCACGCGTGGCGGCAGTCATCGAGCCTGCCATCGTCGATGTAGGCTATCGTCTCGTGCGTGTTCGTATCAATGGATTGAACGGCTGCACGGTGCAGATCATGGCCGAGAAGGCTGATGGCACCATGAGCGTTGATGATTGCGAGGCTGTCAGCAAGGCGATTTCGCCTATTCTCGATGTCGAGGATCCAATGGACAGGCCTTACCATCTGGAGATTTCGTCACCGGGCATTGATCGTCCCCTTGTGAGGGCTATCGATTTTCAACGCTGGTCTGGCCACGAGGCGCGGGTGGAGATGGTCTATGCCGCTCATGGACGCAAGCGTTTCCGGGGCGATATCATTGCCTGCGATGCAACAACGGTGACGATCCGTCGTGACGATGCAAAGGCAGGTGATCTTGTGGAGTGTCCGCTGTCATTTTCGGACATGAATGAGGCGCGGTTGGTCCTGACGGATCGGCTGATTGACACAGCATTGGGGCGGTCTGAAAAACCGCAACCCAAAACGCTCGCGGCCCCTGCCCGCGGTAAAGTGAAGAAACCAGGCAAATTGCCAACGGCGGAGATACGGCCACGCAAGCCGGACCGTCGCAGGCAATTGCCGCTTGAATAATGCCTTACTGAGGAGAGACCACCATGGCTGTAAGTGCCAACAGGCTTGAACTGCTGCAAATCGCTGATGCGGTTGCCCGTGAAAAGCAGATAGAACGCAGCATCGTTATCGAGGCCATGGAAGATGCCATCGCCAAGGCTGCCCGCTCGCGCTATGGCGCGGAGACCGATGTTCATGCCCATATCGATCCCAAGACCGGCGAATTGCGTTTGTCGAGGCACTTGCATGTGGTTGAGATTATCGACAATGACGCCCGCGAGATCACTGTGGTCGAGGCGCGCCATCGCAACCCTGCTGCACAAGTAGGGGATGCCATTGCTGAAACCCTGCCGCCTTTCGATTTCGGACGCATCGCAGCGCAATCAGCCAAGCAGGTGATCGTCCAGAAGGTGCGCGATGCCGAGCGTGACCGCCAGTACGACGAATACAAGGATCGTATCGGCGACATCGTCAATGGCACTGTCAAGCGTGTTGAATATGGCAATGTCATCGTCGATCTGGGGAAATCCGAAGCTGTTGTACGGCGCGACGAACTGATCCCGCGCGAGATGTTCCGCCCGGGCGACCGAATTCGCTGCTATGTCTATGATGTCCGGCGCGAACAGCGCGGGCCGCAGGTTTTCCTGTCACGCACCCATCCGCAATTCATGGCCAAACTATTTGGTCAGGAAGTGCCGGAAATCTATGATGGCATCATCACGGTCAAGGCCGTGGCCCGTGACCCTGGTTCACGCGCCAAGATCGCCGTTATCAGCCGCGACTCATCGATTGATCCGGTTGGCGCCTGCGTGGGTATGCGCGGTTCGCGCGTGCAGGCAGTCGTTGGCGAGTTGCAAGGCGAGAAAATCGATATCATTCCGTGGTCGGAAGATGTGGCGACCTTCATCGTCAATGCCTTGCAGCCTGCCGAGGTAAGCAAGGTTGTGCTTGATGAAGATTCCGAGCGTATCGAGGTTGTCGTGCCCGATGAGCAGCTGTCGCTGGCGATCGGTCGTCGTGGACAGAATGTGCGTCTTGCCTCCCAGCTGACAGGTTGGGATATCGATATCCTGACCGAGGCTGAGGAAAGCGAGCGCCGTCAGAAAGAGTTCCAGGCCCGTACGCAGATTTTCATGGAATCGCTCAATGTGGATGAGGTTGTCGGTCAGTTGCTGGCTTCGGAAGGCTTCCGCTCGGTGGAGGAACTCGCCTTTGTCGACATGGGTGATCTGACCTCCATCGATGGTTTTGATGATGATACGGCGCAGGAAATCAAACGCCGTGCCGAGGAGCATCTTGCTTCGGTGGAAGCCGAGTTCGATGGACAGAGGACGGCACTGGGCGTGCTTGACGAATTGCGCGAAATCGAGGGAGTGACCACTCCCATGATGGTGAAGCTCGGTGAGAACGATGTGAAAAGTATCGAGGATCTTGCCGGTTGCGCCACGGATGATCTTGCAGGCTGGACAGAACGCAAGGACGGCCAGAACACACGCAATGCCGGCTTCCTTGATGGTTTTGAACTCTCACGTGATGAATGTGAATCATTGATCATGTCAGCCCGCGTCAAGGCAGGCTGGATCGAGGCGCCTGTGGCCGAGGAAGTTGATACGACATCAGCCTGATGTGATGGACTGACAGAAAGGTGCATTGGCGTGGGTTTGGGTACGGACGACGAGGAAAAAGGCCCGAACCGCACCTGTGTCGCCACGCGTGTGGTAAGCCCTGTTGATGCGCTGATCCGTTTTGTGCTGGACCCTTCAGGTGTGCTCACACCTGATATCAAAGGCAAGTTGCCGGGACGCGGTGTCTGGGTCAATGCGACCCGGGCCGCGCTTGAGCTTGGCTTGAAAAAGAAAGCCTTTGCACGCAGCTTGAAACAGCCGGTCATCCTGCCTGATGATTTGGCCGGAATGGTCGATCAACTACTGGCCCAGGATGTACGCCAATCACTGGCCATGGCCAACAAGGCCGGCTTGCTGATCACCGGTTTTGTCAAGGTGGAAGCCCTTATCGAGAAGGGCAAAGCCACCGTTCTCATTGCTGCCAGTGACGCGGGTGAGGATGGGCGCCGCAAGATTTTGCAGGCTGTGACCCGCACATTCGGCAAATCGGATGCAATACCTTTGTTTTCTCTGCTGGCGGGCAGTGAATTGGATTTGGCTTTGGGCCGCGAAAATGCAATACACGCCGCATTGCTTGCGGGACCCGCAAGTGATGCCTTCACACGAAGGTGCCAGAGACTGGTTCGATACCGCTTTGGTGCCCTCGATGAAACTGGGCCGGATGAGGCTGTTGAAGCCCCATCGACCGGCCCTTTCGTGCGTGAGAATTAATGACTTCTATGTCTGAACCAATGTTTGGACACATGGCTGCAGGACAACGATCTGGATGACTGACGACAAGAACTCTGGCGACAACAAACTGAGCGTCGCGCCAAAAATGACGCTGTCGCTGAAGCGGCCTGCTGATGCGGGCGCAGGAACCGTGCGTCAGAGTTTCTCCCATGGGCGGTCGAAGACCGTTGCAGTGGAAGTGGTCAAGCGCCGCACCACGGGCCCTGGTATTGTCCAGGGACCCGGCAGTGGCCAAGGCCCGGGACCTTCCGGCGACGTCAAGCCTGCAGGAACGGTATCCCTGAAACCGCCATTGCAGCAGCGCCCCGCTGGCGGCATGGTGTTGCGTACCTTGTCCGAGAACGAGCAGACAGCCCGTCAGGCCGCCCTTATGGACGCAAGCCGCCGGGAAGGCGATGATCGCAAGAGCTCGGATGATGATACGCGCCAGCGCATTGTCAAAGCGGAATCTGAGCAGCGGGAGCGTGATGCGGCTGAAGCGCGCAAACGCGAGGAAGATGAGCGCCGCAACCGTGAAGATGAGTTGAAGCGCCGTGGGCAGGATGAAGCCGTGCGCCGCCTTGGTGAAGAACCGCGTTCGCCTCGCCCTGCTGATTCCAGTCCGCGGCATGATCAACCCCGTGGGTACGGTGACCGTCCGCAGCGTTTGGATACCATACGCCCAGCGGGAGATCGTCCTGCGGGAGATCGTCCGCCAAGGACAGATGCAGCCAGGCCAGAGGCACCCCGTGGCCCGCGTACCGACGGGGATCGTGGATTTGGGGATCGCAATTTTGCAGATCGTGGCCCGCGCCCAGCCGGTGGTAGTGCTGGTGG
>JANMLW010000133.1:0-6842 GCA_031372765.1 Hyphomicrobiales bacterium
TGATTCACACTCATGAGCGCATGCTTCAGCGTTGCACAACCTGAATAGACGTAAACCTTTACGCCACTGCGCGACAGCGCAACGGCAAGCTGTGTGCCCGTATCACCGTCTCTCAATGTCAGATCGACAATCGCAACGTCAGGCATCGTGTGCCCGATGACACGAACGGCCTCATGCAAACTGTCGGCTGTTGAAACCCGGCTGACCCCGCGCAACGACAATTCTTCCAAAATGTCCTCGGCGACAAGTGCATTGTCTTCGATCAGCAGTACCTTGAGGTTTGAGTCAATCATGGCCTGATCCTTTACAAAATTTGACGGGCGGGACGGCCAATTATCATCGAGCCGTTACACCATTTTGTTGATTAAAACTGAACGCTAGGATCTTCGGAATGTTCCGCTTCATCCGCTTTGTGGAGGATTTTCAGCGTCCTTCGATAGTTTCGACACTACTTTGTTATGCAGCTCGGTGGTCAACCGTGGCGCAATACCGGTTTACTGGATCGGTCATGCGCGGTTCGAGCAGCAAAAAGCTGCATTATCGCGCCGTGAAGAATGTCAGCAGCACTTTGCCCTTTTCGCCAATCAGACAGAGAAACCGCCGGGACTTGTCCTGTTTATTCGTCTGCAGGTAGGCATCGCCCATGATGATCACCTTGATGGGCGTATCCTCAACTTTGGTGTTGGCGGGGGCGAAGGTCAGTCCATCCTCATCGAAGAAAATATCCTTGATCGTCGCGTCCCGTTCGCTCAAAGCCAGGAGCGCAGTCGCCTTGCAGGCCGTGACTTCTACACTGGATGCCGCGCCGACACGTGGCTGCGTATCAGGGTTTGGTGTCTGTCCAATGGCACCGCCGGCGAACAGGGTGGCTAAGGCAAGAATTGATCCTTGAGTGAGGATTTTGAGTCCGATCTGCATGACCACCGATTCCTTACATGTGACGAACATGCAACCTGCCGGTGCAGGAAAAGTTCCCTGATGGCCAAGCCTCTGGCCATGCCGACCAAAGGGAACCCGAAAGCCATGTGTCAGCCTGAATCTTTGAGAGATATCAGTCGCAATGCGCCCGTTTGGGAACTTTTATGCCTATTATGCGTTTCACGTTAGCAATTTCTGCGCGGTCATACCGATCACCCCCATGCTCCATGCCCCAAGCCATAGAGAGGCAGTGTTTTGACCTCTAAAGATAACGCTATGGCACTGTTGCCGCCCGATTATAAGAAAACGGGCAAGTGGGAAGATGAATTAAACAGTTCCAGACGTCTTTCGGCGCTGGATGCGTCGCGCGTATTGGGAACACCACAGGAAAAGCGCTTCGATGACATCACGCGGATTGCGTCTCTTGTCTGCAACGCACCCGTTGCGGCAGTCAATTTCATCGGTGTTGACCGCCAATTCCTCAAGGCTGAAATTGGGCTGGGTGTGCGCGAGACTGATCTTGACATATCAATCTGCAAACATGCGCTGGCAGAAGATAGAACCCTTGTTGTGGAGAATCTTGCGCAAGATGATCGTTTCAACACGAACCCTCTTGTAACAGCAGCGCCTGCCTTTCGGTTTTATGCCGGTGCGCTCTTGAAAACGGCTAAAGGCGAAGTTCTTGGCACCGTCTGTGTGCTTGATACAATAGCCCGCCCCGGAGGATTAACCCACGAACAAACCGAAATTCTTGCGCTTCTCGCGCGTCAAGTCATACTTATGCTCGAAGTGGACAAGGGCGATCGTGATGTTGCCGCGAATGTGAATGCTTTGGCCCGCACAGAGGCGCGCTTCGATGCGATCGTCAATTTTGTTGACCAAATGATTTGGTCGACCACGCCAACCGGGCACCACGACTACTACAATCAACGCTGGTACGAGTTTACAGGTCTTCCGGAGGGGGCGGCCGACGGAAATGGCTGGAGTGGGATGCTTCATCCCGACGATAAGGACATGGCGAAAGCACGGTGGCGTCAATCCCTCGATACCGGTGAGCCGTACCAGATTGAATACCGTCTGAGACATCACACGGGTGAATTCCGCTGGGTGCTTGGCCGGGCCCAATGCGTGAAGGACGAACAGGGGCACATTATCCGCTGGTACGGGACGTGTACCGACATTCACCAGACGCGGCAGGCCATGGACCTCAACGCACTGCTGAGCCGTGAACTCAGTCACCGGATCAAAAATATCTTTGCGATCATCTCCAGCCTGATCTCGCTTTCCTCCCGACAAAAGCCGGAGATAAAATCATTCGCGGACGAGATTCGCTCTCGTATCGCCGCTTTGGGCCGCGCGCATGAATTTGTTCGCCCGCATAGCGAGGATTCCCGACCGGAGGTCCAAGCCACTACTTTGCATGGCATGCTCGCCAACCTGTTCGAGGCGTATCCGGCGTACCAACGAGGCTTGATTTTGGTCTCCGGCGATGACGTCCTCACCGATGACAAGGGAGCGACACCGCTGGCGCTTCTTTTTCATGAACTCGTGACCAATGCCATCAAATATGGTGCACTTGCCAACGAGTCAGGGAAAGTCGCAATTGCGATCGCCGTTTCTGAAAATGAAACTTCCATTATCTGGAAAGAAACCGGAGGTCCTGAAATTGCCGTACCACCATCAACTGCCGGATTCGGAACGAGGCTCGTTGAAATCAGTATCGTCAACCAGCTTAACGGGCGACTATCCCGGGAGTGGAAACCCGACGGCCTGATTGTGACAGTTGATATTCCAAACACAAGTCTTAGCCGCGAGCCTTGACCAAACAACGATATCAAACGTTTTACCACCGACTATACGCTTGCCGATGCGCGGAACTTTTCTCGAAGTCGCCTTCGAATTTGGCTCAGATGTAAGCTCTCATGTGATGCAGATGCGGTGGGGTCTTCCCTGTGCGGACCGCCATCGCAAAAGCGACCGCTTCATTCAGGTCTCGTTGATTGCACGGCTTCTCGACGACGCCAATGGCTCCTGAAGGTGCCGGGATGGCACGTGGGTTTGCGGTCACGAACACCACTGTACACGCGCAGATTTCCTTGAGGTGCCGCGCAATTCCTGGGCCCGATGCGCCATCACGCAGGTTTACATCGACGAGCGCGATGTCGGGCTTTGTCTGGGCAGCGAGGGCAAGAGCAGATTTTGCGTCTGCGGCAATACCAACCGAAGTGCAGCCTGCGTCCTCGAGCATAAACTCCATCTCGAGTGCGACGAGGATTTCATCCTCGACAATCATCACAGTCGTATCCATTTTAGTCCTCAAAGTTCTGCCTGCATGTTCCAAATGCGCGAACACGGGTTTGGTTGCAGTTACGACAGAGTTTCCCCGTCTTGGATGAAGCTATGGTTAAAAATTGATTGCCTTTTCAGACTATCATGTTCGCGGTGCAATAAGCACGCAGCCATCATTCTGGTACCACTAGGGTATGTTCACAAACTGGCAGGAGGCCAGATACCAAAAGCTGACGTTGAGCTGTCATTTTGCAATTACTTTAGACAACATGCGCCATTCGAGGTTTCGGGAAATGCCCGCGATTACTTCAGCTTGCCGTCGGCACCGTGCGGATGCTCCTGGCTCGGCGTATGTGTCGTCACGCCGGGAGATGGCGGCAAGCTCGCACCGTTCATGCCGTAGAATGCGACATGCAGGCCCCAGTAGCTCACTGCAAAGAGCGTGATCGTCGTGACAAGTCCCGCCGGGATGCCCGCAAGAGGTTTCTTGACTGTTGGCAGGAACGTCACCGCGCGGGTGTGATCCGCCGCGATTGCGACAATGATTGCCATGATCAGTGCATGACCCACGAGATCGATGCGACCGAAGGGATAGACAGCAGCGTTGAAGATGATGAACAGCGTGATCGCTGACAATCTGCGGATCAGAGGAGTCCACAAAAGCCCGAACCCCATCGTGAACTCTGCCACACCCGCCATCGGGATGAAGATATCACGCGGCATCCCGAACGTCAGGAACGGCTTCTCGACCACCAAAGGATAGAACCAGTCGGGGTAGGCAAATTTTTCAAGGCTCGACCACATAAGCGCGATGGCGACGCCCCAGCGCAGAGCTTCGAAGCGATGCTTGCGCCATTCGGCGTTACCGGAGGCCTCGAGCACCAGATAGGCGGCGACGCCGACGCCCAGCGCGAGATAATCGAGCAGGTGGAAGATGTCGTAATCCCGCAGTGCCAGCAGCCAGAGCGCGATGATGCCGGCGGCCGCCAGCGGCTGGGTTTTGCGCGAGAAGATGGCGGCTGCGATCAGCAACTGCGCCCAGGATATCCACTCGCTCGGCGTCTTGAGGTCAGGCGTCAGGTAGACCCCGCCTACGGCAAAGATGGCAACGAAAAACGCGCCGATGACGACCCGGACAAAATCATCGAGCCGTTTCCAGAGGGGATCGCTGACCTTGTCGAGAAAGCGCAAGATAGTCTCCCCAGTGGCTGACATCTCCACAGCGCGGGCGGCGATGAAGAACCCAAGTACCAGCCCCAGGCCTGACCAGAACCAGATGTTCGTCAGCGTCATCATGAGCGGCTGGGGTGCCGCGCCAACGATGTAGGGGGCAAACCATTTGACGTGGGCTTGGGCTTGAACCGACCAGAGTGTGACGATGACGAGCGCTGTCACGCAGCACAGGACGAACGCGCGTATGTCTTGCAAGAAGCCCATGGCGCGGTTGGGGTCAGGCGCTCTTTGGTTGTGCTCCATGGTTCATTCCTTCGGCTTGATTGGGGTGGCGGGAATTGCTTGGGACGCAGATTCTCGAAAACTGACCGGTTTGTTTCCATGAAGAACAGCGGTGCCTGCTTCACCGGCGAGAATGGCCTTTGCATCCTCAAGCCTGCCGATGGCTGCCATTCGGTTTCTTGACGATGCAAACAGCTTCGCCGCCTCGATCTTTGGCCCAATGGAGCCCTTGGCATAGCCCTCCGAGTTCAAATTGCCGGAACCGATACTTTCAATCCTGCGGGCGTCGGCCTCCCCGAAATTCTCATAGACGGCGTCTACATCGGTGAGCAGCAGCAGCACCTCGGCATCAAGTTGATCTGCAAGAAGGCCGCTGGCACGGTCCTTGTCGATGACAGCCTCCACGCCGATGAGGCTTCCGTCCTCCTGCGCGACGACCGGAATCCCGCCGCCACCTGTACAGATGACAATGACGCCGCGTTCAACCAGCATCCTGATGACCCGCAACTCGAAGATTTCCAGCGGTGCGGGAGAAGGCACAACCCTGCGCCATCGCTCTCCATCTGGCGCGAATGTCCATCCACGATGAGCCGTCGTGTGTTTGGCTGTCAGTTCATCGACGGTCGGACCGATGGGTTTTGATGGGTTGCGGAAGGCGGGATCTTTCGCATCAACACGGACCTGCGTCAGCAACGTTGCGATCATGGCGCTGTCTGGCAACAGATTGCCAAGCTCCTGCTCGATCAGGTATCCGATCATACCCTCGGTCTGCGCGCCCAGAAGATCGAGCGGTTGAACGCCATCGGGAGGCCCAGCCGCCGCCTGAAGCGCGAGAAGCCCCACTTGGGGGCCGTTGCCATGGGTGATGATGATCTGGTGGTCAGCTTGTATCAATTGGGCAAGCGACTTTGCGGCATGGCGCACATTGGTGCGCTGCTGCACCGCCGTCATCGGCTCGCCACGCTTCAGGAGGGCATTTCCGCCGAGGGCAACCACGATCCGCATGGCCATCAACCCGCAATCGTGGCGACGAGGATCGCCTTGATGGTGTGCATGCGATTTTCGGCCTGATCAAAGACGATGGAGGCCGGGGATTCGAACACCTGCTCAGTGACCTCCATGCAGTCGATGCCGAAACGCTTTTTGATGTCCGCGCCGACTTCCGTGTCAGCGTTGTGGAAGGCGGGCAGGCAGTGCATGAATTTGGTGTGGGGATTGCCGGATGCGGCCATCACTTCGCGTGTGACACGGTAGGGCACCAGCGCTTCGATGCGCTTACCCCATGCGGCCTCCGCTTCGCCCATGGACAGCCAGACATCAGTGTAGATGAAGTCCGCACCCATAACGGCATCATTGACTTTGTCGGTTAACGTCAGACTGCCGCCGGTAGATTTTCCCGCTAGATTGACGCTGGCAATGAACGTGTCGTCCGGCCACAGGCTGCGAGGCGCGGCAATGCGCATGTCGATCCCGACTTTCGCGCAGCCTACAGCCAGCGTGTGCGCCACGTTGTCCTTCCCGTCGCCCAGGAACGCCAGCGTGCAATCCGAGAGATGCTTGTGGGTGAATTCGCGCATCGTCATGAAATCGGCGAGCACCTGTGTCGGGTGTGCCTCGTTGGTCAGCCCGTTGTAGACGGGCACGCCGGCATGGGCGGCAAGCTCATCTGCGATGGTTTGCGCGAAACCGCGATACTCGATGGCGTCATACATGCGGCCCAGCACGCGGGCCGTGTCCTTCATGGTTTCCTTGTGGCCGATGTGGCTGCCCGAAGGCCCGAGATAGGTGACATGCGCGCCCTGATCATAGGCTGCGACCTCGAAGCCGGTTCGGGTGCGGGTCGAGTCTTTCTCGAAGATCAGCGCGATGTTTTTCCTAAGTAGGCGCGGTTGTTCAGTTCCCACGCGCTTGGCGTCTTTCAGGTCAGCCGCAAGCTGGAGGAGGAAGCGGATTTCCGCTGGAGACAATTCCTCGAGCGTCAGGATGCTGCGCCCGCGCAGGTTCATGGGCATGAGGGTGTTCTCCATAAGTGTTTCACAGCGGATCACGCCGTACCGGGCAGGACATGCAATGGCTGCCGCCGCGCCCGCGCCCGAGTTCTGAACCGCTGATGGTGATGACTTCCGCACCCGCCTTGCGCAGCAGCGTGTTGGTGTACACGTTGCGGTCGTAGGCGATGA
>JANMLW010000122.1:0-16891 GCA_031372765.1 Hyphomicrobiales bacterium
CGTGAAAGACAGCCGCGAGCTGCCACGCATCGTCGCCACCACGGCTGTCGGCAAGGCAGTTGACGTCACCCTCGTCCGCAAGGGCAAGGAAGTGGTGAAGCAGGTGACACTGGCCCGTCTGGAAGACGGTGAGCGTCAGGCCGCCGTTGCCAAGCCAGCTGAGCCCGCTGCGGCACCCGTGCAGGTGCGTCGTGCGCTTGGCCTTGATCTCGCGCCTTTGAATGCTGAGGCCCGCAAGCGTCTCAACATCAAGGACAGCGTCAAGGGCGTGCTGATCGGCAAGGTGGACCCCAACTCCAATGCAGCCAGCAAGCGCTTGGCCGCGGGCGATGTCATTGTCGAGGTTGGTCAGGAAGCCGTATCAACTGCCGTGGAGATTTCCGAGCGTGTGGAGAAATTGAAGAAGGAAGGCCGCAAGTCGGCGCTGCTTCTGGTGGCCAATGCGCAGGGTGAGTTGCGGTTTGTGGCTGTTACGATTGAATGAGTGCTGCTGATCAGAGCAAACAAAAGCCGCCAGAAATGGCGGCTTTTTTGTCTTGAGGTGAAAGACTATTCAGCGGCTACTTTGAAGCTTGGCCTATAGTCAGTCGATACCGCAACAATAACCGCATCATCCAGCAAATCGTCGTTCTTCAGTTTGGTGCGCAACGCATCGAAATTCGATGGTTTGGGCATGTCGCTGTCAGAGTCTTCGCGCCATGTGTCCTTAAGCAGATGCAGCAGATCATGGGCATTGGCGATTGCCTCATCAACGGTGTCACCAGCCGTGATGTGGCCCGGCAGGTCCGGAAATGACACGCCGTAAGAACTATCAGGGTCTTTGTGGATCAAGGCGATATAAACGCTCATAGCCCAAACAAATCTCAATCACGCGGCCAACCCGCTTGTTCATAGATTGATCGAACTGTCTTGAGAGGCAAGTCTTTTTTCGGATGAACGACTGTGGCACGCCGTTTGGAAACTGGATGTTTGAACTGATGATGCGAGCCAGCAACACGCAAAAGTTCAAAGCCATCCTGCTTCAATCGGCGAATGATGTCGCGGCTGTTAGTGAACATGTGATGTCTCAAATCATTGAAAGAACATCATCCATATTGTTGGTTGGTTTCTATCTGGCAACAAGCTTTTCAGTGCAAATTGGATTGAATTTCTATGCTTCCCCGTGTCATCCACATCTTATTGCCCTCAAACCCCCTCCACATAACTCTCGATCACCATCTTCCTGCCAGCCTTGTCGAAATCCACCGTCAATTTGTTGCCATCCACTGCCACCACACTGCCAGCGCCGAATTTGACATGAAACACCCGTGCGCCTTCGCTGAAACTGGATGGCGCACCTGATGACCGGGCCAGTATCTGCCCCTCGATCTGCATGGGCTTGCGGGCGGGGGCGCCTGTACCATAGCCGGGCTTTGGTCCCTGGCTGAAGTTGCCACTTTGCGGCGTATCGGCCCCAGACCGCGCCTGCGCCCGCTGCCAGCCCGGCGTTGTGTAGCTTGAGGTCTGGAAGGGCGTCATGCGGTCAAAGCGGCTTTCGCCACCACCCAAGTTTCCTCCGCCGAGATAACCGCCGCGACCATGGGCGAAAGCTGGTCCGGATGAAGAGACAACCTCAACATGGTCCTCGGGCAGTTCATCGACAAAGCGCGAAGGGATGGAGGCGTTCCATGAGCCATGGATGCGCCGGTTGGAGGCAAAGTAGATCTTGGCCCGCTGCTTGGCGCGGGTGAGGCCTACGTAAGCAAGCCGCCGCTCTTCTTCCAATCCGGCCCTCCCCTGTTCATCCAGTGCGCGCGGATGGGGGAAAACCCCCTCCTCCCAGCCGGGCAGAAACACAGTCTCGAACTCAAGACCCTTGGCGCCGTGCAAGGTCATCAGCGTGACGCGGTCCTCACTCTCGCCCTCAGCCACTTCCATGACGAGGCTGACGTGCTCCAGAAAGCCCTGCATGTTCTCGAAATCCTCCATGGAGCGCACAAGCTCCTTGAGGTTTTCCAATCGACCCGCCGCATCGGCGGACCGGTCCTTTTTCCACATGTCGGTGTAGCCTGATTCCTCCAGAATTGTCTCGGCCACCTCGGTATGCTTGTGGGTGTCGAGCATCGCAGTCCAGCGATCAAAGCTCAGCATAAGGTCGCGCAGTGTCTGGCGCACCTTGGGCTTGAACTCTTCCGTCTCCAGCAGTTCACGCGTGGCCTGCACCATCGGCAAGCCATTGCTGCGTGCGTAGGCATGCAACTCGTTCAACGTGGCATCGCCCAAACCGCGCTTGGGCATGTTGATGATACGCTCATAGGCCAGATCATTGGCGGGTTGTGCCACAATGCGCAGATAGGCCAGCGCATCGCGCACTTCGCGCCGCTCATAGAAGCGAGGGCCACCAATCACCCGATAAGGCAAGCCCAGCGTGATGAAGCGCTCCTCGAATTCGCGCATCTGGAACGAGGCGCGCACCAGAATGGCGATCTCGTTCAGTTGATGTTTCTTGACATGTAGCGCCTCGATTTCCTCGCCAACGAGACGCGCCTCTTCCTCGCTGTCCCAAGCGCCTGAAACAGTCACCTTGTCGCCATCGTCGCCATCGGTGAACAGCGTCTTGCCAAGGCGGCCATCGTTGTTGGTGATCAGGCGCGAAGCGGTCGCCAGGATATGCCCGGTGGAGCGGTAGTTGCGTTCCAGCTTGATGACTTTTGCGCCGGGAAAATCCTTGTCGAAGCGCAGGATGTTATCGACCTCGGCCCCTCGCCAACCGTAGATGGACTGATCGTCATCTCCGACGCAGCAGACATTCTGCGGGCGGTCGCCCTTTTTCTGCGCAAGGAGCCGCAGCCAGAGATACTGCGCCACGTTGGTGTCCTGATACTCATCCACCAAAATGTAGCGGAAGCGATCCTGATACTGTGCCAGCACTTCGGTATTTTCCTGAAACAACCGGATGCACTCCAGCAGTAGATCACCGAAATCGCAGGCGTTCAGGGTTTTCAACCGGGCCTGATAAGCGCTGTAGAGATGCTGCCCCCGGCCATTGCCAAAGGCCTGCGCCTCTCCGGCGGGAACCTTGGCTGGCGTCAGCGCCCGGTTTTTCCAGCCATCGATCATCGAGGCGAGCACGCGGGCAGGCCAACGCTTCTCGTCGATGTCGTCAGCCTGGATCACCTGCTTCATCAGGCGTATCTGGTCGTCCGTATCGAGAATGGTAAAATCGGTGCGCAGGCCGACAAGTTCGGCGTGGCGGCGCAATATCTTGGTGCTGATGGAATGGAAGGTGCCAAGCCATGGCATGCCCTCACCCACGCCGCCCAACAGATGGCCAATGCGCTCCTTCATCTCGCGCGCCGCCTTGTTGGTGAAGGTGACGGAGAGAACTTGCGAGGGGTAGGCCCGGTTGGTGGTGATGATATGGGCGATGCGAGTGGTCAGCACACGCGTCTTGCCCGTGCCTGCACCGGCCAGTACCAGCACGGGACCGTCCAGCGTTTCCACCGCGTCACGTTGCTCCCGATTCAGGCCCGCCAGATACTTCGCGGAAGGGCTGGCCGCGGCCATGGCACGTGCAGCAAGGCCGCCAACGCGCGGCTGAGGAGCCGGGGCAGGAAAGGCATCATCATCAATGGCAAAGGGATCAGACATTGTTAAAGCGTTCACGAATCGTTTCCCCTTAGAAATGGGGGAATGAACACGGTTTGTCGACTGATTAGGATACCTGCGCGGCTTCCTGTCGCCTGATACGTTCACGATGTGCTGTGTATATTCCGCTTGCGGCGATTATGCAGCCGCCGACTACAATCCACCGGTCAGGTATGGTTCCGAACATCATGTATCCAAGACACACAGCCCATATGAGCTGCACATAAGTATAGGGTGCCAATGTGGATGCTGGCGTGGACTGAAAGGCGAAAATCACAAGCATATGGCCAAAAGCCGAGCCCAAACCGATGATCAGGCCGATCCCGACTTGCCAAAGCGTTGGGGTGGTCCAGACAAACGGAACAAGCGCTGTGGACGCTACAAGCGCCACAAGCGAAGACCAGACGATTGTTGTCTCTGGTGCCTCATCGGCGGTCATGCCGCGCGTCATCACGCTGCCGATGGCCCATAGCAAGGCAGAGAGCAATGGAAAGATTGCCGCTGGCTGGAACGATGCTGAACCTGGGCGGATCATGATCAGCATTGCCGCAAAACCGACAAGCGTGGCCGCGATGCGGCGTACTCCAATCTTCTCTTTCAGGAAAACAACTGACAGCACCGTGACCATGATGGGCCAGACATAGTTGATGGCGGAATTGTCCGCGAGCGGCAGATAAGACAGTCCGGTGAGAAACAGGATTGACGAAAAGAACACCGCCATGCCCCGCCCGAATTGTCGCCAGGGATGGGTTGTCACGAATATCCGCCTGCCCTTGCGCGGCAGGATAAAGGCAAATGTAATGATGGAGGCAAATACGTTCCTGATCCAGTTCACTTCAATCGGGGATATCTCTTCGACCAGCAGTTTGGCGCAGGCATCGCTGAATGCAAAAGTGAGGGTAGCCCCGAGCACGAGGGCAATTCCCCGCGTTGTCTCGTCGCGCGCGGTGGAATCTGTTGTGATCATATTAATATCATGCAGCGTGAAAGCGGGTTTGTCGAATGAAAGCAAATCAGCATTGGAAAGTGAGGGTCTGGCAACCAAGGCTGCCAGACCACACTGTTATGCAACCTTGTGACAAGCCAGTTCAACAACCGCCATCGCGGCGGATGCAGCCTCGCGCCCCTTTATCTTGAAGTGCTCAAGGAAAAAGGCCCGATGCTCATCGCTTTCATGGAAGTTGTGCGGTGTTAGCACCGCTGAAAGGACAGGCACATCTGTTTCCAGTTGCACCTGCATCAAGGCTGAAACCACCGCACTCGCCACAAAGTCATGCCGGTAAATGCCGCCATTGATCACAAAGGCACAACCAACAATCGCATCGTAACGACCGGTTGCAGCAAGTCTTTTGGCCAGAAGTGGTATTTCAAAAGCGCCGGGAACATCAAGAACATCAATGATCGCAGCCCCTTTTGTTTTGCGCTGACACTCCTCAACAAATGTCTTGCGGCATTCATCGACAATTTCAGCATGCCATCGCGCTTGGATAAATGCGAAGCGACAGGTGGTTTCGGTATTTTTCAGTTTCTGATTCACAGCTTTCTCCAGAAGGATCGAGGCTAGGTTGTGCAAACAACCCTGGAATCAGGACGCATAAAACAGCAACGAGCCGCGCCTTGCGGCACGGTCGTTCCAGTCTCATTCTCTTTCATCCGGACTATGACCGTCGGCCCCGGCATCGCACCGGATCTGCTGACCCCACCTGACAATGCTTCAAGCGGGCGCTCGCGGGCTCACAGGCAAAGCTTGAAAGCATGCCCACATACCGCCGGTGGGGATTTTCACCCCGCCCTGAGAATTACTCCACAACGCGTGGAGCACTGCAGATGTATGAGGAAGACGCAGAAAAGTCGAGATAGCCAAAGCGAGGAAAGACTCTGGTTCACCCCAACATCAGCTTCAATTTTCGCACGGCACTTTCAGGCGTCGTCAGCACCGGACGACCGCTGCTTTGCGCCACGGCTTCAGCAGCACGCGCCAGGCTGAACTGCGCCAAGGCAATGGCATCGCAGGCTTGCAAATCCTTGGCTGCCAATGCCGCCAGTCGGTCGTGCTCAGCACCATCTCCTCGGTCAAGAGCCGCCATGCCACCCTCGATCAGCCTAGACTGGAGGGTTATGGATGAGGGAAACTCCGGCGGCATGGAGGCCAGTGTAGGCGCGAAGGTGGAGAGCAGACCGATGCGCGAACACTGCTTTACAGCCTCCTCTATCATCGCCTCATTGGGCTTGAGCACGGGTATAAGCGGAAACTCCCGCTTAACGGCCTCTATGCAGGGGCCGAATGCCGAGCAGGTGAAAAGAATGCCCGCAGCGCCCTGATCCACACAGCATCGAGCCAGTGTGATGAACCGCGCGGTCATCGCGTCGGTCAATTGGCCATCGCGTGCCAGATCAGCTGAAAGACTGTCATCCAGCAAGTTTACAAGTTGTGGTTGCGGCCATAGCGCACGGAACGCTGCCTCGATGGGCGGCGGAGAGTGCTTAAGGGCGTGGATAAGGGCGATGCGCATTCAACTCCTCTGCTGGAGATTTTACCCCATGACAAGCCAACGCAATGCGGCCCCTTCCCTTTCATCCCGCCACCGCCTATATCACAATCGTCTTCTTCGGAAGACTATGGTGATAAACGGTCATTGAAATAAGCCTTTCGGACCCGGGGGCAGTACCCGGCGCCTCCACCCGAACAGATCACGACGTCTGTTCCGGCGGGGGCGAAACAGGATCGACGAGGGTGTAAAGAGTGTTCTTTTGCCCGGCATGATACCGCCGTTATCGGGTCACTTTGTAGTTGCAAATGACAACTATGCTCCGGTTGCTCAGGCTGCGTAAGCAGTTTGAAATACCGAAATCAAGTCCTCTGGCTTAGCCGTTAGAGGCGGGGTTCGCAGGCACCTGGCAACAGAAGCCTGCACTTCTCACAAAAAGCCTGAACTTCTCACAAAAAGCCACTTGCCTCCTGCCGATTGCCCCTCGCCTTCGCAGCGGAATCGGCTAGACTTATGCGATGACGACCGATCACATCCGCTACGATCTGCTGGTTCAGGACGCGCTGCGCAGCGTCGTGAAAAACGTGCTGGCGGATGCTGCCAAGAATGGCATGCCGGGTGAGCATCATTTTTATGTTTCGTTCAAGACGACTGCACCGGGTGTGCGCATCTCGAATCGCCTGCGGGAGCAATACCCCGATGAGATGACCATCGTGCTCCAGCATCAATACTGGGATCTGGGTATAACGGAGCATACCTTTGAGGTTGGCCTGTCGTTTGGCGGTGTGCCAGAGCGTTTGCTGGTGCCGTTTGATGCTGTTGTCGGTTTTTTTGATCCGTCGGTACAGTTTGGTCTCAAGTTCGAGGTGCAGGATGCTGATGCCGTGGCCGAGAATGATGATACGGCAGGGGCAAAACCACCCAAGCCGGCACTTGTACGTCCCATGAATGTACAGAGCCTTGCACAGAACGTAGCCCCCATTGCGGATGGTGGCACCTTGCGCAAAGCCAACAAAAACGACGGCAAGAAAGAAACATCGGCTATTACAAAACGCACGAAGAAGAGCGCAGAAAAGCCGGATGCAGACGAGCCTGCGCCAACTGCAGCAGTCGTGAGTCTGGACGCCTTCAGGAAGAAAAAATAGCGGCGTTGCCGATGTTGTTTTTCAAGGATACTGCCAACAAAAAAGCCCCGCCTAAGCGGGGCTTTTTCTCGATCAGGTACTGATCAGTTGCAGACGCGCACGCGGCGGATGACGACAGTGTCGTAATCCACAACCTGGCGTATCTTGCGGTAACGGCAGGTCTGGGCATAACCCGTGTATCCCTGTTGATAGCCATGGGAGGGCTGCTCGTAGCTGTAGGCAGGCTGATAAGCCGGCTGGTAATATCCCTGACCATAAGCCGGGGCAGCGTAGCCATAGGCAGGAGCAGCATACCCGTAATCATAGGCTGGAGCGGCGTAGGCAGGACGTGATGCACCCGCAATCAGCGCGCCTGCGGCCAGACCACCGATGATGCCGGCAGCAACAGCTGCACCACGGTTGCCGCGATGGGCACGGTATCCGCCGCCATAGCCATAGCCAGGGCCACGACGCCACTGGGCTTCCGCTTCCGAAGCTGTGAATGTTGTCACGCCTGTTGCCAGCGTCGCGACAGCAAGTCCTGTCACAGCAATCTTTTTGATGCGGGTCACAAGATTTGACATGATCGTCTCCTTCGATGTCGTTGCCGGTTACGCTTGCTTTTACGATCCCGGTATGACGACTGTTCTACTTTGGGACGCCTGACGGAAATCTGAACGACAATGGCAGGATTCCTGCCATTTCATTCATGTACCAGTTGCAACGTTTCTCGTTCTCAATTGTTCCAGAAAGTGTGGCGCGCACCATCAGTTTGGCCGGCTCAGGAGCCTGCCTGCTGCCGCACGGGCTTCATCCGTAATTTGGGCACCCGACAGCATGCGGGCAATTTCTTCGCGCCTTGCATCATCTTCCAGAATGGTGACACGGGTGGCCACTCGGTCGCTGCCAGCAACATCTTCCTTGGCGATAAGATAGTGTCGCATGGCCAGAGCTGCCACCTGCGGGGCATGGGTTACAGACAAAACCTGCACCCGCCGCGACAGGCGCGCTAGCCGCTGGCCGATGGCATCGGCCACGGCGCCACCGACTCCCGTGTCGATTTCGTCAAATACCAGCGTCGGCGCAGAACCACGGTCTGCCAGCACCACCTTGAGGGCCAGCATGAAACGTGAAAGCTCCCCCCCTGAGGCTACCTTCATCATGGGTCCGGGGCGGGTTCCCGGGTTGGTCTGGACGTGAAACTCCACCGTATCGACACCATCAGCCGTTGATTTTTTTGTATCGATACTGATCTGCGTAATGAAAGTAGCCCGCTCCAGCTTGAGCGGTGGCAACTCGGCGTTCACCGCCTGATCAAGCTCTTTTGCCGTGGCTTGCCTCCTGTCTGAAAGGGCCCTAGCCGCCACATCAAACTGAGCTTTTGTTTCAATGGCCTTCTGATGCAGTGCTTTCAGTTGCCCCTCTCCCGCATCAAGGGCGGCAAGATCGTTGGTGAATTTTGCTGCCAATGCCGCCAGCGCATCAACAGGTACATTGAACTTCCGGCCAGCTGCACGCATCGCGAAAAGCCGCTCCTCGATGCGCTCCAGTTCTCGCGGATCAAAATCAGCCGCCCGCAAGGCTCGCTCCAGTGCGTCACGTGCTTCCTCCAGATTAAGCAACGCAGCATCAAGGGCTGCCGCCGCCGGACCTGCCAGATCACCGGCCTGCTCTGCGCGCCGCGCCAGACGCCGCTGGGCTGAAGAAAGGGACGGCATTGGTGAATCATGCCCGGAAAGCAGGTCCAGCACATCCTGCAGCTCGCCTGCCACCTTCTCCGCCTGCATCATGTGCTGGCGGCGTTCGGCCAATTGGGTCTCCTCACCTTCGAGCGGTGATAATTTGGTCAGTTCGTCGGCAGCGTGGCGCAGATAATCCGCATCAGCAAGGGCCTTGGCAAGGCGCGCCTCCTGTGTCGCCAAGGCTTTCTCGGCCTCGCGCCACACGGTATGACAAATGGCAACCGCAGCCGCATCGCCTTGCAAACAGCCAAACGCATCCAGGAGACTGCGATGCTCACCTGAATCCATCAAGGCACGATCATCATGCTGACCGTGTATCTCTACCAGTTGCTGACCGATTGCCCTGAGTGTCTGTACGCTTACAGGCTGATCGTTGACGAAGGCGCGGGTGCGACCATCCGGCATCTGCACCCGCCGCAATATCAGGTCACCCTCTGTGTCGATATCGGCTGCCGCGGCAATCTTGCGCGCCTGATGGGTTGGCGGCAGGTCGAAGATCGCCGCAATCTGACCCTGTGGTTGACCTACTCGGACCAGTCCGCCGTCACCTCGCCCACCCAACGCCAGCGCAAAAGCATCAAGCAGGATGGACTTGCCTGCACCTGTTTCACCAGTCAGCACAAGAAGGCCGGGATCAACGGCAAGATCCAGACGATCGATGAGGACAATATCGCGGATGGACAGACGCAGAAGCATGGTCTTCTTCTGGCATGACGCAGGATTCAGTAAAAGGGTGACGGCGCGCGCTTTAGCCCAGTGCCATCATTTTAAACAGGAAATCAGAGGCCAACACCCCGACGGAAGCCCCGGAATGTACGGCTGATCCATGACGATTCATTCTCGCGCGGTTCTACCCCACCGCTCTGCAACAGCTTGTAGGCATCCCGGTACCAGGAACTGTCGGGGAAATTATGACCTAGAACGGCGGCCGCGGTTTGCGCTTCAGGCACGATGCCAAGAGCCATGTAAGCCTCCGTAACGCGCATAAGCGCTTCCTCGGTATGGCGGGTTGTCTGATACTTGACCAGCACCTCGCGGAAACGGTTCACCGCGCCCGTGTAATTGCGCTGGTTGAGATAATACCGTCCAACATCCATTTCTTTACCTGCCAGCTGATCGCGGGCCACAGCCACGCGTTGCCGGGCATCTGGCACATACTCGGAGTCAGGATACTTGCGGATCAGTTCGTCCATCGCCAGCAAGGCGCGTGCCGAACGCTCCTGATCCCGCGTGACATCAGGCATCTGGTTGAAATATGACATGCCGATCAGATACTGCGCATAGGCCGCATCTTTCTCGGATGGATAAAGCTGCACATAGCGGCGACCGGATGATATCGCCTCTTCATAACCACGCGCCTCGTAACTGGCGAATGTCGTGAGCAGGAGGCTGCGCTTTGACCAGCTGGTATAAGGATACTGCTTGTCAACTTCGCCGAATTTCTTGATCGCGGCATCGTAATTCTTGTTCTGAAGACGAGCAAGACCATCGTTGAACAATACTTCAGCCGGTTCATCCGTAGCAAGATCGCTGGTCGGTTTGGACGCACCGAAAGGATTAACCGAGGAAACTGCTGAGGATACGGTCTCGCAAGCGCTCAAAGGCACGGCAAGAACCAGGATCGCTGCAAACCGAACAAGAGAACCAAATGATCTGTGCCGCAAAGTCAACATCCTGAATACGAACTGCCAATTCGGGCGGAACCTGCCATGGACGCCCCGTCAAAGCAAGCGGACACACAGATAGAAATACGCTTTCGATGGAAAGCGCTTCCTGTGCATAATGGCTTTATCACACAGTACACCATTTTTTGAAAATCAGTTCCCACTTATCCAAGAAAGCTCATGGCTTGTTGATTGTGGCAAACGCATGGCCTGAATGCAGGCCAGGCTTCATGTTACAAATGCAAGATATATAAATCAGCTCTTGTCAGCAGAGAAAAACCGAGCGGCAGAAATTGTTTCGCCTCGCCCAAGGTCGCGCCGCATCTGCGGTGCGTCTACAACGGCATAAGCCGTTTTGTCATTCAGCAGTTTTTCCAGAACCATGGCATTGACCTTGTGGCCCGGACAATAAGCCCTGTAAGCGCCCTGAAGGGGGGAACCAGACAGGGCCAGGTCGCCAATGGCATCAAGAATCTTGTGGCGTACAAATTCATCGGGAAAGCGCAGCCCTTCCGGATTGATTACACGGTCTTCGCCAAGCGCCACCGTGTTTTCAAGTGACGCCCCCAGTGCCAGGTTGTTTTTCCACAAAAACTCGACGTCTTTCATGAAACCAAAGGTCCGCGCCTGCGCAATGTCTGTGCGGAAATTGGTTGGTGTAACC
Source organism: Hyphomicrobiales bacterium (assembly GCA_031372765.1). Classification (GTDB taxonomy): domain Bacteria; phylum Pseudomonadota; class Alphaproteobacteria; order Rhizobiales; family Beijerinckiaceae; genus JADCCX01. The sequence goes on from JANMLW010000122.1 coordinate 11,311, forward strand.
TCGATAATGCGACGCTGGCGACCGATGATCGGTGTCGGAAAATCGATCTCCACATCAACCTCGAAGCCCCGATCACGGGGTGAGAGTTCTGCCCACGACCGGCCGTGCTCGATACGGACCGTTTTCAGAATCCTGATCACTTTCCGGTTAGGCAACTGTGTATCAAGCCCTGCCTGGTCAATCGCCTCAACAAAAAAAGCTGAGCTGCCATCCATGATCGGCACTTCCGGGCCATCAATTTCAACCAGAGCATTATCAACACCCATACCTGCCAACGCGGCCATCAGATGTTCGATAGTGGAGACGGAAGCACCGTTAGGCTCGCCTATCACGGTGCATAATTCAGTCGCACCAACATTCTCGCGGCGTGCTGCAATCGTGCGTTCAATGCCCCCGGGCAACCCCGTACGGCGGAAGGTTATGCCCGTGTTGGCTTCTGCTGGATGGATAATGATTTTCACCGGTGCACCGCTGTGCACACCAATACCGACAAGCTCGGCGCTTTCGCAAAGTGTCGTCTGCTTCAAGACGTTGTCCTCGTTGGCGAACGCAAGCCGGCGTATGTCACCGGTCATTTAGCGCCTGTTGGTTAGGATAACCTGCATCATTCGCAGAAAAGCCCCGATGGATGCAGTCTTGCCCTGAGAGGCATTGACATTAAAATACGCCTCCCGGAGCGCATCAACAAATCACGCTTTTTTACGCGATGTTACATAAAAACGCCACATTCAGTAAAATTAAAATTATCAATAAATACAATTAGATAGGCCCGATCCCATAAGGAGACCGGGCCTATCGTACGTTATCACAACCTGTGGAAATCAGTTGGCTTGGCGACGCAGGAAAGCCGGGATTTCCAGCTGATCATCCTCCATCGAGCGCACGGGTGCGCGACCCAGCGAATCGAGTTGTCCCTGCGCTGCGCGTTGGGGTGGTTGCACCAATGGACGGCGCTGCGCCTCTGCGGCAAGCTCGGGCTGAGGGGCATACTGGACCTTAGGCAGCTGGGGCTCTGGCTCGTCACGCTTGCCAAGGCCAACAGCAGCCAACCTCTGCAACAGGGTCATGCGCTTGCTCTCGGGCGTGACAACCGGCTGGGATTGGGGAGACTGTGCTGCACGCAACTGAGCCTGCGCCACAACCGGGAAGTCCTCAATCTGCGGTAGTCTTGTGGCACGCACCATCTGATTTTCACCGTACAGCGGTTCAACAGGGGCTGCAACAAACGGCGTCGCAGCGACTGGCTGCTGAAATGCCAATTCAGCACGTGCTGTTTCAACATGAGTCTCGACATCCGTTGCCTGAGCAGCCTCCATGACAGGTGTCGCCATCTCGGGTGCAGCAACTGTCAGGGCCAAAACTGGCTCCTCCACATGCCGTGGCAGGTTCATGACAGGCTCGGGATTGGCGCGGGCCGCAATCTGCGCCCGCAACCGTTGGGCCACTTCGGCAATCCTGTTCTCCGTAAAGCTGATGGGCTCTATCGCATCTATGGATGCGCGGTCGATACCTGTCGCCACAACAGAAACGCGAATGATGCCATCCAGACTGTCGTCCTGTGTTGCACCAAGGATGATATTGGCTTCAGGATCCACTTCCTCGCGGATGCGGGTAGCCGCTTCATCAAGCTCGTAGAGCATCATGTCCTTGCCGCCTGTGATCGAGATAAGGAGGCCCTTGGCACCCTTCATCGAGACTTCGTCGAGCAAGGGATTGGCGATGGCGGCTTCGGCAGCCATCAAGGCACGCTTGTCACCGGTTGCCTCGCCCGTTCCCATCATGGCCTTGCCCATTTCGCGCATGACAGCGCGGACATCGGCAAAGTCGAGGTTGATGAGGCCTGGCTTGACCATCAGATCGGTGATTGAGGCGACGCCAGAATAAAGCACCTGATCGGCCATTGCAAAAGCCTCGGCAAAGGTGGTTTTTTCATTCGCAACCCGGAACAGGTTCTGGTTGGGAATAACGATCAATGTATCGACATGCTTTTGCAGTTCGGAAATGCCGGCATCGCAGATGCGCATGCGGCGCAAGCCTTCAAACTGGAAGGGTTTGGTAACGACACCAACAGTCAGGATACCCATTTCACGGGCAGTGCGAGCGATAACAGGTGCGGCACCCGTGCCGGTGCCACCGCCCATGCCGCAGGTGATGAACACCATGTGTGCACCCATGAGTTGGTCACGGATTTCATCGATGACTTCCTCAGCTGCGGCGCGGCCAACCTCCGGCTGGGCACCGGCACCAAGGCCCTCGGTGACTGCCAGTCCCATCTGGATGACCCTTGTCGCCTTTGAATGTCCGAGTGCCTGGGCATCCGTGTTCGAGACAACGAACTCGACCCCTTGCAGGCCACATTCGATCATGTTGTTCACCGCATTGCCGCCAGCGCCACCGACGCCGAAAACCGTTATGCGGGGCTTGAGTTCCCGAATGTCCGGGGCCTGAAGATTGATGGTCATGGGTTCGCCTCTTCTTCGGAAACCAGGTTAAAAACTGTCACGCAGCCACCGTCCCATACGGGACAGGTAGCCATCCGTGCCGGTGGCCAGCAAAGTGCCGTCACGTCCGGCACTCAGGTGTTCAAGACCCGCAACCTGCGGATAAAGCAGCATGCCGACAGTGGCGGCAAAAGCCGGACTGCGGGCAGATTCAGGCATACCCTTGATCGCCATTGGGCGGCCAAGACGGACCTGCTTGGAAAGTATGCCCTGAGCAAGGGGTACAAGACCGGTCAATTGAGATGCACCGCCGGTCAAGACGACGCTGCGGTTGAGGATGTTGCCAAAGCCGGCCTGACGGACACGGTCCCGTGTCAGTTCCAGAATTTCCTCAACACGGGGGCGAACAATGCGTGTCACATGTGAGCGTGGAATATAGGCCGGCGTAGAACGCTCGTCCTCTCCCACTTGCGGAATGGTGATCATCTCGCGTTCGGCTGAAACATCGTCTAAGCAGGATGCAGCGAGGGCCTTTAGCCGCTCGGCATCCTCCAGACGCATCGAAAGACCACGGGCAATATCCATGGTGACGTGATGTCCCCCGACAGCCAGCGCATCCACCATTTGCAGGTGGCCATTGGCAAAAACGGCTGTGCTTGTGGTGCCACCACCACAATCTATGACAACTACACCCATGTCAGCCTCATCGGCATCCAGTACCGAAAGGCCCGAGACATACGGTGTGGCAACCACGGCTTCGACTTCGAGGTGACCCCGTTCGATAGCCAGCATCAGATTACGCGTCGCTGCCATATCGGCAGTTGCAACATGCATCTCGACTGCGAGGCGGTCGGCAATCATGCCGCGTGGGTCTTTGACCGGCGCCCGTCCATCAAGCCGATAGGCTGTCGGCAGGGAATGTACAACGGCCCTGCCCTGACCGACAGATTGTGCCGTCGCACCATTCATTGCGCGCTCGACATCCCGGTCCTGAATGGCGCGGCCGGAAGTGCTGACCTCCGCCATGAAATGTTGCGATGAAATGCGGCCGCCGGTCTGGGCCACAACCACGCTTTCGATCGTGACACCCGCCATGCGTTCGGCAGCATCAATGGCGCTTCGAACGGCACGCTCTGCCTCATCCATATCGACGATCACGCCGCCCTTGAGGCCACGTGAGCGCTGATGACCGATACCCAGAACACGGCAACGGTGGGTTTGGCCGCGCTGGGCATCGGTCTTATCGGAAGGTTCGAGCTTGGCGATTACGCAGGAAACCTTGGTGGTGCCAAGATCCAGCACTGCCAGCACAGCGCTCTTGCGGGCGGACAACGGACGCATCTTCGGGGTCAGGCCATAGGAAAAGCCGCTCATGCCCGGCCTCGAATCTTGGGCAGGCGCTTGGCAAAATCGTCGCGGCGGGCGGCAGCGGATTCTTCGCTCAGCCTGAACGCTACACGCCCGGGATTGCGAAGATCCACCGAAATGATGTCCTTCGAGAGAACCTGGGACTCCCTGTCCAGCTTTGCCAATTTCTGCAAAGCGGTCACGGGGTTCTCTTCAGGCAATTTCACATCCACGCCATTGGCGAGTTTAAGTGTCCAGCGGCGCTCTGACACAAGCACACCGGCACGAATCTGGCTGCGCAATTCGGGAACCTGGTCCAGTATGCCTGCATACTCACGGACCCTCAGACGCGCTCCTGGCCCAACCACATGCGGCAATTTCAGATAACGCGTGTCGCTCAGATTATCGATGACAGTACCATCAGCGGAAACAACACTGACATTGCCCTCGAGCTGCCAGAGCGCAAAGGGCTCTCTCTCAATAATCGAGATATTGACGCGATCAGGATAGAGCTTGCGGACAGTTGCTTCTGCAACCAATGGCAAGGCTTTCACGTTGGCTCTTGTTTGGGCCACATCGACAAACAGCAGGGATGCAGAGGGTGTGAGTCCCGAAGCCGTCAGGATTTCTTCCTTGGTCAATTCCTTCACACCCGTCACATCAACCGTGCGAATGGGAAATCCGGCACTGCGAGCCGTAATGTCACGCATGCTGCCGTGGGATGACTTCATGGCATCGTGATGACCGCCGAGGACCCATCCCGCCGCACCAACCAGGCCAAGAAAGACGAATGCCGAAATGGTGCCCATGCCGCGATAGACAGGGATGACAGTGCTGCCGATGCGGAACCCGCCACGGCCAAAGGCCAGCGGCGCGCGGCGCATGACTGCGTGATCCTCGGGAGCGGGATGCGCCCCGGCGTCAGACCGTGGCATGAACCACGATCTCAACGATCCAGGGAGGCGTCTTCCACCATCCATTGTGTCAACTCACCAAATGTTAGGCCCGCATGGGCCGCCAATTCCGGAACGAGCGAGGTCTCGGTCATGCCGGGCTGTGTATTCACTTCCATCCAGATGAGCGTGTCAGTCTCATCGTCATACCGGAAGTCGGAACGGCTGACGCCACGGCAGCCAAGCGCCTCGTGCGCCATCACTGCCTGTTGTTGAACTTTTAGGTAAATATTTGGTTTAATTTTTGCGGGAAGGATGTGTGTTGATCCCCCAGGAGCGTATTTTGCATCGTAGTCATAGAATGCCCCGACATTCGAGACGATTTCGATCACACCAAGCGCCCTGACATCATCTTTGGGACCCATGACGGCGCAGGTCAGTTCGCGGCCTGCCACAAACGCCTCAACCAGCATTTCATCCCCCAGAGGCCAGTCAGGGCCCGTCAATTCCTGTGGCGGATGCGAACGCACCTCCTTGACGATGAACACACCGAAAGATGAACCGTTGGCAACGGGTTTGGCCACATAGGGTGGCGGCAGAAGATGGCGCCTGGCCACCTCGAAACGCGATGCCGTGATGCCCTTGGCCACCAGTACGCCTGAGGCGGCCGCAACGGTCTTTGCCCGGTCCTTGCGCATGGCCAGTGCCGAGGCCAGCACGCCCGAATGGGTGTAGGGAATGCGGAGCATTTCCAGAATGCCCTGCATACCGCCGTCCTCACCAAAAGGGCCATGCAATGCGTTGAAAGCGACATCGGGTTTCAGTGCCTGAAGATCAGCCACGACGTTTGGTGTGACATCCACTTCTGTAACCTGATACCCAACACCGCGCAGCGCGTTA
>JANMLW010000160.1:0-17190 GCA_031372765.1 Hyphomicrobiales bacterium
CTCGAGGCGATCTACGGTTTTCCCAATAATGCCTCGACGGTCAAGGTCGCCGACCGCGTCACGCCGCGCTACCGTATCCTGATCGAGAAATCGCCGTTCGCGGCGTTGGCGACCTCTGGCCCGGAAGGGCTCGATTGCTCGCCACGCGGCGATCTGCCGGGATTCGTCCGCATCCATGATGAAAAGACGCTGATGATGCCGGATCGGCGCGGCAACAACCGCTGCGATTCCCTGCGCAATATCGTGCGTGATCCACGCATCGCGCTGCTGTTCATGATACCAGGTGTTGGCAACACCATGCGGGTCAATGGTTTGGCCACCATCACTACAGACAAGGCGCTTTGTGATAGCTTTGCCATGCGTGGCAATCCGCCCACTTCGGTGATTGTCGTCCGTGTGGAGAGCGCCTATCCGCAGTGTCAAAAGGCGCTTGTGCGTTCAAAACTCTGGGATCCCTCCACGCATGTCGCGCGCGATACACTGCCATCGCTGGGCGAAATGATGCAGGCGCTCGATCCTAGCTTTGATGGCGTGACCTACGAGGCGAACTATCCTGCACGGATGGCCAGCACAATCTATTGAATTGATACACCTTCATCTTTAGTTGACCGACCTTACACGCCCTTTCATTCAGCCGTAATTCACGCTGCCTCCTGCATGTGCGAGCCATGAAAAACCCGACGTCCAGAACCAAGCCCTCCCCAGCACCGACCGCTGCACCCATTGCGTTGACTCCTGCCGGTCTTCAATCATCGGCCGAGCTGATGTGGCGGCGCATATGCGTGGCAACACTCAACATCGTGACCTATGTCTGGCTTGCCAACTGGCTTGCCGACATTCTTGGCGCAGGCGGTTGGACAGTCGTCGACGGAATCATGTTTGCCTGCTTCCTGGTGGGCCTGCCATGGACCGTGCTGGGTTTCTGGAATGCCATCATCGGCCTGTGGCTGTTGATGCTGGTGAAGGACCCGCTGGCCGAGACGGCGCCCTATCTGCCCGCTGCCGAGGGCAAGGCCGACATCAAGGTGCGCACAGCCGTGTTCATGACATTGCGCAACGAGGACCCCGAGCGCGCTCTGAAGCGCTTTGATGTCATCCGCGAAAGTGTGATGGCGACTGGGCAGGGAGCGGCCTTCGGCTGGTTCGTGCTGTCCGACACGCCTGATGACAGCGACGCGGCTGTGAAGGAAGAAGCGGTTTTCACTGCCTGGAAGGAAAGCCGGGGCAATCCGGTTGATCTCATCTATCGCCGCCGCACCGAGAACACCGGCTTCAAAGCGGGCAATGTGCGCGATTTCTGCGAGCGCTGGGGCAATGAATACGAACTGATGCTGCCGCTTGATGCTGACAGCCTTATGGCGGGCGAATCCATCGTCAAGCTGGTGCGCGTGATGGAAGCGCATCCCAAACTCGGCATCCTGCAAAGCCTTGTCGTTGGCATGCCCACGCGATCGGCCTTTGCGCGCATCTTTCAGTTTGGCATGCGCCACGGCATGCGCAGCTACACTATGGGGCAGGCCTGGTGGGTGGGCGATTGCGGACCATTCTGGGGTCATAATGCGGTTGTGCGCATCAAGCCATTCGTCGAGGATTGCGATCTCCCGATCCTGCCCGGTGGTGCGCCTCTCGGGGGGCATATCCTCAGTCACGATCAGGTGGAGGCCACCTTCATGCGCCGTGCGGGCTACGAGTGCCGCGTGCTGCCGGTGGAAATGGGTAGCTATGAAGAGAACCCGCCCACCATTCTGGAATTCACCAAGCGGGATACGCGCTGGTGCCAGGGCAACATGCAGTATTGGCGTCTGGTGGGTCTTCCGGGCCTGAAGCCGATGAGCCGCTTCCAGCTCGCCTGGGCCATCCTGATGTTTCTGGGCACCCCCGCCTGGACCATCTTCATCGCGCTGGCCGCCATCAAGCCCTTCATGGCGGATGCGGCGAGCTTTCCGGCGGCGTCCGGCATTGCACTCTACATCACTTACCTCCTGATGTACCTCTCGCCCAAGATCGCCGGGTTCATCGATATCCTCGCTTCAAACACTGAAAGCGCGCGTTATGGCGGGCGTCTGAAGTTTGCGCTTGGGGCCGTCATCGAACTGATCTTCTCATTCCTGCTGGGTGCTGTTGCCACCTTCCGCATCACCATTTTCATGGTGGGTCTGCTGCTTGGAAAAACCGTCAGCTGGAATGGTCAGGCGCGTGATGCCCATGGGATTGCCTGGGAAGTGGCCTTTCAGGGCCTTTGGCCGCAACTGGCTTTCGGGTCAGTCGTCATGGTTCTTGCCTACTCGGGCAGTCCGTCGCTTTTCTGGTGGGGCCTGCTCATGACCCTGGGCTATGTGGTTGCCATCCCGTTTGGTGTCGCACTGGCTGATCCGGCTTTTGGCAAGCGAATGGCAAAAAGCCGACTCTGCGGCATTCCCGAAGAGTTTGATACGCCCGCTGAAATCAGGGCTATCCAGGATACCGCTGGATGACACGCCAGCGTCAGTGCGCCGCCGTCATTGCCATGATTGGTTGGGTGGCCCTTGGCGTGCAACTGGCACTGACATTGGGTCTGGTGGTGGGGCAGGGGCGCAGTATCTGGGCCGGATTTTGGCTCTATTTTGGCTATTTCACTATCCTGACAAACCTGCTTGTGGCGCTGACGATGACACGTGTCGGGATGGATCGCTGGCCGGGAGGACCCCAGCCAAGCGCCAGCGCACTCACGGGCGTTACGTTGGCCATCACCATCGTTGGTGTGATCTACCACCTCTTGCTGAGCGGAAGGGTTCCTGAACTGTCCTCTTTTGGCTGGATCGCCGACCGTACCATGCACTACCTCGTACCTGTCCTGAGCCTGTTTTTCTGGATCATCTTTGTTCCCAAATTTTCCTTCACCTTCAAGGATCCGTTCTTCTGGATGATCTATCCACTTGGCTACCTTGTTTATGCCATGGCGCGGGGCAGCATTGATGGCTGGTATCCGTACTTTTTCATCGATGTTGGCATGCTCGGTTATGCCAAAGCCATGCTGAACGCCGCAATTCTAAGCGTTGGTGTTCTCGCCATAGGCTTTGGTGTGGTTTTCACCGCACGCATTTTTTCTACGGTGACAACGAGCGATAACGCTGCCTCCCCACCGGTCAAGGATTGAAAGGCCTATCCATGCTCTCGCGACGTTCCTTTGCCGCACTGTCTCTTGGCGCAGCCGCCAGCGGCTTGTTCCCGCGCCATCTTTTTGCCCAGGGCCAGCCGCCCGCTCCCGAGCCGCCTTTGGTGGGCGCGGTGGAAGCCACTATCTTCAACCGCTCGGAGCATGTGCTGTGCGCCGAGAAGGACAATATCGATGTTCGTATGGAGCATCCCGGCGTGCGCAGTTTCCGCGTTCAGGCCATACATCCTGCCTATATCGGTGGGTTGGTGGCGGACAACTTCGCGGCAGACTGGACGAACTGCGATTTTCGCGCTGATCCTGCTTTTAAGCCTCCGCTTGCGCCGCGCCGTGTGACACTCTACGAGACCGAATGGGTCTGGGTCATCGGCTATACCTACCCTGCCTTCTGGCGCCCAGCCGATGTGCCGGTGCGGATAGGAAACCGGGTGGAGCAGGGCCTGCATCTCATTCAGGTCTGGGTGCGCAAGAACGAGCGGGCTGAAGAGGTGGCCGTGGTTTATCCACCTGACGGCTACTGGCGCATTCGCCCCCTGCCGCCCCAACATCTCAAATGGTCCGCCTATGGCTCATCCTTTGTGGCTGGCCCCATCGAGGACAAGGGCCGTCCCATCGTGGAGTTCAAGGAAGTCGTCTTTGATCCTGATACCATGACGTTCACGACACCCTTCCGCCGTGGCGGCGAGGCCAAGTTGAAGATCACGACACTGGATCGTGACCGTCTCGCCATGGATGTGACCTTCGACAAGCCGATCACCGATCTGCCTTTTGCGGCATTGCGTTCGATGTATGTCACGGAGTTCAACAACGATGCCGCCCGTGTCGCCATCCGGGCAAAGAACGCGCAACGATGGCTTGAGGAGCCGATCATGGATCTCAAGCGTGCCTCAGGTCTGGAGTTCTGGGCCGGAAGGCACAGCTACTCGCGACACAACACCTCCAGTCCTGACATGGTGTTTGACAGGTTTTCAACGGCTGGTTGAAGCCAGAGCACAATCAGCGCCTTGCCTCTCTGGCGCCGCCTGTTAAACCGATTGCAGCATTGTTACCACGCAGCAGGATAGACCCATGGCCAAAGCGACTGCCCGCATCGAAACCGATACCTTCGGCTCCATCGAGGTGGCGGCTGACCGCTACTGGGGCGCGCAAGCGCAGCGTTCATTGGGAAATTTCAAGATTGGTTGGGAAAAGCAGCCTGCTTCGGTCGTGCGCGCGCTCGGCATCATCAAGCGGGCGGCAGCTGAAGCCAATACCAAACTGAAGAGGCTGGACCCCAAAATCTGCGAAACGATCATTGCTGCAGCGCAGGAAGTCATAGACGGCAAATTGAACGATCATTTCCCGCTTGCCATCTGGCAGACCGGTTCCGGCACCCAGTCCAACATGAACGCCAATGAGGTTATCTCCAACCGTGCCATCGAGATGCTGGGCGGCGTCATGGGTTCGAAGAAGCCTGTTCACCCCAATGACCATGTGAACATGAGCCAGTCGTCGAACGACACCTATCCAACCGCCATGCATATCGCTTGCGCGGAGGAGATTGTGCATCAGCTGCTGCCCGCGTTGAAGCACCTGCACAAGGCCCTCGCCCGGAAGTCGAAGTCCTGGGAGAAGATCATCAAGATTGGCCGCACCCATACACAGGATGCCACACCGCTGACACTGGGGCAGGAGTTTGGTGGCTACGCGCAGCAGGTCGAAAACGGCATTTACCGCATTGAACAGACCCTGCCGATGCTTATGCAACTGGCACAGGGTGGTACAGCTGTCGGTACTGGCCTGAATGCGCCCATTGGCTTTGCCGAGGAAGTGGCAAAGCGTATCGCCAAAATCACCAAATTGCCCTTCACCACCGCCCCCAACAAGTTCGAGGCACTGGCGGCACACGATGCGATGGTGATGAGCCACGGCGCGATCAACACGGTGGCGACAGCCCTCTTCAAGATCGCCAATGACATCCGCTTCCTGGGGTCAGGACCGCGCTCTGGCCTAGGCGAGTTGTCATTGCCCGAGAATGAGCCGGGATCATCCATTATGCCGGGCAAGGTAAACCCTACCCAGTGCGAAGCGCTGACCATGGTTTGCGTGCATGTGTTCGGCAATAATGCGGCTGTCACATTCGCCGGATCGCAGGGGCATTTCGAGTTGAATGTTTTCAACCCCGTGATGGCCTACAACTTCCTGCAATCGGTGAAACTCTTGTCAGATGCCACGATCAGCTTCACCGACAATTGCGTTGTTGGCATCGAGGCCCGCAAGGATAATATCAAGAAGGGCCTTGATAACTCGCTGATGCTGGTGACGGCCCTGGCACCGAAGTACGGCTATGATCTAGCCGCCAAGATCGCCAAGACAGCCCACAAGAACGGCACGACCCTGCGGGAAGAAGCACTTCTGGCGGGTGTTCCGCCGGCGGATTACGATGCGATTGTCCGGCCTGAGAAGATGGTTGGACCGGGTTGAGGTGTCGGCAGCAGACGACAAACCCTTGAGCGGGTTCCGACCTGATTGACCGTCCCTTGTTAGGGGAGGTGAAACCTTAAGGATTTGATGCTTCGGGCCGGAGTGGGCTTTTTCACGGTCGTTGTGGTTGCGGGCCCCGCCCGTTTCGCTCTGCGTGGTTCTCGCCCCAAAAGTAATCAGATCATGGATCAGTAAAACAAAAAAAGGCTCTGTTTCCAGCGCCTTTCTTGCGTTTTTTCAACAAAAACCGCTTGCAAAGTCTTGCTATGCAGCCTTGGCCTTTTCCACGAAAGCCGCAAAGGCTGCAGGCTCAGCCATGGCAATGGCGGCTAGCATCTTGCGGTCAACTTCGACGCCAGCCTTGATAAGACCGCCGATGAAGGTGGAATAGGTCATGCCGTGTTCGCGCACGGCACCGTTGATGCGCTGAATCCAGAGGGCGCGGAAATTGCGCTTCTTGACGCGACGATCCTTGGTGGCCCACTGCATCGAGCGATCGACGGCAGCCTTGGCGGCACGGATGGTATTCTTGCGACGACCGTAAAAGCCTTTAGCGGCCTTCAGGGTCTTTTTATGCTTGGCGTGGGACGTTACGCCCCGTTTGACGCGAGCCATGTGTTTTTACTCCTCGGGACCGGTTAGCGTGAATTCGGAAGACGGAAACGGATGACATTGTCACCGTCCGTCTTGAACATGACGCGGGTTCCGCGGTGATCACGGATCTGCTTCTTGGTCCGCTTGATCATGCCGTGACGCTTGCCGGACTGCTGGTACTTGACCTTGCCGTTAGCCGTCACTTTAAAGCGCTTTTTGGCGCCCGAGTGGGTCTTCAGTTTGGGCATTTTGCTCTCACAAAGTTGTGGCCAATTGGCCGAAGTTCCCGAAGGAACGACAAAGATCGCCACGGCAGCCCTTTACTGGCCGGGCGATCAAGCGTGTGCGTATGACGCAAGCGAGTGTTGTTGGCAAGGAAAAATGCCAAACCTCAGGCTAAATTCTGCCTGAAAATCTGCATTCACTTGATTGCAGGCCCTACTTCCAGCTGGCCTCCCAAAGGCGTGGCAGTTCATCCGGATAGGTCTTGAAATCCAGTCCCTTGCCAGAGAGATAGAATGTCACCAGCGAGTAAAGCGGCACGGCCAGTGCCTTTTCCTGGATCAAGGCCAAACCCTTGGCATAGTTCTCCTTGCGCACGGCGGGGTCCACCGAGGTGTCGCCGAGTTCCAGCAGATCCCGCACCTCCGGATCACGGTTGATGTCATCGGGCAGGAACTTGAAATAAACCGGCGTGGAGGCTGAGACATCGTTCACCGAGAATGAGCCCCAGGTTTGGTGTGCAATACCCACTTTGCCTGCCCGCACCTGCTCACGCAGGGCCGCATACTGCATGAACCTGAGGTTGGCCTTGATGCCGACAGCGCGCAGATAGTTCACCATAGCCTCGCTGTGGGGGCGCTCGCGGTAGGCGAAGAGATCGATTTCGAAACCATTGGCAAAGCCGGCTTCCGCCAGCAGTTTCTTGGCTTCGGCCACATCATATTTGTATTTGGGCGCTTTTTCATCCGTGCAGCCAAACTGTCCTGGAAAACAGACGACATTCAGCACGCGGCCGCCTTCACCCACCAACTGCTTGACCATGGTTTCGCGGTCGATGGCATACAGCAGCGCTTTGCGCACCTTGATATCGCGCAGAGGGGCGGCAGGCGTGCTCTCCAGTGTATTGAGATTGAGGAAGACGATCCGCATGGTTTCGCCGCTGCGCACTTCCAGATGCGGAACGACCTTCACCTGCTCCGCCTGATCGGGCGGGACGTTCATGATAAGGTCCAGCCCGCCCGCCAGCATTTCTGCCATCTGGGTCTGGCGGTCGGGGATGAAGCGGATTTCTATCTTTTCAATCTTTGGCTGTGGCTTCGGGCTATCCTTGAAATAGTCCTTGTTGCGTTCCATCCGGACGTACTTGCCGACGGAATGCTCGGTGACGCGGTAAGGGCCAGAGCCGACAGCGGCTGTATTCATGCCACCGGGGCCAACCTTGGCGTAGTATTCATTGGGATGGATGACGACTGGCCCGGCAAGATACTCGATGGCTGCGGGAAACGTCCGCTTCAGTTTGATGCGCACCTTGTAGGGCCCGAGTTTCTCGGCGCTCTCTATCCAGTCCACGTTGTTCTGAGTGACAACCTTGTTCTCGGCTTTCGAGACATAGTTGAGGGTATAGACCACATCATCGGCATCAAAAACCTCGCCGTTGTGAAATTTGACGCCCTCGCGCAGATCGAAATCCAGCGTCTTGTCATCAACCCATTTCCAGCTCGTTGCCAGTTGACCCTTGTATTCACCGGTGTTGGGGTCGCGGTAGATCAGCGTATCCCAGACATGCTGACCGATGATGACACCAATGCGGACGTTGTTGAAGAACGGATCGATATTTTCGGGCACCTGATCATAAGCAAAGCGGATACTGTTGGCGGATTTCTGTGCCAATACGGGTGTGGCTGCAGGAACACTGCAAATACCGGCGGCTAAAGCGGCGGCGGCCAGAAACTTGAAGGATGTGCGCATGAGTGCTCCACGATGCCGGAAGGAAGTACACCGGACTGATGGCGTAGTGTCATGCGGCACGCGTGTGGCGTCAAGGGCAGGTCTGTACGGAGTCTGTTTGATCCCTCTGCTGCCTTGCCCCTCAACGGAGGGATAACACAGCACCACCCCAACCAATATCGGACAGAACATCAGCCCGGTCCCCATCAAGCTGAGGGCTGTGCCTTTCAGCGACCATGGGTTGACCGTCCATCAGGATCGGCCCGCGCACCGTGGGAATGCTGCCGCCCCTGGCATGGGGAGCCGCGAGATCAACCTTGATGCCACGCGCGATGGCCTGGGGATCATCAAACACATCGGCAATGGTGTTGATGGGCCCGGCAGGCACTTTCAAGGCCTCCAGTTTGGCCAAAAGTGTGTCGCGTGGTTGCAGACGCGTGAGAGCCACGATCTTTGCTGTCAATTCCTCGCGCCGGGAAATGCGGTCCGCATTACTGGCATAGAGCGGATCCGTGCCCAGATGCTCGGCATCAAAGGCAAGCATGGCATCACGGAATTGCCGGTCGTTGCCGGTGGCCAGGATGAAATGTCCATCAGAGGAGGGATAAACCGCATAGGGCACGATATTGGGATGGGCATTGCCCATGCGTGCAGGCACCTTGCCGGAGGTCAGGTAGTTCATGGCCTGATTGCCCAGCACCGCCGTTTGCGCCTCGAACAAGGCACAGTCGATGGTTGAGCCAATCCCCGTTGCATCGCGTTGGCGCAGTGCCGCCAGAATAGCCACAGTCGTGTACATGCCGGTGAAAATATCAGCCGTCGCGTAGCCTGCCTTCTGCGGCAGGCCGTCCGCCTCGCCGGTGATCGACATCGCGCCCGCCATGCCCTGGATCATGAAGTCATAGCCCGCCCTCTCGGCATAAGGCCCGGTCTGGCCAAAGCCGGTGATGGAGGCGCAGATCAGGCGCGGATTGAGCTTGCGCAGGGACACAGAGTCCAGACCATATTTTGCCAGACCACCAACCTTGAAATTCTCGACCACGATATCGGCATGGACAGCCAGCTTTTGGACCATGGCAAGATCATCCACCTTGGTAAAATCCGCCACAATCGAGCGTTTTCCCCGGTTGCAGGCATGGAAATAGGCGGCCGAAAGCGTCTCGCCATCATGCCCTTCCACGAAAGGTGGCCCCCACTGGCGGGTATCATCCCCGCCGGGGCTTTCCACCTTGACGACATCAGCGCCCAGATCAGCCAGCAACTGCCCGACCCATGGCCCGGCGAGAATGCGCGCAAGCTCAAGAACACGGATACCGGCGAGGGGTTTTGGTATGAGGGGGGGTGTCATGGAATGCGCCTTCAATCCAGCACGTGATCCAGCCCACGCTTCAAGCCTACAAAGCCGCTGACCTTGCGGGCGGCCAGCAATGTGCCCGCCACATAGGGCTGTGCGGAGGAACCCGCATCATGGCGGATGACCAGACGCTCGTCGGGCGCACCGAAGATAGCTTCGCACGACAGCACGAAGGATGGCATGCGCACGGAATGCACCTGCACAGGCTCGCCCTTGCCGATGGCACCACCGCGTGTTTCGCGCACACCGCCCAGTTCATCAACGGGCCTTGAGGTCGCTTTGATGCGGACTTCGCTCAGAAGTTCGCCCAACTCGCGGCCCGTGCCGGACGGCGTGTCAGGTTTCTTGGCGGAAGCGTAGTCAATAACCTCGACATCCGGCACATACTTCGCCGCTTCAAGCGCAAAGCGGCGCAGCAAAGTGGCGGTTATGGAAAAATTGCCTGCAGCCAATACGCCTTTGCCGGCGGACTTTGCAGCAATGTCGATCTTGTCATAGTCCGCCGCTGTCAGGCCCGATGTACCGACAATGACATGACGGCCATGGGCAAGAGACGCCAGCACATGGTGCTTTACGGCGTCGGGCTTGGTATAGTCGATGACAACATCGGACGGTGTATCGAGCGCTTCGGCAAGGGTTGCCCGCATCGGGACGCCAAGAGGTGCCAAACCAGCCACCTCGCCCGCATCCCGCCCCATATGGCTGCGCGATACGGCAGCCACCAGTTTCAGATCAGATGATTGCGCTATCGCCACCACAAGCGACTTTCCAACCCAGCCTGAAGCGCCTGCCAACGTGATGCGTATTGTCATGTTACAAACATGCGCTTTCCCGTCAGGCAGGGCAAGATGCGTTGCAATACAGTGACGCTTTTTTGATCAGCGCTGGAAACGCTGCCAGGGCGCAGTGCTGTTCTGAAAAGCCCGGTAAGACGTTACGATACGGGCCGATTGCATATTCTTGCTCCCGATATCGGCCAAAACGGCGTTAGCCTCATGGGCAGCACGCTCCAGCACATTTGCGTTCAGCAGAAACGGCTTTGCGCCTTCCGCCACGATCTGCCGCAAGGCATCAGCATTGGTGCGGGCGGCATCGGCCAGTCCCTCGTCATGCTCGGCGCGGCAGGCAACCGTGATGATGGTGCGCAGATGCTCGGGCAAGTCCTGCCACAGGTCCGTTCCGATGATCAGTTCGCTGGCACCGTTGGGCTTGTTGAACCCTGGATAGGCCAGATGTGGCGCCACCTTGTGCAAGCCAAGGGGCAGGTCATTGGCGGGTGCCAGAAACTCCGCTGCATCAATCAACCCACGCTCAAGCGCCTGATAGGTTTCACCCGGCGAAATGACCACCGGCACAGCGCCGAGGCGCTTCAGTACCTCTCCACCCAGCCCCGTGACGCGAATACGCAGGCCTTTGAGATCATCAATGGCAGTGATCGGCTTGCGAAACCAGCCCGCAGTGGATGGTCCGGTGTTGCCAGCCAGCAGCGGTTTTACCTTGAAGGGGGCATAAAGCGCATCCCACAACATCTGACCTTCCTGATCAAGCCAGGCGGCATGCAGCGTTGGCGAAAGCCCGAAGGGAACAGTGGTGAAGAACGCCGCAGCGGGCATCTTGCCCTGCCAGAACAGCGCCGCCGTATGGCCAAGCTCGACCGTACCGGCTGACACTGCATCCAGCACATTGAGTGCGGGCACCAGTTCACCTGCGGAAAACAGCGTGATCTCCAGTTCGCCCCGGCTCATGGCATTGATGCGGGTGATGAGGCGGGCGGCAGAAATCCCGGGTCCGATCAGGTTGCGCGGCCATGAGGTAACACAGCGCCATCTGCGGGCAGGAGCGCCAGAGATTTGCGGACTTTGTGCAACAACAGGCATGGCAAGCATGGCTGCCGCACCAGAAACCACAGCACGCCGCGACAGTCTCATGATTGTCTGGCCTCTGCGATGGCCTGAACCATCAGCTGTGTCGCAGCTTTCACATCATCCATGGCAAACAGCGCCCCGATGACAGCAACGCCGTCCGCACCCCCTCTGATGAGGCTTCCGGCATTTCCAAAGTCAATGCCTGCAATTGCACCAACCGGCAGGTAACCAAGCCGTGAGCGCGCATAGGTAGCCAGTTCACCAAAGGCAGTCACACCCAGCGGCGGATCGCGATTGTCCTTGTGGCGGGTGCCAAAGACGCCGCCAATGCAGATATAATTGATGGGCGCGCCAACCAGACCATCCACATCGGCGGCAGACTTTACCGTCGCGCCGATGATGGCCTTGGGGCCTAGCAATGTCCGTGCATCACTTGGTGTCATGTCATCCTTGCCAATGTGAACACCATCAGCCTGTGCTGCCAAGGCGACATCCACCCGGTCATTGATCAGCAGTGGAACGCCCGTGCCAGCCAAAGCTGCCCTTATGGTGCGCGCCTCAGCTATCATGCTGCGCGTATCGAGGTGCTTGGCGCGGTATTGGAGTAGCGTCATGCCTGACAGGGCGGCTGCGCGTGCCATATCGGCCAATGAACGCCCGCGCCCTATCTGTGGGTCAACGATGCCGTAAAGGGAAAGATCAGGGGTCAACGCTTGTGTCCATGCTGGGCTGCTGCCGCGTCAGCGAATGCAGCCAATACATCGATCAGATGGGCAGGGAAAGCGCCAGGACCGCTTGAGCGTTGTGCGGCCAGATTGCCAGCCATGCCAAAACAGCTGAGGGCTGCCGTAGCGGCTTTCACCTGATCCGCCTCTACCGCTGCAAAGGCGGCAATCATCGCACCGGCAACACAGCCCGTAGCCGTCACACGGGCCATCAGGGGATGCCCGTCCGGGACAGTCCGGCGGATACCCGGCCCGTCGATCAGGTCAATAGCGCCGGTGGTGATGCATGTCATTCCGGCAAGCAGATAGGGCGCAAGTGCAGCCATCTCGGCTGCGTTGCCTTTCAGGATAGCGCCATCGAGTGTCAGCAAACGCCGGGCGAGCGTCAGCCTGAGGGGGGAGCGATCCGCAAAGACCGGATCGATGACAATCGGAATGGTCTTTGGCGGATTATCCATCAAGGAATTGATGGCTGTCTCTCGGGCAACATCCAGCGTTCCCAGATTGATCAGCAAGGCCTGCGCTGACTGGCTCATGACCCGTACTTCAGCCGGGTGCTGCGCCATCGAGACATCCGCACCGATGGCCAGCAGGACATTGGCAGTCAGGTTCTGGGCCACGGTGTTGGTGAGGCATTGCACCCGCGGCTTAATGGCACTGATCCGGCCAAGCAGCTCCAGAACCTCAGGGGGCAACAGGTCGGTCGTCACGATTGTATCCGCTGGTTGTCGCTGCTCAGAAGAACGCTCTTGAATCAGAAGAACGCTTGCAATCCGGTGATCGCACGCCCCAGAATCAGCGCATGCACATCATGGGTGCCTTCGTAGGTGTTGACGGTTTCCAGGTTCTGGGCATGGCGCATCACATGATACTCGATCTGGATGCCATTGCCGCCATGCATATCCCGAGCCTGGCGGGCGATATCGAGCGCCTTGCCGCAGTTGTTGCGCTTGACGATGGAGATCATCTCCGGTGCCATCTTGCCCTCATCGAACAGACGACCGACACGCAGCGAGCCTTGCAGTCCGAGCACGATGTCAGTCTGCATGTCGGCCAGTTTCTTCTGAAATAATTGTGTCTGCGCCAGCGGGCGGTTGAACTGGTGGCGGTCAAGGCCGTATTGCCTTGCCCGGTGGAAGCAGTCTTCCGCAGCACCCAGCACGCCCCAGGAGATGCCGTAACGTGCCCGGTTGAGGCAACCGAACGGACCCTTGAGGCCCGAAACATTGGGAAGCAGCGCAGATTCGGGCACGACCACGCCATCCATGACGATCTCGCCGGTGATGGAGGCCCGTAGCGAAAGCTTGCCACCGATCTTGGGGGCGGACAGTCCCTTCATTCCCTTTTCAAGAATAAAGCCCCGTATTTCATTGTCATGGGCCGCAGACTTGGCCCAGACCACGAAAACATCGGCGATAGGGGAGTTGGAAATCCACATCTTGGAGCCGGTGATGCAGTAGCCATCGGCCACTTTCTCCACCCGTGTCTTCATGCCTGCAGGGTCCGATCCCGCATCAGGCTCGGTCAGGCCAAAACAGCCAATCCATTCGCCAGACGCCAGCTTCGGCAGATATTTCTTGCGCTGGGCCTCATCACCGTAGGCATAGATGGGATACATCACCAGCGAGGACTGTACGCTCATCATGGAGCGGAAGCCTGAATCCACCCGCTCCACCTCACGCGCCACAAGGCCGTATGACACGTAGTTGGCTCCGGCACAGCCATATTCCTCTGGGATCGTCACGCCTAGCAGGCCGAGCGCACCCATCTCACGGAAGATAGATGCGTCGACCCCTTCATTCAGATACATCTCCGAAATGCGCGGTTGCAATTTTTCCTGCGCGTAGGCGCGGGCTGAATCGCGTATCATGCGCTCGTCTTCGGTGAGTTGGTCCTCCAGCAAAAAGGCATCATCCCACTGGAACTGAACCTTGGCGGGTTTTGCGGTCCTGGCAGATGCAACTGCTGACATGCGGCGCTCCTTCGCGAAAATTACTTCAAACCTAAAATAATGGCCTGAGACAGATTGGCAAGCGTTGATGCTGCCCATCTTTCTGCTTATCGAATTTCCTGTAAAAGACCACTGCCCAGG
Organism: Hyphomicrobiales bacterium; assembly: GCA_031372765.1. GTDB lineage: Bacteria > Pseudomonadota > Alphaproteobacteria > Rhizobiales > Beijerinckiaceae > JADCCX01. Next base: position 14,198 of record JANMLW010000160.1, read on the forward strand.
AAGACGCATCATGGCTCTGAGCCAGCCGACATCAGGGCAGTTCAGCACGCCATGAATGGCAAGCTATCAAGGGCAAGTTATCAAGGGCAATTTATCAAGGGCCGAGAGGAAATTTGTAATACTGTTGCATTCAAAAATACAATGTTATAACATTTATGAATTCAACTCTGCCTGAAAGGTTTGTTTTCAATGCGCATTCCCTTGCCTGCCTTCTTTGGAGGTCTCCTGTGTTCTGTGGCCGTAATTAGCCCAGCTGTTGCTGACAAAGCCATTTACCGTGCGCTTGTTGCCGATCATGCCAGCGGAAAATTGACACTGATTGATGTGATGAGCGGGAAAATCATTGCCAATTACGGCGTGGAAGGGCCCGCAAGGCTCAAGCCGAATGAGAATGGCAAGCTGATCTACGCATCCCAGGGCGCCCAGAACCGCGTTGATGTGATCGACAGCGGAATCACGGTCACAAGTCATGGCGACCACGCCGATGTTGATGCGAAAACGCCACGTATGACCAGTGTCTCCATTGCCGGTGTCAAACCGTCCCACATCAACATCGGTAACGGTCGCGTTGCCGCTTTCTTTGACGGTGAAGGGTTGGCGCGCGTTGTACGCGAGGACGGCCTTCTGTCAGGTAAAGGGAAGGTCGAAGTCATCAAGACAGCCGCCCCGCATCATGGGTTTGCATCGCCGCTCAACGATTTCCACGCCGTCAGCATTCCCCATCCAACGGAAGCCAAGGAATTGCCAATTGGCATTGATCTTGTTGATCGCGCTGGAAAATCCGTCGCCAAGTCTATGGATTGCCCCCGCATGCATGGCGAGGCAAAGTCAGGCATCACATCCGTATTCGGCTGTGCCAACGGTGTCTTGATCCTGCGTATGTCCCGTTCCGGCGGCAGTTTCGAGAAGCTGCCCTATCCCGCCAGTCTCCCGACAGAGCGCATGGTGCGCAATATGGCCACAGGTCAGTCCGTCAATTCGTTTCTGGGAGATTTTGGAGCGGATGGCATGGTGGTTCTTGATACCACCACAAAAGATTTCAAGTTTGTTCAATTGCCAGCCAAGCGCATGCATTTTGCACGGGACAGGGTGACGGGTACCTTTGGGTTTGTGGTGACGGAAGACGGGCAAGTTCACAAGATCAATGCACTGACTGGCAAGATTGAAGCGAGCCTGCCGGTTACGGAGCGTTATTCAATGGAAGGGGGTTCAGCCGTCCCCCGCCCGCGCCTCTCCGCCAGTGGTGACCGTCTGGTGGTCACTGATCCCGCCAAAGCGACAGTGCATGTCATCGACACTGCCAGGATGCAGGTCGCTCACAGGATAACCATACCCGGCTCACCCTTCGATGTTGCTCTTGTGGGTGCGGAAGGGGGGGATCACTAATCGCCTCAGATCAAAGGGGTTGAGGGTGACAGGCAAGCCTCTGTTACCCTTTGCCGTGTCAGGCCGCAATCTGCAGTGACGGAGCGGCCCGCTTCACCGCGTTGTCGACATGGGCCTCAAAACGCTTGAAATTCTCCGAGAAAAGACCGTTCAATTTGGTCGCTGTCGCCACGAAATCTGACTTGTCCTGCCATGTCTTGAAAGGCGTCAGGATATGAGGCTCAACGCCCGGAACTTCCGACGGCACGGCAAAGCCGAAGTAGGGATCGGTCCTGAACTTGGCTTTGGCCAGTGAGCCATCAAGTGCGGCGGTCAGAAGGCGGCGCGTCACGCGGATCGGCATGCGACGGCCAACGCCGTACTTGCCGCCTGTCCAGCCGGTGTTGACCAGCCAGCAATCAACATGGTGCTTGGCGATGAGATCGCGCAGCAGATTTCCATAGACCGAAGGATGCGAGGGCATGAAGGGCGCGCCAAAACAGGTCGAGAAGGTCGCTTCGGGATCCTTCACACCGCGCTCGGTGCCAGCAACCTTGGCAGTATAGCCCGACAGGAAGTGATACATCGCTTGCGCACCGTCCAGCTTGGCGATGGGTGGCAGCACGCCCCAGGCATCGCATGTCAGCATGACGATGTTCTTGGGGATGCCAGCCCGGCCTGTTGTCGACGCGTTGGCGATGAAATCCAGCGGATAGGCGCAGCGTGTATTTTCGGTTTTTACAGCATCATCAAAGTCCGGCAGACGTGTCACGGGATCAATGGTGACGTTCTCCAGAATGGTGCCAAAGCGCTGTGTCGTGGCGTAAATCTCGGGCTCAGCTTCGGGTGAAAGTCGGATCGTCTTTGCATAGCAACCGCCCTCAAAGTTGAAGACCCCTGATGGTGCCCAGCCGTGCTCGTCGTCCCCCAGCAGCATGCGGTCAGGATCAGCGGAAAGCGTGGTCTTTCCTGTACCGGACAGGCCGAAGAACACTGCCACATCACCGTCCTTGCCGACATTGGCCGAGCAATGCATTGGCATGACCTTTTGCTTGGGCAGCACGTAATTCAAATATGTGAACACCGATTTTTTCATCTCACCGGCATATTCCGTGCCGCCAATCAGCACGATCTTACGGCTGAAATCACAGGCGATGATGGTCTCGCTGCGGCAGCCATGGCGCTTGGGGTCTGCCTTGAAAGTCGGCAGATCGACTATGGTCATTTCGGGATCAAACCCGGCGAGTTCTTCCGGTTGTGGGCGGATCAGCAGGTTGCGGATGAACAGGGAATGCCAGGCCATCTCGGTGTAGACACGGGTGCGCACGCGAAACGCCGGGTCAGCACCGCCGTAAAGGTCCTGCGCGAAAAGCTCCTTGCCCTCGGCATGCTTGAGAAAATCAGCCAGGATGAGGTCAAACTGCGCCACGGAAAGCGCGCCGTTGTTGTCCCACCACACGCTGTCAGTGGTCATAGCATCCTTGACGATAAACTTGTCCTTGGGCGAGCGACCCGTGAAAACACCGGTATCGACGCGTAATGCGCCGCCTTTGACCAGCATGCTTTCACCGCGCTTCAGCGATGCCTCGTAAAGACCCGGTGCATCAAGGTTCCAGCGCACTGACTTG
>JANMLW010000180.1:0-18588 GCA_031372765.1 Hyphomicrobiales bacterium
ATCCCTTCCAGCACCGGCATGGCGCGGGCCACATCAATCTCCGATCCGCCGATGACCATGGTCATCGTGCCCGCCAATGCGCCTTTCGGCCCGCCGCTCACCGGCGCATCAATCAGCGTCATTCCGGCCTTTTCCAGCAGCATGGCGAGCTTGCGTGTCGTATCCGGGTGAGAAGTGGAGGTATCCACAATCAGCAGTCCCGGCTTTGCATGGGCGAGTATGCCGCCTTCTCCTGCCACAACAGCCTCGACGATCGCCGCATTCGGCAGTGAAAGGATGAGCATGTCCGCTTCGTGGCAAAGCGGCCCGATGCCGGGGAAGGTCTCTATGCCCTCGTGCGAAAGTGCAATGCGCTTTGCCTCGAGCGCATCAAAACCAAGCACGCGATGGCCGTTACGCTTCAGTGTGAGCGCCATGCCGCGCCCCATGTTTCCCAGACCGATGATGCCCACCGTTGCCATAATGCCTCCCTGCTTAATCGACATCATAAATGCAAGCGGTACGGACAGGAATCAATCCGGCATCATGCTGGCGGCTGATAGGGAGTATACGGATTTGACAGACAAAGTCGCCGGGTTCGATTATTGGAATGCGATGATGCACAGTTGCCATGTCGATATTTTCATTGAATGGTTACGATCCCGACAACCCTGTGGAAAGGCAAGCAGCCAATGATTACTCGCAGGATTTTCAGCACCCTTGCTGCAATGCTGCCGTTCAGCGTAGGCGCTCTTGCGCAGGCTGTGCAACCCCCAGTGGTCGTTCAAGCCGCTCAAAAGAGCATCACGGTATCTTCCACGACTTCGACGCAAGATTCCGGCCTGTTCAACCACATCCTGCCGATCTTCAGGGCAAAAACCGGAATTGAGGTCAGGGTTGTTTCGCAAGGCACCGGTCAGGCCCTTGACACGGGCAAACGCGGCGATGCCGATGTGGTTTTTGTTCATGCCCGTGCACAGGAACTCAAGTTTGTCGAAGATGGCTTTGCCGTTGAGAGAAAGGCAGTGATGTACAACGACTTTGTGCTGATCGGACCAAAGACTGATCCAGCAGGCATCATGGGCACAAAAGATATTGCCGCAGCGCTGAAAACCATCGCCGACAAACAGGTTCCGTTTGTCTCACGCGGAGATCGCTCGGGCACGCATGCGGCAGAACTCAACCTCTGGAAACTGGCCAGTATCGACATCGAGAAAGCCAAAGGCCCGTGGTATCGCGAGATTGGCCAGGGCATGGGCGCGGCGCTCAACATATCAGCTGCAATGTCGGCCTATGTGCTGACCGACCGCGCCACATGGATCAGCTTCAGGAACCGCGGTGATCTAGAGATCGTTGTGGAAGGCGACCGGCGCCTTTTCAACCAGTACGGTGTCATGCTGGTCAATCCGGCAAAACATCCACACATCAAGGCGATTGAAGGACAGGCCTTCGTCGATTGGCTTGTCAGCCCTGAAGGCCAGAGAGCCATCGCGGATTTTAGGATCGACGGCCAGCAGCTGTTTTTCCCAAACGCTACGCAGCCTGGCGCGTAACACGCGTCTCGGAGGTATTGTAAGCCTGACACCATCAGAACTCCGCGCAGGTGATCCGCGAAGGTGATCCGCGAAGGTGATCCTCGCAGTGCGGCAAGATGACGGGATCACGCCTGTTCCATTGTGCAGGCGCCTGCTATCCTGCGCGTACAGTGACAGGAATTGATAAAGTTTGGAGCGGGTGAAGGGAATCGAACCCTCGTATTCAGCTTGGAAGGCTGCTGCTCTACCATTGAGCTACACCCGCATCGGGATTGCCAAATTGAAGCAACCAAAATCTCCCTAAAGCAAGATGAACAAAGCGAAAAGCCCTTATGCACAGGCGCAGTCGTTTTTTCGTCTGTCTTGCCGGAAAACCCTGGCCACCACGAAGTTCGCCACTAAGTCCGCGATCAAACCCTCAATGATCCCTGGTGCCCCTTACAAAAGCGGATAATCCATCCTGAAGCGGCGTGTAAGGTGGTACCCCGACAAGCGTGGCAAACCGCGCCATATCAGCAACCAGAACAGCCGCTTCGCCTGCCCGCCGGGGTTTTGCCCCAAACTCAAGGAGATCGACCTTGCCCAGCAATGCAGCCAGTGTTTCAACAGCCTCACGCACTGTTGTCGCCACACCGGTGCCAATGTTGAACGCACCTGAGGCCTCTGCCAGCAACAGTCTTACCAGTTGCTGGCCAACATCGGGAGCATGGACAAAGTCCCGCTTCTGCAACCCGTCCGAAAGGGGAATACCTTCCTTGGCGAGCAGGGATTTCATAACAGATGGCAAAAGCCGCTGCGGCGGATCACCAGGTCCATAAGGCAGGAATACACGGCCCCAGGCAGCGGAAAATCCATGCTTTTGAGCCACTTCCTTGGCGGCCTCGGCCATCGCGGCTTTTGTCTGTCCGTAAATGCTATCAGGATTGATCAGTGTCACGCCTTCCACGCAGGGCGCATCAGTCGGCCCGTATTCAGCACTTGTACCAACACCCGTAAACCGCTGGCCACCATTCCGGCCAAATGCCTCAAGCATGGCAATGCCTGCTGTCAGCCAGAGATGGTTCTGGGGTGAACTGGCGTAACTGACAGGCGTTGCCTCCCATGCCACATGCAACAGATGGCTTGGTCGTACCCTATCAATAAGGCCAGATGCAGCAGCGGAATCACGCAGATCAACGCCATGCCATACTACGCCACCGGTAGATTGTATTTGTCTGCTCGTGCCATGAATCTCGACACCGTCAAGCGCCTGAGCCGCTGCGAGGCAATGACGCCCCAGAAAGCCCGTTGCACCAGTTATCAGCAGCCGCTTCACGGGATGAAATCCGGATATTGCGCATCCCGTTCACTTATCACAGCGGGTGCAAGCGGCCAGGTGATGCCAAAAGCAGGATCATTCCAGCGCACACCCCGCGCCAGATCGGCGTGGTATTCAGCGCCGATCCGGTAGTCGACCTCGGTATTGTCTTCCAGCGTCAGAAAACCATGGGCACAACCCGCCGGGATGTAGAGCGCATTGCGCTGATCCGCTGAAAGCAGAAGGCCAATCCATTGGCGAAAAGTCGCTGATTGCGGACGCAAGTCAACCACGACATCAAACAGACTGCCCCGCGTGCAGCGTACCAATTTTACCTCAGGATGCGGATCAATCTGATAATGCAGGCCCCGCAAGGTTCCGCGTTTAAGATTGAAGGAAAGGCTGCATTGCGGCCATGCCGTTTGCAGACCAGCCTGCCGGAACAGACCCCCATCGTAGACCCGCGCAAACAACCCGCGCTCATCCGAATGAGGCGAAACGGTTATCTCAAAAGCGCCGTCCAGTCCGGTGGGGTTGATGCGCATGAAAAGGATCAGTCCATCACTGTCAGGGCGGGGACGGCCACCACGAACAGACCGCCCCAGCTTCTGACGGATTGCATCTGGTCCATGATCTCGGTTTTCAGGTTCCACGGCAAAATCAGTACGTAATCCGGCCTGTCAGCCAGCAGTGTGTCGGGCGCATGGATGGGCAGATGACTGCCCGGTGCAAGCGTACTCTGCTTATGGGGATTGAGATCAACGATGTAGTCGATAAGGTCAGTGCCAATACCGCAGTAGTTCAGAAGAGTGTTGCCCTTGGCGGCAGCACCATAAGCCACCACGCGCTTGCCCTCAGCTTTTGCCCTGACAAGAAACGCTCGCAGATCGCGCCGCACTGTCTGCACCCTGGCATCAAACCCCGCATAGGCTGCATCCGTATCAAACCCTGCAGCCGCTTCGTCACTTCTCACTTTTGCAAGGCCGGGCTGCGGGGGGTGTTTGCGGCTCTCGCTACGGCAGGCCCAGACACGCAGACTGCCGCCATGGGTCGTCAATTCCTCGACATCGAATACAGTCAAGCCATTCGCCGTGAAGATGCGCTCCACCGCGAGCAGGGACAGATAGGAATAATGCTCGTGGTATATTGTATCGAACTGCACATGCCTCAACATGTGCAGAAGGTGAGGAAACTCGACGCTGATCACACCATCAGGCTTGAGGATACGTTGAAACCCGCCGACAAAATCATTGATGTCAGGCACATGCGCCAACACATTATTGGCAGCGACAAGATCAGCCGCATGCCCCTCGCGCACCAGTCTCTCGGCAGTTGAAACACCAAAGAATGCCACTTCGGTGGGCACACCGTTGTTGACGGCCACGGCAGCAACATTCGCAGCTGGCTCTACACCCAGCACCGGCACGCCAGCTTCGACAAAATACTGCAGCAGATAGCCGTCATTGCTGGCGACCTCGACCACCTTGCTCGCTGAGCCAAGACCGAATCGCTGACGCGCTGTCTCGGTATAGGCATGGCAATGCTTCAGCCAGCTGGCAGAGTAGGACGAGAAATAGGCGTAATGTCCGAAGATATCGGCTGGCGTCGTTACGTCCTCGACCTGCACAAGTCTGCAAGCGGAACAGACGCGGGCATGCAAGGGATAGCTTTTCTCCGTTATGGCGGCAGTCGCATCAGGCAGGTAGGAGTTGGCAAGTGGCGTGACGCCAAGGTCAACCAGCGTGAGGGAAAGCGGTTGTTTGCAGAAGCGGCAGTTTTGCACGGATGAGGAACGGAGTAGTGTCATGAGAGGTCTATCGCTTTTTCAAAATCACTAATCTGTTTCAGGGTCATGGCCCGCATATCATGACCTTTGTGCCACGCCTGATACCAGTCAGCGGTCCAGGCAATTGTCTGGTCTACATCCAGTACTGGCTGCCAGCCCAGTGTTTCCTTGGCTCGATCAATGGCCAAGGTCAGCAAGCCTGCTTCAGAAGGGTGATCCCCTGGAGCCTGTTGCCAGCCCCTCCCTCCGATGGCGATATCCAGCCGCTCAAGCATGCCCGCAACCGTGACGAATCCAGCAGGATCAGGGCCAAAGTTGACCACACGGGGTGTCGCCTGCGGCCGTAGCCAGAGGTGCTGTGCCAGCAGCAGGTAGCCATGCAAGGGATCAAGCACATGCTGCCATGGGCGGACCGATCGGGGATAGCGCAATTCCACCGGCCTCCCCGCAATCATTGCCCGCACCACATCAGGCACCAGACGGTCCGCAGACCAGTCGCCGCCGCCAATCACGTTTCCGGCGCGGGCCGTGGCGATGGCGGGAGCATCGGCGCCCTTGAAGAAACTGTCACGATAGCATTGCGTCACCAGTTCAGCGCATGCCTTGGAACTGCTGTAGGGATCATGCCCGCCAAGCCGGTCCATCTCATCAAAAGGCTTGCCGGTTTCCCTGTTCACGTAAACCTTGTCGGTGGTGATGATGACCCCCGCGCGCACCGATGGAGTCATCCTGACTGCATCCAGCATGTTCACCGTGCCCATGACATTGGTGCTGAAAGTCAGTTCCGGCTGTTGATAGGAGGTGCGCACAAGTGGCTGCGCCGCCAGATGCAGCACGATGTCCGGATGAATGGCCTGTACGCATGCTGCCAGAGCCCCGCCATCACGGATATCGATATGCTCATCAGCGGGCAATGCCTGACCGCTCATGATGGCATGCAGATTGGGATCGGTGACAGGTGGCAGACTGATGCCGTGAACAGATGCACCCATCTGCCGCAACCACGCGGACAACCATGCTCCTTTGAAGCCAGTATGACCCGTCAGCAGGACCCGGCGCTGACTCCAGAAGGTTTTGTCGATGCGGTTCATCATTTCCTGAAAACAACGCTTGAGAGATACCAATGGATAGCAAACTTGTGCCGAGGGCTTATAGCCAGCATCAGATGCAATTTCCATGGCTTTTAGGGCTAGGGCGTGTCTTCAGTCAGGAACACGCCCCAAACCGGCATTTGCGGAATATGCACTGGAGCGGTATGGAAGCGCATTATTGTTTCTGGTCGATACAGTCAACTGACAGCTTCGGCCCCTTCTCGTCCCTGTGGTGTTTTCGATGAAATGTGTGATTTTGGCAGGCGGCCTGGGAACACGGATTCTGGAGGAATCCGTCACACGTCCCAAACCCATGGTGGAAATCGGCGATTTCCCGATTCTGTGGCACATCATGAAGCTCTATACGCACCACGGCGTCACAGATTTCGTCATCTGCCTTGGCTACAAGGGTTATGTGATCAAGGAGTATTTCGCCAATTACTTCCTTCACAGCGCCGATGTAACCTTCGATATCACTAAGAACCAGGTTTCCTACCATTCCTCACGGCAGGAGCCCTGGCGCATCACCCTGATCGATACGGGCGAAGATACCATGACCGGCGGACGCCTGAAGCGCATTCGCCCCTATCTTGATGCGGATGAACCCTTCTGCATGACTTACGGAGATGGCCTGTCCAACATTGATATCGCCAGCGAAATTACCTTTCATAAGAAGCATGGCCTGAAGGCCACAGTATCGTGTGTGCGCCCCCCTGCCCGCTTTGGCCGTGTTGTTCTCAAAGGGGATCGTGTCACGGCTTTCGAGGAAAAACCGCAGACAGAAAGCGGCGTCATCAATGGTGGTTTCTTCATTCTGCACCCCTCAGCACTGGACTACGTGGCAGGCGATGACACGGTGTGGGAGCGTGAACCGATGGAACAGCTCGCCCGTAACAACGAATTGGCAGCCTGGATGCACGAGGGATTCTGGCAACCGATGGACACGCTGCGCGACAAACAGACGCTAAGCAAGCTGTGGGCGTCAGGCAAAGCCCCGTGGAAGCTCTGGACCGAATGAGCGGCGCTGATATTGTCGTTTTCTACCTTGCCAGAGGCATTGACGGCGGTCTGGCCTCAGCTTCACGTTTCTTTGAAAGCTATGCGCAACATCCCGCCGGTATCCCACACCGTCTTGTTGTCATCACCAAAGGTTGGGATGGTATGGTCGGATTGGATCGAATCCAGAACTGGTCCAGGAAACTGGGTGGAAGCGTCCTCATGGTTCAGGATGACGGTTTTGACCTGGGCGCCTTCAGCACAGCGACAGAATTGATAAGTGCAGGATATTGCTGCTTTTTGAATACGCACTCGCAGATTCTGGAGAGTGACTGGTTGCTCAATCTGACCCGCGCGCTCTCAAGATCTGATATCGGTATCGTAGGGGCAACCGGCTCCTACGGCACCTTTGCTACCCCGCCAGCCCTGCAATGGGCTATGTTGCGGGAACGCAAGGCAATGCTGGGGCTTCCGGCGTTTCTGCTGCGTGCCTGCTATCTGGCACTGTTCAAACTTCCGCGGACATATCTGCGCTATTCAAGACAATGGCCCGCCTTTCCCAACCCGCACATCCGCACCAATGCATTCATGCTGCGCCACAGCGATTTTCGAGCCTTTCTGGGTACACTTCCATTTCCTTCAACAAAGGAGCATGTCTGGTCGATGGAGAGCGGCAGGCAAGGCTTGACGCGGTTCCTGCAAAGGCAGGGCTTGGGCGCTCTTCTGGTTGGTAAGGATGGCGCTCTGTTTGAACCGGATGAGTGGCCAGCAAGCGGCACTTTTCGCACGCCTCATCAGCCTAACCTGTTGGTGGCGGACAACCAGACCCGCAGTTACGGCCAGGCTGACCATGGCACGCAGAGATTGCTGGAACTGGCAGCATGGGGGAAGACAGTGTCGATGGATGCGAAAAACCCATGATTTTGCAATGTCCTTGCTGTGGCGGCAACACCAGGAGCGTGACGAGTGCGCCGGATCGTAACTGGCGTGTGGATGACAGCATCTTTGCAATACGCCGCTGTGTGGCGTGCGATTTCAGCTATACCGCCAACCCTCCGGTCGAGCTTGGAAAGTATTACACCGGCGGTCATTATTCGCGCGACGACATGGCCCGGGATCTGACACCTTATCTTGCAGGCGAACGCTACAAGCTGGATATCGTCCGCGCTTGCGTGATACCGGGTGATTTGCTGGAGATCGGTCCCTCCATGGGCGCGTTCTGCCAACTGGCCAAGTCAGACGGGTTTCGGGTTTCGGCCATTGAACTTGATGCTGGCTGTGTGGACTTTCTCAACACCAAAATGGGCATACGCGCTGTGCAATCAGGCAATCCAGAAATTGTGATGGACACTGAGCAACGCCAGTATGATGTCATCACGATGTGGCATTCGCTGGAGCATATGGCGCGGCCGTGGGATGTTGTTGCGGCCTGTGCCCGCTGGCTCAAACCAGATGGAGTGCTGGTGATTGCCGTTCCCAATCCGGACTCTGTGCAGGCCCGGTGGATGGGAAGCCGCTGGCCGCACTATGATCTGCCCCGCCATCTCAGCCACATCACCATACCGTGGCTGACCAGCACAGCGCTTGCATCCGGTCTTGTCAGGGAGAGTTTGACGACACGGGATCCCGGCAGTTTGAGCGTCAACACCCAGAGCATACCCCTGTGGCTTCTGGGCGCTTTCAAGGTATCGGCAGACAAAGGCGGTCTGTCTCGCGTGATGGCTTCCTTCTGTTGGCGAACCGGACGTTTGCTGGCACGTTTCGCCGCACCGTTCGACGCAACCGAGGGCAAGGGAGCCGCCTATACAGCCATCTTCAGGCGCGCCGGATGAACCGCCTGACCTGGCAGGACCCCGCGCATATCTCGCGGACCTACAACGTGATCTGGAATGCGCTGGCGCGGTTTCTGCAGATCGGATTGCAATTCCTGTTTGTGCCTATCTATCTTCATCTTCTGGGAGCGGATGCATTTGCGCTTCTGGTGCTGAACGCAACCGTGATGGCAACGCTGGCCTTTGTCGACCAGTTCGTCAGCGCAATCATGCTGCGTGAACTGGGAGCCCACAACGGCAATCCCACCCGAACCGCAAGGATATGGAACCTCTTCAATTCGCTGGAGCGCGTGTCGTTTGTCTGCGCTCTAGTGATCATCTTTCTGGCACCCTTTGCCGGTCCATTGCTTGTCAGCCAATGGACTACGGGGAACAGTCTTGATGCGCGTACAATCAGCATCGCCATGGCGCTGATGGGCATCTCGATTGCCGTGCAGTTGCCAGGCATGTTCTACGCCTCTGGCCTCATCGGGCTACAGCGTCAGGGCCTTCTGTCGATCATTCGCATCGTATGGTTACCTGCCTACTATGTCATAGGGGCGCTGCTGCTTGTTTTCGCCGAGAGAAACATCATTCTGCTTTTGTGCTGGCAGGCTTTCGCCTTTGCGCTGCTCTCAGTCGTTTTGCGGCTGGTTCTGATACGGGCAATGCCAACGACCACTTCGGACTATCGCCGCGATCCAGCTGTTCTCAAGCAGGTCTGGCAATTTGGACTGGCATCCTTGCTGTTTGCCGTTACCACAATCACCGTTACCCAGATCGACAAGTTCATTGTTGCCTCGAACACGCCTTCACCGGAACGCTTCGCAGCATATGGTCTGGCTTTCAGTCTGGCGGCGCAAACGCTTGCAGCCCTGTCAGGCGCATTCTTCACGGCTGTTCAACCCGCCCTGACCGGCCTCTACGCAAATGGGAACAAAGCGGACCTGCACCATGCCTACCGGCGCTGGACACAGCTGATCATGATAGCCAGCGTGCTTGCGGCAGGCGTTCTGTTCATCATCTTATCGCCACTGGTGGATATCTGGCTGGGAGAACAGTCTCCGCTCGGACCGCACATCAAGCAGCTTTTGCCAATCATATTGGCGGCAACACTTCTGAATGCAGCGATCATCACACCCATGATCTTGATGTTTGCGATTGAACGGCTGTCGGTCATGAATTTGATCAACGTACTGGCAATCATCTCTGCCCTGCTGTTTCTGCCGCTATGCCTGCAACGCTGGGGGCTTGTATCAGGTGCTGCATTCTTTCTGCTGGTAAACGTTGCCTATCTGCTGATCGCCACCCCCATCATCCATCGTGCTGTTTTTCAACAGGGGTATATGACCTGGCTTTTGCGTGACGTGATTGTGCCACTGACAATTGGAACCGCCGTATTCCTTGGTGCAACGCTATGGATTGGGCATTCCTTGCCATTTGTTGAGGCATGCGTACTGGCAACGACGTGCGCCATACTTTGCCTCGGGATGATGATGGCGTGTCTGCCCCAAGGCCGTCAGCAGCTTTTAAGAAGCATCTGCTTCATGCTGGGACAAAACAGATCGGTCAGCCCTTGAGCTGAAGGACTTCCTCAACGTATCCATCCCTCATGGGATAAAGCGCACGCGTGAAGGGCCGGGGAAGATCACGTTCAATAATGAGTTCCCTGACGGTGAACGGGTTGAACTCATGATTGATGGACAGGAATGTGTCACCGCCCGTGACAATGCGGTCAATATAAGCATTGGCAACTTCGCGGCTCATCTCCGTCAGCGAGTCGACATTGACGATAAGATCGTAGCGCTTCTTGCCTGCAAGGAAGTGCCGGGGCGAGACCAGCTTGATGTCATCAACCTTGCTGTCGCCCGGCTCCCCCAGGAAAGACACGGCATCATCACCCAGGGTGCGGCCCAGAAAATACCCCTGTGACAAGGACGAGAGCGGCAGGTCAACGATTGTGTAATCGGTGATGCCCATCGCCTTGGCGTAAAACGCGGTTCGCCCCAATCCGCCACCGATTTCCAGCACCGCAGGGTTGGTTTTCCCGTGTGTCAATTGCCGGATACGATAGGCCTGATACAGCGCCTGCGGTACCCGGTATGACACCACGCCGCGGCTGGTTTGGAGGCCATGTTCATCGGGAAACGGGGCTGGAAAAACCAGTTTGCGACCTATGACGCCATCAAGCGCACTTAAGGATTCTTCAGGATCGAAAGGCTTTGGTTTGCCGTATCCAACCGAAAAGGCCTCATGATAGGGATGCTTGCATGCGCCGGTGATTTCCGCAAACCGTGCCAATGAGTCCGCTGTCGACAGCGCATTGGCCTTTTGCCAGCGCCTGGATGAAGCAAACTTCAACATTTCCAAAGCCAGTGAATCAAAACCGTAGAACAGGTTGGTCTTGCCCGGATCACGCAGGATGGCAGCTGCCGCTGCAACATCGTCTGCAAGGAATGTTTCGTGAATGACACCATGCATCGACCAGAAGAACTCGGTCCACATGGACTCACCCGACCGATGATCCTCAGCTGATGCAGCGCGGTATGCCTGCATCAACCGTAACACCAGTGCATGATCATCTGTTGGTGCAACCGCGCCTGTCACACCCGGTGTTACATTCACCAGCTTGGCCGAGGGACGTACATGTGCCTCGAACATACGGATGGAGCGGCGGCAATCCGCCGGCGTCTTTAACAGTTTTTTAAGCGCCGCCTTCGCCTGCGGCGGCAGTTTTTCATATCCCAGACGAAAGATATCCGTGCTCAAAACCAGCCTCGCGAGAGTGAAAACAAAAGAATTTTCAGGATTGCCTGTTCGCATATCAAACTGTGCAAGTACAGGGTAGTGATGGTAATTGGTCATCCCCCACAGCATGATCGCAGAAGACCGTCACAGGCTTTGCCTGCGGTTGCTTGCCCCAGGCAAGTGATGCATAAGCCCGTCAAATGGTATCGCGGTCATGATGTCCGCTCCTGAAACACAATCTTTGGAAGCATGACAATGACCGGACCGGCTGTGTTCTTTGATCGGGTCAAGCGGATGATCAGTTTGATCCGGACTCCAGAGCGTGTTTTTGAAGCCGATTTCAAATCGGACGGTCTGGCCGTTGCCGGCAAGAACCTTTCATTCCTTCAGGACCCGGCTTTCAAGGAAGCGTGGGCATTTTCAGTTGAGCTGAACAAAGAGGGTTGGCGCGGTCATGTGCCTGATGTCAGATGGCGCGCCCACGTCGCGTGCTGGGCTGCGGGCCATTGTCTGCATGTGCCTGGCGACTTTGCGGAGTTTGGTGTTCATACCGGCATTTTCTCGCTCACAATTTGCAAGCGGCATGATTTCGCCAGACAACCAAAAAACTACTACCTCTATGATACTTTCAACGGCATTCCGATTGACTCCGGCATGACCGATATAGAGCGCAAGCACACACACATGATCAATGAAAAACTCTATTTTGACTGCTTCGAGATCGCCACGCGGAACTTTGCGCATTTCCCGAATACCGTGCTTGTACGCGGTGTCCTGCCAGAATCCATTAACCTGAAACAATTCTCCAGACTGGCCTTTGTTCATATCGACCTGAACAATGTGAATGCAGAAATGGGTGTGATCCAAGCCATATGGGATAGGATTTCGCCCGGTGGCATGGTGCTGCTCGATGACTATTGCTTCAAGGGATATGAGGAGCAGTACAATGCCTGGAATGCGTTTTGTACCGCGCGTGGCTACAGCGTTTTGAGCTTGCCGACAGGGCAAGGGCTTATCGTCAAGCACTGAAAACACACCCGATCCAGACACGGCTCAATCATGGTCTATCCCCACTCCCCCATCCTTACAGTTGGCATGCCAGTCTACAACGGCGGCAAGACGCTTGAGACAGCAATCCGTTCTGTCCTCGACCAGACGGAGCGAAACATCGAGGTTGTCATTTCCGACAACGGTTCAACAGACGATACAGCAGATATCTGCACACGACTGGCATCAGAAGATCAGCGCATTCGTTATATGCGTCAACCCGTTGCCATCTCGCCCACCGATAACTTCCGCTTTGTGCTGCGGGAGGCCCGCGCGCCCTTCTTCATGTGGGCAGCCCATGATGATCTGCGTGATGTCAATTTTGCCGAGAAACTGATTGCTGGACTGCAAGCTGATCCCAAAGCCATTCTGGCATTGGGGGATATCATCCAGATCACTAATGCTGTGTCCCGGCCACATACGCTGGATTTTGTTACAACCGGTCTTTCCCCTGCCAGACGCTTGCGCAAGGCGGCCACGCAGCAGTTGCACCACCTTTATGGCATCTGGAAAACGCCCGCATTGCAGAAAATTCACTGGAAGCATGTGGACTGGTGGCATGATACGCCGCTGATGATGGCAGCATCGCAGCTGGGCGATTTCATTCACATCCCCGGACCGCGTTTCATCTATCTTTACAATCCCCGCCCCTTCTTCGGCTGGCGCAGCAAGATGACTAAACCGTCACTCGCCGCCGATGTGCGTGCCTTTGCGCACCTGGTAAGGGAATTGCTGCGCATGATCTGGCTGGCAGGCACAACCGTTGCCAGCGTGGCTGGTCCGTGGCGTGGTTTGCAGGCGGCAACCTTCGCCTCCTGGAAAATCCTGACTCAGATCACCGGCTTTTTGTGGAGACGGCGCCCGGGCACATAATGGCACAGCTCTTGTGTGCCAGATCTTACTTGGCCCTGCGGAAGGCGTATTCATCGCATCCCGTGCCAAACAGTCCGTAACCAGGTTTTCGACAAAAGCGTCTCACAGGCTCCATCCCCAGCTCAGCGGCAAGGCGTAGCATGTCCGCTTCTGAAATTGATTCATAAGGATAGCCGCCCAGCCAGTCGCGCACATCGGTCATCCAGCTCATGCCACGGTTTTGCCTGTAACTGGTGACATAGTCGGCAAAGCTGCGGCGTTGCAAAAACATGGCTGCGCGGAAGGCCCCGACATAAAGCGTCTCGATGATCCTGCGGATAAATTCCGGTGACTTCGTGTAAGCCCATTTCTCGGCACGCCAGAGGCCACACATCGGCGTCTTGCGGTAGAGCGCGAGATAGAACATGCCACCTGGTTCCACCTTATCAGCCGCACAGCGAATGGCGCGTTCCATATCGCCGGTATGGTGCAGGACGCCCCACGAGTAGACAACTGGAAACTGCCGCATCTTTTCAAGCGCGAACACGCTCTCCACGGATGCGAACCATTGTGTGTCCGGCGGAGCAAAGGCTGCAAGTACCGACTTCGTGGTCTCAACCGAATGCGGATCGATATCGACAGCCGTTACGCTTGTCGCACCCAATCGAAGGGCCGCAAGAGCATGCAAACCCGAGCCGCATCCGAGATCAAGCATATCATGCCCGGCAATTTCAGCAGGCAGGACAAGTTTGGAGAAACTCTCGACAGCGCCCGCAACGGCCGGTTCGGACAACCGCGTGGCAAAGTCTTTCCAGTTCTCGCCAAATGCGTAATGGCTCGTGACTTCAGTCAGCCGGTGTTTGATATCTTTGGACATGGCTGGCCTTATACTGCCGATCACCTCGCCGACAAGGTATTTGGCAGAGGCAGAGCAAATCCACTCAATAAGATAAAGGAAGTGGTGCCGGTTGAGGGGATTGAACCCCCGACCTTCGGTTTACAAAACCGCTGCTCTACCGCTGAGCTAAACCGGCAATTCGATTTCATGGCTCTATGGGACAGGTCGTTGCTAAAATCAATCTGCAAACCGCAGGGAAATGGCTTGATGCCCTAACCAATTGAACCAGCAGGGATCAGGCTGCCCTTACCTCTTTCAGGAACCATGATATCTGCTCGTTGAGTGTCGCTGCTTCCCGCGAAACAACACCGGAAATGTCCGTCACGTTGGCTGCATTCTGTGTGGTGGTGGAAACTGCCTCCTCCACATGGCGAATGCCCATGGCACCCCGCGTTGCCCCTTCGGAGGCTGCAACCACATTCAGGGACATGGAGTTCAACGAAGTAGACTGCTCTTCGACTGCGGCGGCAACCGATGCCGCGATACGCGACACCTCACCAATGGTGGTATTGACCGCCTCGATCGCCGACATCACCCCGGTCGAGGCAGCACGCATGCCTGAAATATGCTGCGCGATTTCCCCGGTGGCGTGGGAAGTCTGGGCTGCCAGACCCTTGACCTCGCTGGCAACAACCGCAAAGCCACGCCCCGCTTCACCCGCACGCGCCGCCTCGATGGTAGCATTGAGAGCCAGAAGATTGGTTTGTGATGCAATGGTTTCGATCAGTCCGATAATTTCACCGATCTTGGCAGTCTGCACCTCAAGATCACCCATTGCGCGCTGGGCCCGTTCGGCTTCCAGCAGAGCCGTAGATGCCATTTCATCGGACCGCATGGCCTGTGTCGCCACTTCCTGAACAGACAGGGATAACTGCTGGGAGGCAACAGAGGCAGCCTCGATCTCGTTGGCGGCCTTGTCCGTTTCCCCCGCTGCCGAAATGGCCTGCGCCTCTGCTTCGGCAGCTGTGTGATCCAGCGCCTGGGATACTTCCTGCATGCGGCCAGAGGCAGAATGCAGTTGGTTCAGGGAGGTACTGATAGCCTGCTCGAACCGCTCAATGATGCCATCAATCGATTTGACCCGCTCGATTTCTGCCAGCGTCAATCGCGATTGCTCATGTGCCAATTGTTCACGCTCCAGGGCGTTGGCCTTGAAAACATCAAGTGCTCCCGCCATTTCGCGTATTTCAGCGATACCACTGGTGCTTTTCGTATCAACGGAATTGTCCCCCCGTGCCAATGCCCGCATGGCATCGACGATCTGGTTTACGGAACGGCTGATCTGCATGCCAAGTGTCATCGCAACGATGGTCGAAATCAGGATCACGCCGCCAAGCGTGGCGAAAAGATAAGTGCTGCGTGAAGCGTGAATTTCAAGACGCGATGCGCGTGCCAGACTAGCCGTTTCCTCAGTGCTGCTTTTCAGTTTTCCGAGATCCTGGAGCATCAGGATATATTCCACATTCATGCGGTTGAAGACCGTCTGCGCAAGCTGGGTTGTATCAACCCATTCGCTGAATTGCTGCTGATAGTCGCTGACCTTGTCGATCACACTTTTCTTGGTGGCATCAGACGCAGCGCTGACCTTGATCTGGGTCAGGAGACTGCTGGCCAATGTTTCGTGCCGCAAGGCAAAAGTATTGGAAAGATTGATCCGATAATCCCGCTCAGCCACTGACAATTCATGTACGACTTCAATGGCGGCACCATACCAGGCCCCAAACTCCGCACTTTGCGTCAGGATTTCACCTTTGACCACAGCGTTGGCATAGCTGACTGCACCGGTAAGGCCCTCGCCTGCAGCCCGGCCAATGCGGTTGTTTACATTGATGTAGTTTTCAAAAATGCGCGCCAGTTCGATGGCCCTTACTGTGAGGGCTTGAACAGCTTTTTGCGCGTCACCATCCGTTGTGCGACGCAGGCCATCCAGCTTGGCGGCAGCCAGATCAAAAGCGTTGCGAAAGTCGATTTCAGATTTCTTGGAGCGTGAATGGCGAAACTCATCCGCCAGGACACGAAGCGACATCAGGTCTGTTTGTACGTCAACCAGTCCGTGAGACAGACCCTGTTGTGCGCTGTAGATATCATCAGCACGGCTCAGACGCTCAGCCGTGATCTTCTCGACGAAGAACACCATCATAAGACCAAGGGCGGGAATGAGTGCAAGAGCCAGAATGCGTTTCTTGAGATTAAGCTGCATCCATTGCGGACCTATATTTTTCAATATGCCGATGCTCTTCAAAGTCGCCCCCGATAAAAATAAAATCAGACAGTTGATATTCCACACAAGATGAACAGCTATGGTTAAGAATGAACAAATTTTAATCGGCAAATGATTGGAATCTTAAGCAAAACCACGATTATTTCTCATACTGCTCCCTTCAAGCCAAATTTTGAAAAAACCCCCGCGTAACCCCTGTCCTTTTGGCAAAAGGGCACTACCCTGATGGGCATTGCCCAAGGAGAGATACGCCATGAACACTGATCGCCGCCAAATGCTCGTCGGTGCCGCCGCGGGAACAGCCATCGCCATGACAGGGGTCAGCATGCCAGCCAAAGCCGCAGCCCCTCTTGCGACAGGCCAGGCCCCCGGCTTTTATCGCTACAAGATCGGTGATTTGCAGATCACCGCCATCAATGATGGTGTGGCTCAGCGTCCGCTTGAGGGCTTCATCCGCAATGCCGATATCGCAGCCGTGAAGAAGGCCATGGATGATGCGATGCTTCCGAACACCAATGTCACCATCCCGTTCACCACGCTGGTCATCAACGATGGCAAGAAACTCACTCTGCTGGATACCGGCAACGGCAACTCTGGCGCGCCGACATCCGGCACATGGATGACAAATTTCCGCGCTGCCGGATTTACGCCGGAGCAGGTGGATACGGTCGTGATCAGCCATTTCCACGGTGACCACATCAACGGTTTGCGCCTGAAGGAAGGTACGACTGTTTTTGCCAATGCGGAAGTGATGGTTCCAAAAATTGAGTGGGATTTCTGGATGGATGATGCGCGAGCCGCCGCTGCGCCGGACCCCATGAAAGGTGCTTTTGCCAATGTACGCCGGGTGTTTGAACCCATGAAAAGCGCCATCAAACACTATGATGCCGGCAAGGAAGTTGTCTCCGGCCTCAATTCCGTCGCTGCCTACGGGCACACACCGGGCCACACAGCCTTCGTGATTGGCGGCAAGTTGCTGGCCCTATGCGATACCACCAATACGCCTGCCCTGTTTGTCAATAACCCTGGCTGGCATGCCATTTTTGACATGGACGGTGCTGCCGCGGAAGCCACACGCCGCAAGATGCTGGACATGGCCGTCACCGACAAGATGCAGGTTGCGTTCTATCATGCACCCTTCCCGGCCACAGGTCATGTGGTCAAGGACGGCACAGGCTATCGCTTGCTGCCGGTGGCCTGGAGCCCCGCTGTCTGACGTTCAGAAGCACTTACAGGAAAAGGCGCACCTGTTGCGCCTTTTTTTATGCGCGTTTTATCGAATTCCCAGGCTGCGATAATCCGCTATAAGGGGCATTCTCACGTCAGGAAAATGGCAAGAGTCAACGCGGGATAGGCAGACGTGAAGTCAGGCAACAAGAAGATCGCTATTGTTTCCAGTGGCTCGGCCGAGGCGGATGACGCTGCAGCTTTTCTTGCCGAGAAATACGGTGATGTTCCGCTTGGTGATGCTGATGTGGTGGTAGCACTGGGCGGTGATGGCCTGATGCTGCAAACCATGCATCAATTGATGGGAAGCGGCAAACCGATCTACGGCATGAACCGTGGGTCTGTGGGCTTCCTGATGAATGATTTCAGCAAGAAGGACCTGCTGAAGCGCATCACGGCAGCGGAGCGCAGCATCGTGCATCCCCTGCTGATGCAGGCCACTGACATTGACGGCACCATGCACAAGGCGCGCGCCATCAACGAGGTGCATCTGTTGCGTCAATCTTATCAGGCTGCGAAATTGCGCATCAGCGTTGATGACAAGACCCGCCTCGAGGAACTGATTGCCGATGGTGTCTTGCTGGCAACACCTGCCGGTTCAACCGCCTACAATCTTTCGGCCAATGGCCCAATCCTGCCGCTAAACAGCCCGCTTCTTGCTCTTACACCCATTTCACCTTTTCGTCCAAGACGCTGGAATGGTGCGCTTTTGCCAGATCAGGCCATCGTCACCATTGAAGTGCTTGAACCTGAGAAACGTCCGGTTGCGGCGGTTGCCGATCACTTCGAAATCAAGGCCGTAAAGCATGTGCACATCGCGCTCGATCGTTCCATTGATATCGTCATCCTGCACGACCCCGGCCACAGCCTTGATGAGCGCATTCTCAGAGAGCAATTCGGTGTATCCAGCGTCTGATCCCACATTGAAAAGACACCATCAGCCAATTTTTGGCGCCCTGCTTGCGGCCTTCTGTTTCCTCGTACCTGCGTCGGTACAAGCGCAGTCTCTCGCCAGAAAAGACGGATCAACCACACCGGTCAAGACCTATGGCGCGCAATCCGGCTGCCTACCCACGATGATCATTTCCCATGGCTTTGGC
>JANMLW010000183.1:0-27058 GCA_031372765.1 Hyphomicrobiales bacterium
GTGGCACCGCGAAGCGGTGACGGGTGGGGCTTGCGTCTAAGCGGTTGGCTCCGAAGCCCCCTCCGGCCTTTCAGGCCACCTCCCCCAAGTGGGGAGGATCAAAAGGGGCTTGCGGTCAAAAGTGATTTGATTCAGATTACGCGCATGAGTGACGACGTTGATCGGTGGACCCACCGGCCTGAAACATCATTATCACTTTCATTGCCTCGTCGATTGCGCAGACCGCTGACCCCGCAGGAAGTCAAACTGTGGAACTGGCTGCGGGAAGGCCCGGGACTACAAGGGCATCATTTCCGTCGGCAGGTAACGGTTGGTCGTTTCATTGCGGATTTTGCCTGTCTTAAGGCATTTCTCATTGTTGAAGTGGATGGCGGGCAGCATGGCTTGGTGGCACATCAAGTCAAAGATCAAGCCCGCGATCAATATCTGGAACATCAAGGTTTCAAAATCTTGCGCTTCTGGAACCACGAAATTGATAAAGAGAAGCAGGTGGTGATGGATACAATTCATGCCGCATTGAAGCGCGATCGATGATACCTCCCTTTTGGGGAGGGTGGCAAGTTCTACCCAGAAGATTTGCGGTAGCGTAACGGGTGGGGCTTAAGGTCTTTGGGATTGTAAAGGAGCCCCCTCCGGCCTTACAGGCCACCTCCCCCAAGTGGGGAGGATCAAATCATGCAGCGGCTTCAACGCCCGCCGCGTTGCGCTTTGACACCATGCGCATGACTTCGCCATCGAGCGTCATATCCACCGCCATGTCGGCCGCCCGGGCAATCATCCCGGCGTAGAACGGCTGGATGCCATGGGCGTCAACCGTGCCATTCTCGGGTATTCCGGCGAGAGAAGCCTCGACACCAGGGGGAATGCGGGCGTTCTTGCCCTCGGCGGTGATGCGGAAAACCGGGTTGTCGCCATCCCCTTCCAGGGTGAAATCAATGGAACCGCCGCGCGGGATGCAGGAAGCCGCAATCACCAGCAGATTCAGCATGAGCTTGACGCGATTCTTGGGCATCAGCAGACGGGGCCCCGTCCAGATAAGCCGCAACTTGTCATCATTGAAGAAGCCCTTGGCGACCTGCTCGGCATCACCTGTATCGATGGCAGAACCGGCGGAACCAGCCGCACCAAAGGCAATGCGGGCAAACTGAAGCCGTGCCGAGGCTGATTTGGCGCTTCTGTTGATAAGATCCATGGCAAAATCGCGCATGCCGGCGTCTTTTTCCTCGGCCAGCACTTCCAACCCGTTGACGATGGCGCCAACCGGGCTGATCACGTCGTGGCAGACACGGCTGCACAGCAGGGCGGCAAGATCGAGGGAGTCGAGGTTAAGCAAGGTCATGGTCCGGAGCCCTTGTTGACACGAATCGGTGCGAAACCGTTCATAAACATGTAATCGCGGGAGAAAGAAGCATTCTGCTGGCTATTCATTCCCGCTGAGTCCATTTTACACGATATGGTTGCTCAAATCATAACGACCCGCCGACAAAATGCACTGAATGTCCTTTCCGGACATTTTTGCACAGCAGCTCTCGCGGGGGGCCGTGCCCTCATGGCGTCGTCGCGCACACTGCTGGAAACCAAGAGAGACGGCAGTCCCGTCACGCCCGCTGACATGGCCAGCGACAAGGCAATCCGCACGGTTCTTGCAGGGCTTTTGCCGGATATCCCGGTGGTATCGGAAGAAATGACAGCCGAGGAGATGCTTGCCACGTCGCGCAAGGCGTTCATCCTTGTTGATCCGCTCGACGGCACCAAGGAGTATCTCGCCAACCGCAATGATTTTGCCATCTGCATCGCGCTGATCGAGAGCGGACGCCCAAGAACCGGCGTCATCCTCGCCCCCGCAATGGGCAAACTCTGGATTGCTGATGCCGCAGCAAGCGAAGTGTTGCTGGATGATTCTCTTTGCATCAGGCCCGGGACCCGGAAAATCCTGACATTGACCGACGATCAGCAAGCCCCGCGGACAATCATCATGAGCCGCTCTCACCAGGACGAGCGCAGTGTACGGCTGCACAGCCATTTTCCTGCCGCGCATCAGGTAAGCATGGGGGCAGCGCTCAAGTTTGCGGCTCTCGCAGGGGGGACTGCCTGTCTGTATCCGCGTGGCTCAGGCTCTATGGAGTGGGATACGGCAGCCGGAGAGGCACTTTTGCTTGCCGCCGGCGGCTGTATGCTGACGGAAAACGGCCAGCCCATGGTCTATGGCAAGCGCAAGCGGGACTTTCGCAATGGACCGTTCATCGCGGGCATCAGCGAGCGAATGGTCCGCGCTGCCCTTGTTCAGTGGGCGGCCTGCTGACGCACGACTTCCGGCCAGATTTCCGTTGCCTTGAGACGTAAATCGGCGTCATCGGCAAATTTTTGCCGGTTTTCCGCGTTCCGAAAAAACACCACCTCGCCGCTGACCATCAGGAACAGTTCCGGATCACCGATGACCAGCACGCCTGCCCCCATCCGTTCCCCGTCATGCCCGCCAAAGCGTGGAATGTAAGCCTCCGGATCAGCCGCAAACACAGCGCGGTTGGCATCGCTGTCAAAGCGCCAGACAAGGCCACTGTCCATCAGTTCAAAGGCTTTCTTTCCAACGATAGCCCGCATCTCGCTATGATAGCTGACAGGGTCGTAGCCAAACAGGGCCATACCGGAACGCGGGTCTGCGATCACATGCCGGCGCGGATCAGGAGAGAGGATGCTGGCCATCGCTGATACCGACAGCACGAGGCTGAACAGGGCAACCGTAAAAAAGCCTTTTTGCAACCGGCAAGTCATGGTGTTCCTGGCGCTAACCTGCATCGAGACCGTAGAATGACAGACCATGCTGACATATCAGTTGAGAAGTTTGGTAAAAATTTAGGTTTTTTGCATGATGATGATTTCCAGCATGGGCTGAACCCTGGGCGGGCAATATGGAGCTAGCCAAGATGATACGTAAATTATGGAAATTCCCGACCATTGTCATGCTTGGCATCATGATGGTTTTCACTGCTTCTACGGACGGACAAGCCCAGCAAAGGCAAACGCCGCGCGCACCAGAGCGAACCGATACGTTCTCCGGCACGGAACTCGTTTCGAATGGCCACAAGTTCTTTGGCAGCCTGTCACGCGGGTTGGCCCTCACGGTCGAGGAGGCAACCCGCCGCTGGGGTGAGCCAAACGGCTATATCCTGGGGCAGGAAGGTTCGGGCGCCTTCATAGCAGGCCTGCGTTATGGTGAAGGCACGCTCTTCACGCGCAATGCCGGAGAACGGAAAGTCTACTGGCAAGGTCCATCCGTCGGGTTTGACTGGGGTGGAGACGGTGCCCGCACCATGATTCTCGTTTATAACCTCCCCAATGTGAAAGCCATGTATCAGCGCTTTGGCGGTGTTGATGGTTCGGCTTATCTGATTGCCGGGTTTGGCATGACGGCGCTGACCGCCGGTGACGGCGTGACGCTGGTGCCTATCCGCACGGGCATCGGTGCGCGGCTTGGCATCAATCTGGGCTATCTTAAATTCACGGAAGCCAGCACATGGAACCCGTTCTGACGCTTTTGACGTCAAACAGCTTCCCCCAGTGACTGGCGCGATTGCCCAAGGCATGTCAAAGACAAATCAGTCAAGGCAACTGACAACCCGTGGCACTGATAACCCGTGATTGAACAAAGCCTCTATTTCTCGCTCGGATTTCTGGTAGCGGCCTTGCTGGCGCTTGCCATATTGCCAGCGTTCTGGAGGCGTGCCTATCGTTTGACACGACGGGACATCGAGGCAACCTTGCCGCTGTCCCCGCAGGAGATTGCAGCGGAGCGGGATCAGCTGCGGGCGAAGTTTGCCGTCGAGCGCCGTCAGCTTGAGCAGAAGATGGAAGCTGCACTGGATTCCCGCCAGCAGGAACTCAAGATCAGTGGTGGCAAGGCTATGACCATAGCCGCGCTTGAAAATGCGGTTCTGCTCAAGAATGAGGCGATTGCGACGCTCAACACAACAGTTGCAACGGTGGAAAGCGCCCTTGCAGCGACCAGGAACGATCTGTCGCGGACAGCCGAGTCGTTGACCTTAACAACCGCTGATCTCGGGCAACGAACAAACCTCTACGATACTCTTGTGTCAGAGCATCACGCGCTTGAGGCACTTTCTGACCAGAGACGCGTGGAAGTGGCGGCCCATCAGACAAATCTTGAAGCCCAGCGTGCCCGGATAGACGAGCTCGATGGACGCCTGAAGCGCACGCAGGTGGAGCTGAAAACCAACATCGATGCCTTGCGCGCATCCGAACGAACCTTGCGTGAAAGCGACAGGGACCGTGCCATACTGGCGAGCAAAGTCGATTCCGCCGATGAGATTGCAGAGCGCCGGGCGACAATCATTGCCGAGCGGGATACCGCGATTGACGACCTGAAAGAGCACGGCAAGCAGCTTTACAAGGCTGGCAAGGACATGGAGGCGGTCCTCAAGCAGGAGGTCCGCAAATCGCTCACGCTCGAAACGCAGATCAAGGAGCGCGATCTGACAATATCAAAACTGCGGGATGAATCCCGCCAGATCGCGACTGACCTTTCCGGGTCCATCGACAAATTGCGGGCGGATCGCTTGAAACTGACGACGGACCTGAGTGAATCGCGCACCAGGGTCAGTCAGTTGCAGCGCGAACTCAATACGATAAAACGCAGCGCCGGTGTAACGGACCTGCGTTCCAAGCCGGTCAATCTGGCTGGTGCGAAATAAATCAGCGCTATGCCGGATTTCATTCATCTTTCTTCTGTCATGCGCAGATATCACAATACGTTTCCAGGAGTTGAGGTTAGATGATCAACATTGCGATCGTTGGCGGTGGACCGGGCGGTCTGATGACGTCCTGGTATTTGAGCCAGAAACTGGAGCACGAATCCAGTGTCACGATCTTTGAAGCCAGCAGTCGGCTTGGCGGAAAGATCGTCACCAGGAGTTTTGACAAAGCTGATGCCCTCTATGAGGCTGGCGTTGCCGAAATTTATGGCTATTCCTCACTGGGACCTGACCCGCTCCGGGAGATGATCGACGGCTTTGGCCTCAAGACTGTGCCCATGGACAGCGAAACCGTCGTTATGGACGGGCAGATCATGGTGGGCCTTGAAGGCCTTAAACAGGCTTACGGTGCCAAGACGGCCAATGCTGTGAAAGCCTTCCGCAAGACATGCGGCCAGATGATGGTACCGGCCCAATACTACGAAGGTGTGGGCAAGGATGACAATGCTCATCCCTGGACCAATATCAACTGCCAGGATCTGCTTGAGCGTGAAGTGGCGGATGAGACCGCACGCAAATACTTCAAGATCGCCGCTCGCAGCGATATTGCCTCCGAGCCCCATCTGACCAGTGGTCTCAATGGCCTGAAAAATTTCCTGATGGATCTCGATGGTTACATCGATCTCTATTCAATCGTCGGAGGCAACCAGCAGCTGATCAACAAGCTGGCAGAGCATAATAAGAACAAGGTTGAGCTTGAAAGCCGCGTGCTGCGCTGTGGGCGCGGGGAAAACGGCAAATACTATCTGCATGTGCAGCATAATGGCAAAACCACGATCCGCGAGTTCGATATGGTCGTTTTCTGTTTGCCGCATAACTGGCTGTGCACTGTGGAGTTTGACGGCGAGAAACTGCAAAAAGCCATGGTTCGCCATGTGGCGCACTTCGACCGTCCAGCCCATTACCTGCGCGTCACCCTGATGTTCGACAAGAAAATCTGGGAACCGCATGTTACACAGAGCTGGTGGATGTCCGATACCTTTGGCGGTTGCTGCGTCTATGTGGAGAACACCCGCCATCACTACAGGAACGATGCCGGTGCGCTCGGCTGGCTTATCGCGGGTTCGGACGCCCTCGCCTACTGCAATCTGTCGGAAGATGATCTGATCAGTGCGGCGTTAGCGTCCTTGCCACCCATCTTCGGCGATGCCCGCAAGCATCTCGTCGAAGGCAAAGTACATCGCTGGCTGTCATCCGTGAATGCCATTCCCGGGGGAGTGCCAGTGCGTGGTCCCCGCGAGAACCATCTGCCTGAGCCCGATGAAAATCCTGGCATCTTCGTTACCGGCGACTATCTTTACGATTCAACCCTGAATGGCCTTCTGGACTCATGCGATATTGCCAGTGATCTCGTGGTGTCGGAACTGACACAGCTGCGGTATTATCGCCAGCTTGAAGCTGCATCGCGCAATGGCAAGGTGCCGCGCAACCAGATCGACAAGGCCTACTTCGAGAACTACCGCAATCTGGGCCACTACAACGAGGCGTGGAAGACGTTCTTTGACCCTTCCTATGTCGACGACATGTTCCGCATGATCTGGAAACCGAAGAAGAAATACCGGTTACTGATAACCGGCTCTGCCAACGGTCAGGTCGTGGACGCCATGCGCAAGCGGGGTGTTGATGCCTGGGGGCTCGAAAACAACATTCATATCCACAGCCAGACAACGGAAGCCTTGCAGGAGTTCAATCTGCTGGGCTCGGTTACGGATATGCCTTTTGAAGATGGTGAGTTTGACTTTGTCTACGATACGGCACTTTGCCATGTCACGCCCAAAAGGGTGGACTGGGCGGTCGAGGAGATTCACCGGGTCGCCAGACACGGAATTTTCTTTGCCTCCATGACCTCGGACTTGCCGTCCGAGATCATTGACCGCTGGGACCTGATGCGCGGTGTCAAGCGGCTGGGTACCTACTGGGAATGGTCGGACATCTTTTTTGATAATGACTTCGAGATGGCTATCGATAATGACGGTATGCTCGAAAAACTCTGGGCCAGAACACAGGATGCAGGCAAAGGACCTGGCGTCTGGTATGATGATGCTGAAGCGCTGCGTTACTCCTTCTACAAGCGTCTGGATGGGGAAGACGACGAAGACTGAGCGCTGACGCAATCGGTACAGACTGTCATGCGGTTTGATACACCCCTGCCGATTGACGATGCGCTGCCGGCGCTTCTCAAGGCATTGGAGAACGGGACCAATGCCGTGCTTGTCGCCCCGCCCGGAGCAGGCAAGACCACCCGCGTGCCTTTGGCCTTGCTTGATGCACCATGGCGACAGGATCAACGCATTATCATGCTGGAACCGCGGCGGTTGGCTGCCCGTGGCGCGGCTGGTCGCATGGCAAGGACGCTTGGTCAAACCGTAGGCGAGACGGTTGGTCTGCGCGCCCGTCTCAACGTCAAGGTGTCCGGGCGCACGCGCATCGAGGTGGTCACGGAGGGGGTCTTCGCCCGCATGATCCTTGATGATCCTGCACTGACTGGTATTGCCGCGGTCATTTTTGACGAGTTCCACGAGCGCTCGCTGGATGCAGATATGGGTCTTGCTCTGGCGCTGGATGCACAGGAGGGCTTGCGCAACGATCTGCGTATCCTCGTGATGTCTGCCACGCTTGACGGGGCACGGGTTGCCAGCTTGCTGGGTGGTTCAACACCTGTGATTCACAGCAAGGGCCGTATGTTTGCGGTGGAGACACGTCATATCGGTCGGGACACGCGACAGCGTCTGGAGCCACAGATGGTAGCGGCTATTCAGCGGGCGTTATCTGCGGAAAACGGTTCTATCCTCGTCTTTCTACCCGGTCAGGGTGAAATCCGCCGGACGGAGACTCTGTTGCGCGAGTGCATGACTGACCCCGCAATTGATATAGCACCGCTGTATGGTGCCATGGATCAGAAAGCGCAGGACCTTGCTGTGCAGCCTGTCCTGTCGGGACGTCGAAAGGTGGTGCTGGCCACATCAATTGCCGAAACGTCGCTAACCATCGAGGGCGTACGTGTGGTGGTGGATTCAGGTCTCGCCCGCGTGCCGCGCTATACCCCCGATACAGGCATGACTTCGCTTGAAACCGTGCGCGTCTCGCGTGCCTCGGCGGACCAGCGGCGGGGTCGGGCAGGCCGGACGGAACCGGGGGTGTGTTATCGTCTGTGGGATGAACCGCAGACGCTGGGTCTGGCGCCTTTTTCGACGCCCGAGATCAAGGCGGCAGACCTGTCCGGTCTGGTGCTTGATCTGGCCAGCTGGGGCGTGAATGATCCGTCCTCGCTGCGTTGGCTCGATGCGCCGCCTGCCGCTGCGACCAGCGAGGCGAAGGCCATGCTGCAGTCCATCGAAGCGCTTGATGCTGACGGGCGGATTACAGCCACTGGCAAGCGCATCCGTGCCTTGCCCCTGCCACCACGCTTGGCCCGCATGGTGCTGGAAGCCGGTGCAATGTCACTTGCAGCTCTCAGGGATGCGGTCGATATGGCAGCCATTCTGGTGGAGCGCGGCATGGGTGGATCATCAAATGATCTGGCCACGCGGCTTGAACAATTCCGGCGTGATCGGGGCGGACGGGCCGAAGACATGCGCCACCTTGCTGCAGGTTGGGCAGCAACATTGACTGCCACGGCTTCCGGAAAAGCGCATTCTGTCGCCTCCTTGCTGGCTCTGGCCTATCCTGACCGTATCGCCAAGGCGCGTGGTTCGATCGGGCACTTCCTGCTTGCCAACGGTCGTGCAGCCAGCGTCGATGGGGCAGATGCACTCGCCAAGGCATCGTATCTCGTTGTTGCCGATCTCACCGGCAGTGCAGCAACGGCGCGCATTCAACTGGCTGCCGTGCTGGATGAGGGCTTGCTGATCCAGATTGCTGGTCATCGCATGCAATCGGCTGAGGAATTGAGTTTTGACCCTTCCGTTCAATCGCTCAAGGCCCGAAGAATCCGCCGTCTTGATGCCATCGTGGTGGCTTCTGAAACCATGGCTGTTCCTGCCAGCGATGCGGCTGCAAGGATACTGGCGGAGGGCATTGGCCAGATTGGCGTGCAGCATCTGAACTGGAGCAAGGCAACACTGCAATGGCGCGACAGGGTGATGTTCCTGCGCAAGGCCCATTGTGATGTGAGCGATTGTCCATGGCCGGACCTTTCTGATAAACAGCTGAATGAAACGATCAAGGGTTGGCTGGTCCCATTCATTCAGGGCAAGACCTCTGTAGGAACAATCGGTGCCGATATCCTGCGTGAGGCGGTGGAGGCCCAGCTGCCTTGGGCCTTGCATCGCAGGCTTGAGCAGGAGGCCCCCACGCATTTTGCGGCCCCGACAGGCTCAACCGTTGCCGTGGAATATGATGCGGAGGGTGGTCCGGTTCTGGCTATCCGCGTGCAGGAGCTGTTTGGCCTGAAAGTGCATCCCGCACTTGCAGAAGGGCGCGTTCCCCTTGTGCTGCATCTCTTGTCCCCAGCCCATCGCCCCATCCAGATCACGCGGGATTTGCCAGGTTTCTGGAAAGGCTCTTGGGCCGCCGTCAAAACGGACATGAAAGGGCGCTATCCCCGCCATGTCTGGCCGGATGATCCCGCCAATACAGCCCCAACAGCACGGGCCAAGCCACGCGGCACGTAAAGCTCAGCAGGCCCGTTGACTTAGCAGTTCAGGGCCTCGCAGCGTCGCAGGTTCGCCATTGCCTTGCGTTTGGCAGGAATATCGAGATATCCCACAACCGCCTCGCGGCCAGCGACGAAGGACGGTGTCGCCACCAGACCAAGACTGTCCCCCAGGCGTGAGGATTTCACCAGAGCGTCCGTTACCGTGTCGCTGTCGGCATCGGTGATGAGCTTGTCGCGTTTTGCTCCCAATGACAGCGCCACGTCGACCGCACGGCTGGCGTCCACACGACCGCGCAACTGGAAGAGCTTCTCATGCAGGGCGAGATAGCCGCCGGGCGTCTTCTGCATTGTCATGGCCAATGCCACACGGGAGGCCTCGATCGAGCCCTCGCCCAGAATGGCGTAGTTGATGAGCACATAGCGCAGGTTCGGATCGCTGGCGAGAAGGGGCTTTATCTCGGCTGCGGACTTCTTGCAGAAGCCGCAGTTGTAATCAAAGAACTCCACCAGCGTGGCATCCCCTTTCAGGTTGCCAAGCATGATCCTGCCTGGCAGCGTCAGCACCTGGTTGGCCAGTTCCGATGGCAGGCGTAAAACACGGGATGCGGCCTGGTCCGGCAGCGTCAGCAGCGTTGTGGTGGCGAGCCCTGCAAGGAGAAACTGACGGCGTTGGATCATCCGGCGCGTTCCTTTACCGCCCGTAGATATCCTCTATCCGGACGATGTCGTCTTCGCCTGTATAGGATCCGATCTGAACCTCAACAATTTCCAGCGGAATCTTGCCTGGGTTCACCATTCTGTGAACACAGCCGAGGGGCAAGTGAATGGCCTCGTTCTCGCGGACCATGGATACGCTGGCATCGACGGTGACTTCTGCAGTGCCTTGCACCACCACCCAGTGCTCCGCCCGGTGGAAGTGCTTTTGCAGTGACAGACGACCGCCTGGCACCACATGAATGCGCTTCACCTGAAAGCGTGGCCCGATGTCGATGCGCTGATACCAGCCCCAGGGCCGATACATCCGCAAGTGTTCATCGGCTTCGCGGCGCTTGTTGCGGCGCAAATCAGCGACAAGTTCCTTCACTTCGCCGGAGCGA
Source organism: Hyphomicrobiales bacterium (assembly GCA_031372765.1). Lineage (GTDB taxonomy): Bacteria > Pseudomonadota > Alphaproteobacteria > Rhizobiales > Beijerinckiaceae > JADCCX01. The sequence continues at coordinate 10,464 of JANMLW010000183.1, forward strand.
GCGCGTGTCGTCACCAGAACCGCATCGCGGTTGGCCACCACGATAAGGTCTTCCACACCGACAACCGCCGTGAGCAGCCCATCGCTCTGGACAAGGCTGTTTCGTGAGCCGTGAATGCTGACATCGCCGGTGCCGGCATTGCCATTGGCGTCCTTGATCGAAGCATCCCACAGGGCGTCCCAGGTGCCGATATCCGACCAGTCAGAGGCATAGGGCGTGACACCGGCGGATGTGGTTTTCTCCATCACGGCAAAGTCGATGGAGGTCTTGCGGACCGTTTTGAATGTTTCGGCATCCAGCCGCACAAAATCCGCGTCCCGCTCCGCCGTGGCATATGCCCCTTCACAGGCCGCCAGAATATCAGGTGCATGCATCTGCAACTCCCGCCGCATCACGGCTGGAGAGAAAAGGAAGTTGCCACTGTTCCACAGATAGCCATCGGCAATGTAGCGTGCGGCAGTTGCTGCGTCAGGCTTTTCGCGGAAGGCCTGAATGCGGAATGAACCGCCTGCAATAGGTTGACCGGGATGGATATAGCCATAACCCGTAGCCGGTGCTGTCGGCTTGATGCCAAGCGTCATGATCAATCCGGAGCGTGCGCCTTCAGAAGCCTTGAGGCAGGCTGCCCTGAATGCCGCTGCATCCTCGATCTTGTGATCCGCCGCCAGCATCAGGCAGACGGTATCACTGCCTTGTGCTGCCAGATGGATGGCACCGGTGGCCACCGCAGCTGCAGAATCCTGTCGGCTTGGTTCAAGGATGATATCGGCCTGTGCGCCAATGGCGGAGAGCTGCTCGCCGATCAGGAAGCGCGCATCGGCACTGGTAATAATGACCGGGCGGCCAAATCCGGCATGACCCTTGAAGCGCAGCACTGTCAGCTGAAAGGTGGAGAGGCCATCAAATAGCGGCAGAAGATGCTTGGGCATTGAATCGCGCGATGCAGGCCACAGGCGCGTACCGGCGCCGCCACACATGATGGTAGGAATGATCATCGGTAACGCCCCTCTGCTGTCGCAGTGCTATCTGCAATCACTATGCGGTTTAGGATGTTTAGATTTGGTGAGCAGTTGTTTAATTCCTTGCGCGGACATCCGGGTGTATCGCCAGTTCTGAACGGGCGACACGTGCGAGGGCGTGTCGTCAGTCAGGAACAAATGGTGGATGAGATCGAAATGGATTGAATGGAAAGATAAAAGACGCGCCAATAGCTATGCTATCGGAAAGTTTTTTGTCTTTACAGTCAGTGCATTTCCATCTCACCGCTGGTTGAAAGCTCTTTTTCAGTGTTGCGCGGTTAAAATGGCCCAGTGTTTTGTGCTTCCGTCTCTCAAACCGGACGGTTTGCTTCGCCAGAACCACGTCACACTGAACCATTTTCCCTCGCGTCCACCATCTGTTCCTGACTGACGACACGCCCTAGACAGAATCAAGCCGCATTCGGCTCCTCGATGCATTTCAGCATCGAAACCCTTCGGGGCATCGTGCCAACAGCGGGAATGAACCGCCCGCTTTGCACGTCACGGACCATCAGCATGCCGGTGGCGACATCGAAATAGGCGCCGTGCAGTTGCAGGCGACCCTTTTCTTCCAGTATCTTCACACAGGGGAACGTCCGCAGGTTATCGAGCGATTTTTCGATGCCTGCAAAGGCCAGCCGCTCGGCGTATTCACTCAGGCCCTCGTTGAAGCCGCGCCCGCCGGTACGTTCCGCCGCCGGGGCAAGCAGGCGTATCCATTTCCCGATGAAATCTCCAGAGGACAGCGGCCCCTGCGTATCATCTGCAAAGGCCCGTACGCCCCCGCATCGGGCATGGCCCATGACGATGATGTGCTTCACCTTGAGTGCCTGAACCGCATATTCCAGCGCAGCTGATGTGCCGTGCAACTCCCCGTCTGGTGAGAATGGCGGCACCAGATTGGCCACATTACGCACCACAAACACTTCACCGGGGCGAGCATCAAAAATGACTTCGGGCGAAACACGGCTGTCGCAGCAGCCTATCAGCATTACTTCCGGGTTCTGGCCGCTCAGCGCCAGTTCCTCGAAGCGGGATTGCTCCTTGGGCAGGCGCTCTCCCAGAAAGGTCTTGTATCCTTCGATCAACCGCTCTGGAAACATGGCAAAACTCCGTCCTCAACGGGTGTTTACCCACTATCGGGCGTGATTGCACCCGCTAAGTCATTTCACTTTTGAGTTGGATCATTGGAGTTCAACCATTACACGCTGCGATGGCTTGATCATCTGCCATTTGTTCCTGGAGAGAAATCCGCTCTAACTGACGACACGCCCTAATCCGCCAACCGACCCATCACGCCGACACCAAGGCGCGTGAGAGCCGCTTTCAGGGGCGAATCGTCAACCGCGGACAGCATCGTGTCCAGTGCCTTGCTGTCAGCCACAGTCAGCACCCGCTTCTGGCGTACAACAGGCACCGGCGCTTTGCGCACCGGCCCCTGCCTGAGCACCAGCTTCTCGACACAGCGCCAGCCAAAAAAACCATTGGCGCGGGCAATGACCTGCGGTGCCAGATGCTGCATGTCCAGCGCAAAGGCACCTTCAACCTTCACCGTGAGCGTGGCACCTCCCTTGCGCTTCTCAGGATCAGCACCCGGTGCTACGGGTGGCCACTTCAGGGACAGCGGCTCCGACCAGGGCGCAAGACTGGCTCCGGCAATTTCGCCCCAGTGCAGATGCACGGCGGAATCAGCAAAGCCCTTGGCTTTCAAGGTCGATTGCAGACAAGCGTCCAGCAGCGCATGCAGGGGCATGATCCCCTGCTTCTTGCGCTGGTGAAATACTTGTCCAGCCCCTTTGTTTGTGTTGTTCATCAACTTGACTTGTCGCGTTTCAAACCGTTGTCCTGAAAGCCTTATGATAGCCCAAGCTGAAACCGAATCCAGAGGCAATCCCGCACAAGGTGTCGCCTCCCCAGTTGTTGCCTCCCCTGCAGCCGCTGATCTGCTGCACTGGTATGACCTGCATGCCCGTATCCTGCCGTGGCGGGCACGGCCAGACGAAGCGGCTGATCCCTACCGTGTCTGGCTGTCGGAAATCATGTTGCAACAAACGACGGTGCAAACCGTGAAAGCGTATTTTGTGGCATTCACGGCAAAATGGCCCACCGTGCAAAGCCTTGCGGCGGCTCCCGTCGAGGATATCATGAAGATGTGGGCGGGTCTTGGTTATTATAGCCGTGCCCGCAATCTGCATGCCTGTGCACAACAGGTGGTGGCAAGCAACAACGGGGTTTTTCCCGATGATGAAACGACGCTGCGCAGCTTGCCCGGCATTGGCATCTACACCGCAGCTGCCATCCGTTCCATCGCCTATGACAAGCGCGCTGTTGTGGTCGATGGCAATATCGAGCGGGTGATAGCGCGCCTGTTTCAGGTCGAGGAGGCACTGCCCGCCGCCAAGCCAGTGATTCGCGCCCTGACAGATGATTTGACGCCGCCTCTACGGTCTGGCGATTTTGCTCAAGGCATGATGGACCTTGGCGCAACCGTGTGTACACCACGCAACCCGCGCTGTGGAATCTGCCCGTTTTTGGGTGTCTGCAAGGCCCAAAAGCAAGGTGATCCGGCAACCTATCCTCGCAAACTGGTGAAAAACAGCAAACCAGTCCGCCGCGGTGCAGCCTTCATTGTCCGCCGAGAGGATGGCGCCCTGCTGGTGCGAACGCGCCCATCAAAAGGCTTGCTTGGCGGAATGACAGAGGTTCCTGGCTCGGATTGGATCATCGGAGCGCCGGTCTGGCTTGATCCGCACGGTGCGCCCTTTGCTGCGCACTGGCAGCGCACATCACGGATTGTCCGTCATGTCTTCACGCATTTTCAGCTGGAACTTTCCGTGTTTCGGACATCAGCCAGCATAGATGCCGCTGCACCCGCAGGCATGCGATGGTTGCCGGATCAGGCCATCAAAGGGGAGGCCTTCCCGACACTGTACCGAAAAGTGCTGGCTGCAGCGCTTGATCAACCAACAACGGCCTGAACACGCAATGTTCCGCCATCGATGCCAACGATCGTGACCTTTGTTCCCGCATTTGTATCTGCGCCTGCAACCCGCCAGACCGTATCGCCAATCCTTATCGCTCCTGTTCCAGAGATGATGGCTGTCTCAAGAGCGTAGATTTTCCCCACCAGAGCCCCAGCCCTGTCATTCAGGAATGGCGCATCCGTCATCTCCTTTTTCTGAAATTGCTGGATGCGCCAGCCAGCAAATATCGCGGCCATTCCAATGATGGAAAACACGAGCAACTGAGATACAAACCCCAGGGGCAACAGCCAGGCGACAAGGCCAGTACCTATCGCTGCAAGGCCAATCCAGAACAGGAACACGCCGGGCAGCACGACCTCGAAGCCCAGAAGCAGAATGCCCGTCGCGAGCCAGAATACAAAAGCCGGAATGAATGCCATGGCGTTATTCTTTCAACACGCCCCAAGGGCCGATAGGGGAGCGCTGCCTCGTCGCAGGTGCAGCATCTTCAAACGTCACTTTTGCATCCGCCGTTTGCATCTTGGCGCGGCTTGATGGGACACGGGGAACTTCGGATGTGCCAGCCGTTGCCGCCTTGGCGATTTCCGAAATGCCGGCAAGCACGCCCGAAAGTCCCGCTACTTCTGTGGGCAGCAGCAGCACTTTCTGGTTAGGGCTACGGGCCAGATTATCCAGTGCCTTGACGTATTTCTCGGCTACGAAATAGTTGATGGCTCCCATGCTACCCTTCGCAATGGCCTCAGATACCATTCGGGTTGCCTCGGCTTCGGCCTGCGCACCCCGTTCGCGGGCCTCAGCATCGCGAAATGCCGCTTCCTTTCGGCCCTCGGCTTCCAGGATCTGCGATTGTTTCATACCTTCTGCCTTGAGAATCGATGCCTGTTTCTGCCCCTCTGCCTCAAGAATGGCCGCCCGGCGATCACGCTCCGCTTTCATCTGTCGTGCCATTGCATCCGCCAGATCGCGCGGCGGGACGATATCCTTGATCTCGATGCGTGTAGCCTTGATGCCCCAGGGTGCTATGGCGGCATCCACCACATGCAGGAGCTTGACATTGATCTCGTCACGGTTGGACAGCAACTGATCCAGCTCCATTGAGCCCATTACCGTACGGATATTTGTCATAACCAGATTGAGCAGGGCAATCTGCAGGTTTGTGATCTCATAGGAAGCACGGGGCGCATCAAGCACCTGATAAAACACCACACCATCAACGGTGACGGCGGCATTGTCCCGGGTGATGACCTCCTGGGTCGGCACATCCAGCACCTGTTCCATCATGTTGACCTTGTTGCCAATGGTTTCGATAAAGGGGATCACCAGACCCAATCCGGGTGTCAGCGTACGGTTGTACTTGCGAAACCGCTCGACCGTGAAATGATAGCCCTGCGGCACCTGACGGATGCCAGCCATCAAGGTTATGATCAAAAAAACCGCAAGGACCGTGGCTAAAATCGTGGAACCGCCGATATCCATCTGCATTCTCCCGAGTTCATGCTGCGTTGCCTATTTTGATATCAGGTGAAAAGTGTGGCCGTATCGATGCAAGTGCAAGGGTTATTTGCAAGCACGACGACTGGGCTGCCGCTTGATAAATTTCATCCCCACGTGTTCAGTGCCACACCTGAATCGCTCCAGAAATAAAAACAGCTCCGTATAAATATCCAGGCGGGAGTATCATGACCCTTCATTTTGCAGATACCGAGTTTTCCCAACGCCAGACTGCCCTGCTCAGAAGCATGGCGGCAGATCAGCTTGATGCCATGCTGCTGTTTCAGCAGGAGAGCATGTATTGGCTGACGGGCTATGACACATTCGGTTTCTGCTTTTTTCAGTGCCTCCTGGTTCACGGCGACGGGCGCATGGTGCTACTCACCCGCTCGGCTGATTTGAGGCAGGCCGAGCGCACCTCAACCATCGGCGATATCCGCATCTGGAAAGATCGGGCCGGAGCCAATCCGTCGCTGGACCTCAAGCAGATTGCGCAGGATTTCGGCCTTGCGGGCAAGCGGATCGGCGCAGAATTTGAAAGCTACGGCCTCGTCCATAGCAACGGGCGAAAGCTCGATGGCGCATTCACCGGATTTGCCGAACTTGTTGACGCCTCACAGACAATCAACCGCCTGCGCGCCGTTAAGTCAGATGCAGAACTGGCATACGTGCGTGAAGCAGGTCGGCTGTGTGACATCGCCGACAGGGCAGCGATTGCAGCTACCTGTCCCGGTGCGGATGAAGGCGCTATTCTTGCTGCCCAGCAGGGAGCTGTCTTTGCCCATGGCGGTGATTACCCGGCCAATGAATTCATCATCGGCTCGGGCGGCGATGCGCTGTTGTGCCGTTACAAGGCGGGGCGCCGCATACTGGATACGGATGATCAGCTCACGCTTGAGTTTGCCGGGGTTTCGCGCCATTACCATGCTGCCGCCATGCGCACGTTGGTCATCGGCAAGCCGCATCCGCTTCATCTCTCCTATCATGCGGCTGCAAAGGCAGCGCTCATAGCGTGTGAACAGTCGTTGCGTTCCGGGCGCACAGCGGGGGATGTCTTTACCGCGCACAGCAGTATTCTTGATCAGCACGGCCTTTCGCAACACAGATTGAATGCCTGTGGCTATTCACTGGGGGCAAAATTCACACCGTCCTGGATGGATTGGCCCATGTTCTACGAGGCCAATGATTACGTGTTGCAAAAGGGCATGGTACTGTTCTGCCACATGATCCTGATGGATTCCGCCAGCCAGACGGCCATGTGTCTTGGACGCACATCCATCGTCACGGCAACCATACCCGAAAGCATCAACATTCCTGATCTCGACTTGATCATCAGGTAGCGATAGAAGCGATCATGGTACTTCCGGATTTCAGCAGAAGAATGACCTTGGCAGGCGCGGCAATGCTGACGCTCGGCATGCTGTCTGCCTGCACCGAGACAGCCAGCGAATTCAATGCCAATGCCGAGCCACGGGTCAGGGTTCCGGGCGTTCCTGTGGCTTTCGTATCGCTTCAGGGTGCGCCCGAAACGGTCACGTCCCGCTTGTCCAGCGCCATTGCACTGCAGGCCGCCAGACGCGATATAGTCATTGTGGGCATTGACGGAAAACCGCGATACCAGATGCGCGGCTATGTTTCTGCCCAGCCCGGCACCAATGGCACGATGGAACTGGCATGGGTGTTTGATGTCTATGATGCCCAGCGCAAGCGCGCCCAGCGTATCAGCGGGCAGGAGCCGGTCCGCGGGTCTGGGGAGGTCGGGTCTGGGGAGGTCTGGTCCAGCCTGACCGAGCAGGACATGCAGCGCGTAGCCTTCAGGTCGGTCGATGACATCGCGGCGTTCCTGGCGGCAACGCCCGAAGCCATAGCCAGCCGAAAGGCGCCTTCATCCCTGGCTACAGGCGCTGCACCGGCGGCATCTCCTGCCAACCCTCGACGCGCTGTCAGCCTTGTTGCGGGCCAGTAGTGATGCTGGCGTGTCCACTGCCTGTGAATTCAGACATTTTGTTGCCGTTTCGCGGGCTCGATTGACTTGTGACACAGGCAGACCGTTGCTATTGCACAACGGCATCTCCAGCGCCGGGCGCGCCAGAGATATGACTTACACCCGCTCCGCCCACGTGAAGACATCATGAAACTTGTAGCGGGCAATTCCAACCGTCCCCTCGCGGAAGCGATTGCCGCCCATATCGGTCAACCGCTGGCCAAGGCCCAGGTGCGCCGCTTTGCCGACATGGAGGTCTTTGTCGAGATTCAGGAGAACGTGCGCGGTGAGGATGTGTTCATCATCCAGTCAACATCTTTTCCGGCCAATGACCATCTGATGGAACTGCTGATCATCGCCGATGCTCTTCGGCGCTCTTCGGCACGCCGTATTACAGCCGTTCTGCCCTACTTTGGCTATGCCCGGCAGGACCGGCGCGCCTCGGGCCGCACACCGATTTCCGCCAAGCTGGTGGCCAACATGATTACCCGCGCCGGTGCTGACCGGGTGCTGACGGTTGATCTGCATGCGGGACAGATCCAGGGGTTCTTTGATATTCCAACGGATAATCTTTATGGTGCTCCGGTCATGGTAAAGGACATCAAGCAACGGATGGACACCCGCAACACCATGGTTATCTCGCCCGATGTGGGCGGCGTGGTGCGGGCCCGCGCGCTTGCCAAGCGCATCGATGTTCCACTGGCAATCGTCGACAAGCGCCGTGAACGCCCCGGCGAAAGCGAAGTCATGAACATTATCGGCGATGTGGAAGGCAAGTCCTGCATCTTGGTCGATGATATCGTCGATTCCGGCGGCACGCTCTGCAATGCAGCCGATGCGCTGATGGCGAAGGGTGCCAAGGATGTCTCGGCTTATATCACCCACGGTGTGCTTTCAGGCGGTGCCGTCTCGCGCATTGCCTCGTCAAGGCTGAAGGAACTCGTTATCACGGACAGCATCCAGCCTTCGGAAGCGGTCAGGGTTGCCCGCAATATCCGCGTCATCCCGATCGGTGATCTGCTGGGAGAGGCCATCGTCCGCACGGCTGGCGAGGAAAGCGTCTCCAGCCTTTTTGACTGAATATGCATCTTCTCCCGGGATTGTCATTTGGCCTGATGCTTGCAAATCTGTCATCTAAGCGGCACACAGCAAGGCGAGCTTGTTCCGAACTGGGACTGGGATGACCGAATACAGGAAAAGCAGTGTTCTGGATCGCATCCGGCGTTTGGCGCTGGACATTGATGCACGCTTTGATCACGGCACATTCTCGTTCTGGTCAAGGCTAAAGGAGAACTATCAGCGTTATTCAATCCAGATGGACCGTCTCTCGGTTCAGGGCGGCAGGAAGCTGCTGGTCAATCTCGCCAGTGGGGGCATGACGCTGGGGCTGGCAGGAAGCATCCTGATGCTGGCACTGGCCATTCCGGCGTTCAAAGAGACCACTGAAGAGAACTGGCTGAAAAAGCAGGACCTGGCCGTTGTCTTCCTTGATCGCTATGGCTCTGAGATCGGCAAGCGCGGCATCAAGCACGATGATTCAACGCGTCTTGAGGACATGCCGGACCATTTCATCAAGGCCGTCCTCTCAACGGAGGACCGACGCTTCTACGATCATCTCGGCATTGATCTGATCGGCACGGCCCGCGCCATCAGCGTCAACACCCGTGCTTCTGGCGTCGTGCAGGGGGGCTCCTCCATCACCCAGCAATTGGCCAAGAATCTGTTCCTGACCAATGAACGCTCGCTGGAACGCAAGATCAAGGAAGCCTTTCTGGCGTTGTGGCTGGAAAGCCGCCTGACCAAGCAGGAAATCCTCAAGCTCTACCTCGACCGCGCCTACATGGGCGGCGGTACTTTTGGCTCAACAGCTGCCGCCGAGTTCTATTTTGGCAAATCCATCCGCGACCTGACATTGGCAGAGAGCGCAATGATGGCTGGCCTGTTCAAGGCACCCACCAAATATGCGCCTCATGTCAATCTGCCCGCTGCACGTGCCCGGGCCAATGACGTGCTGTCCAACATGGTCGAGGCAGGCCATCTGTCCGAGGGCCAGATTTTTGCCGCACGCCGTAATCCAGCAACGGCGGTAGACCGCAGGCGCGATACAACCGCGGATTATTATCTCGACTGGGCTTTCACCGAAGCGCGCAAATTGATGGATGCCGGCAAGCTCGGCAACGAGCGCATCGTGACCATCAGGACCGCGCTCGACATGAACCTGCAGCGCCGCTCGGAGTCAGTTATTGAAACCATGCTGCGCCAGAGCGGCCCTGATTATGACGCTGAACAGGGGGCTGCTGTCGTCATGGATGTGGACGGTGCGGTGCGGGCTATCGTGGGTGGCCGCGACTATGGTGCCAGCCAGTTCAACCGGGGCACGGATGCCCAGCGTCAGCCGGGGTCTGCTTTCAAGCCCTATGTTTACGCAGCGGCCCTGATGAGCGGGAAGTTGCAGCGCAACGCCACCGTCGTGGATCGCTCGATCTGCATCGGCAACTGGTGCCCACAGAACTATAACCGCTCCTTCGCGGGCGCTATGCCGCTGACCTCGGCTGTTGCGCGGTCAATCAACTCCATCCCGGTTAGCCTGACGGTGACCATTGGCCAGGATCAGCATCCCAATCATGCTTTCCGGGCAGCACGCGCCGGACGTGACCAGGTGGTGAAACTGCTGCGTGATATGGCCGTGACCAGCGACCTGAAGGACACGCCGTCCATGCCGATTGGCTCAGTCGAGATGACCGTGATGGAAATGGCGTCCGCCTACTCCACCTTTCCCAACGCCGGCCGAAGGGTGGAGGCCCATGCAGCCCTGGAGATACAGAACACCCGGGGCGAAGTCATCTACAGGCGAGATCGCAATGGCCCGCCAATACGCCAGATCATGCCGCGTCAGGTAGCGGAGGACATGAATTTCCTTCTCTCCAAGGTCCCCGAGGAAGGCACAGGTCGCCGTGCTGCCCTGCCCGGCATCCGTTCTGCCGGCAAGACAGGCACGACCTCAGCCTACAGGGATGCGTGGTATGTCGGCTATACCGGCAACCTGACGGCGGCCATCTGGTTTGGTAACGACGACTTCTCCTCAACGGCTGACATGACCGGTGGAACCCTGCCTGCCATGGCCTGGCAGGAAATCATGAGCTATGCGCACACGGGCATTCAGCTTCAGGCCATACCAGGTCTGCCCCCCATGGATGCACCTGCCATCGCAAAAGCGCCCGCGCCCGTGAACCGCGCTCCAGGATTTGAAATTCTCAACCCCGCACGGCCAGCTACCCTGTCACGCCGCACGGCCGATGTGCTGACAACGCTTGATACGGATTTTGCCGTCAGCAGGACGCGTCGCGCCGCAGAAAGCAACCGTCGGGCTGATGCTGGAACCTCCGTCCGGATGCCATAGTTGGCAATCCGCATTCCACTTTATTCTGTTTTCCTCTAAACCTGATTGCCGTGACCCGCCTTTCCTCCCTGTTCTCACTGCTGCTGATGCTGGTGCTTGGATTATTCCTCGGCCTGTTCATCACCTTGCAGAGCCTGTCCTCGACATCTGCGCCCGGTTCCATCGGCAATGGCGCGTGGGTGCTTTGGCCCAAGGCAGGTGCACCCGACGCTGATCCCTACTCACTTGCAATCCACGCGCGGCGCGGTGATGTGCCGATGGCACAGGGCGAGGGACTAGCCTTGTTTGCCATTCATGACAGTGAAGGCAAGCCACTCAGCGGGCGATGCAGCTACGAGATTGCGGGGCATTTTCCTTCCGCCCGCGTATGGTCTGTTTCCGCCTATCACCCCGATGGGCGATTGATTGACAACGCTGCCGGTCGCTATGGCCTGACATCCTCGGAAGTTGTCCTCGAGAATGGCCAGAACCGCATCCGGATCAGTGCATCACCCATGCCGGGAAACTGGTTGCCCGTTACCAAGGACAGCGCATTCGTGCTCATCCTGCGCTTCTACGAGACACCCCTGAGTGCCATTGCCTCCGTGCTTGACTGGTCCCGCATGCCAAAGCTCACGGCCATGGGGTGCCAGCCATGAACCGGTTTCTGCTCAAGGGATTGCAGTTTGGCCTTGGCGTGCTGATTCTGGCGGGCATTGCCCATCTGCTTTCCATCCTGCTGATGCCAAAGGTTGCAAGGCACAATCCGGCTTCGCAGTTGCTCACCACCTATGACGCCAATGCGCCAGTATTGTTGCCGGATAGGACACCCGTCCAGACAGATATGGCTTTTGCCGATCCTGCCATGACAGCGGCCATATGCCCGTTTGACGTGTCGGAAGGGCCGGTACGTTTGCGGTTGCGCAGCGGCGAGCATTTCATGTCCCTTGTGTTCCTGAACCCTGACGGGCGCATCAGCTATGCGCTGACCGACAAGGCGGCTATCCGCCGCCTGATCGACATTCGCATTGTGACCGAAACGCAGTTGCGCCAGCTGGAGGCGCAGGACCCGGATGATGAGCCGGTGCAGGAACTCAGGATACGCGTGAAGGAACAGCGTGGCGTCGTGCTGGTACGCGTCTTCAACCCAGTGCCAAGTGCGGCGGCAGGCAACCGTGCCCTGCTCCAGCGTATGGTCTGTGGCATGGACAATCCATCCTGATCAGACGGACGTTTCATCTGCTCGCCGGAACAGCCATCCCCAGAAGGCCAGTCCAAGCAAGGCACCGATCAACTGTGCCGCAATGAACATCAACACGCTCCCCGGCGCGATGCCGGCAAAAGTATCCGAAAGCGTGCGGGCCAGCGTTACGGCGGGGTTCGCAAAGGATGTCGAGGCCGTGAACCAGTAGGCAGCGGTAATGAAAAGGCCAACCAACCAGGGCACCGCGGCCGGTGCAAAGCGGATGCCGCCAAGGATGACTCCAATCAATCCAAATGTCGCCACAACCTCCGCAAGCCATTGGCCTGCGCCCCCGCGCAGCGTGGTCGATATTTGCAGGGCCGGAATATCAAACATCAGGTTGGCCACGACCGCACCAAGACAGCCACCCAATATCTGCGCCGGTACATAAACGGCAAAATGTCGCCATGCCAAGGCTTTCTGCAAGGCGAATACAAGACTGACCACCGGATTGAACTGCGCGCCAGAAACTGGCCCAAGGATCGTGATCAACACAACAAGAATGGCACCCGTAGGAATGGTGTTGCCGAGCAGGGCGATGGCCGTATTGCCGCCCGCCAGCTTTGCCGCCATGATGCCGGAGCCGACAACGGCGGCAACGAGCAAGGCCGTGCCGATGGCTTCGGCAGCAAGTTTGCGGGATAGATTCAACGAACTCATGCGGTGGCTACTCTCTGGCCGGTTTCGTCAATCACCCACTCACCATCCTCCTTGAAGAACTCGTTTCGTTGTTTTTGGGGCAGGATCGTCAGCACCTCTTCCGAGGGCCGGCAAAGTTTCACGCCGAGGGATGTCACGACGATGGGACGGTTGATCAGAATGGGATGCTCAAGCATGGCACCGATAAGCGCATCATCGGCAATCGAGGGATCGCTTAGTCCAAGCTCGGCAAAGGGTGTCCCCTTCTCGCGTATCACGGCGCGGGGCGAAACTGCCATCCGCTTGATCAACGCAGCCAGCATTGCGCGCGTTGGCGGTGTTTTCAGATACTCGATGATATGTGGCTCTATTCCCGCATTGCGGATCATCGCCAGCGTGTTGCGCGAGGTTCCGCATTCGGGATTATGGTAGATGATTATATCGGGCATCGGCTTCACCTCTTCACAAGCGGGTGCAACAGTGATGTGACGGTTTAATGACTGGATGGGCGATGTGAACAAATACCATTCAGTGTGAGTCCTCTCGACATCGGCCTGTTGGCGGTACACTCTGTCCTTGAGGAACGTCTTTAAAGCACAGGGATAAAAATGACCCAGGCAAACGCCACGGCAGTCTTGGAATTGCCCGGACCAGAACTGTCCCTGCCACACGCCCTGCTTGATGCCCGTGACAAGCATGGAGGCAGCAAGGAGATCGTCGAGGATCAGGACAGGACATCCCTTCCTTACGACCGTTTGATCATCGGTGCCATGGTGCTGGGCCGCAAGCTGACAGTTGGCACGGCAGAGCGCGAGAACATCGGCGTGCTGCTGCCCAATGTGAATGCTGTGGCCGTGACCATCTTCGGCCTGCTGTTTCGCAACCGTGTTCCGGTCATGCTGAATTTCACCGCTGGCCTGCGCAATCTCAATTCTGCCTGCGAGACCGCGAAAATTACCACCATCATCACCGCGCGCAAGTTCATCGAGAACGCCAAGCTCGACGATGTCGTGACAGCCCTGGGACAGGGGCGGCGGATCATCTGGCTGGATGATGTGCGTGAAAGCATCGGCACGTTCGACAAAGTCCGTGGCGCGATGGAGGCCAAGCTCTTTGCCCGCTCCATGGCGTCAAAATCCCGCCGTGATGATCCGGCCGTCATCCTTTTCACATCAGGTTCCGAGGGCAAGCCCAAGGGTGTGGTGCTGACCCATGGCAACATCATCACCAACGCGCGGCAGATCCATGCCCACGGCCATGAAATCCTGTCGCCGCAGGATATCGTGATGAACCCGCTGCCCGTGTTTCATTCCTATGGATTGACGGCGGGCCTGATGCTGGGGCTGCTGTCGGGCATCAAGGTGGTGCTTTACCCAAGCCCGCTGCACTACCGCGAGGTGCCGCGCCTGATCAGCAAGGTAAAGGCGACAATCCTGTTCGGCACGGATACCTTTCTGGTTGGCTATGCCCGTGCTGCGGACAAGGATGATCTCAAATCCGTCCGCTATGTCGTGACCGGTGCCGAGCGCGTCAAGGAAGAAACCCGCCGGTTGTGGGACCCTTTCGGCACAACGATCCTCGAAGGCTACGGTTGCACGGAATGCTCGCCAGTGCTGGCCTGTAACACGCCCGAAATGATGAAGAACGGCACCGTTGGCCGTCTGCTGCCTGGCATAAACTGGCGGCTTGATCCGGTGCAGGGCATCGAAGAAGGCGGCAGGCTGGTGGTGCAGGGCCCCAATGTGATGGCAGGCTATATGATGGCTGACAAGCCGGGCGAGATCATCCCTCCAGAAGGGGGATGGCATGATACCGGCGATATCGTCACTATCGACGACGATGGCTGCATTATCATCAAGGGCCGCGCCAAGCGCTTTGCCAAGATTGGCGGCGAGATGGTGTCACTGGCTGCCATCGAGACGATGATCGCCGATCTCTGGCCGGGCCAGAACCATGTGGCCGTGTCCCTGCCCGATCCACGCAAGGGCGAGCAGATCGTGCTGGTGACAGAAAAGGGGGATGCCGAACGGGCACCACTCATGGCTTATGCCAAGGCGCAGGGCTTTCCGGAATTGTGGGTGCCGCGCGCCATTCTGGTGCTGGAAACCATTCCGGTGCTGGGATCGGGCAAGATAGACTATGCGGCAACGGCGGAGATGGCATCCAGCATGCGGGCGTTGTTGTGACGGAAAGGTCCTAACAGCACTTGCGGCGGCTCAAAGCCTTCGTTACCCACAGGAGCGTTGCTCCGATGTGGTTTCATCACACAGGGCAATGCGGACATGGCGAAACTGGTAGACGCAAAGGACTTAAAGTTTTTCAACAATATATACCAATAAAAGTTTATATCCTAAATCCCTAAGCAACCCCATGAAATCCCTCATAGAAGCACTCAGCCCTTAGAGCGTAAAGGAAACCTATGACATTGACGTTTCCAGAAGTGACAAATCGGCAGGGAAAGATCGAGATTGGTATGGGTAAGCTGGCAGGATGACTACCAAAGCGACTATAGGAGCGTGAGCACTGCTTATGGAGCATTGATTAAGGTTGACTGATACGAGGCACCAGTGGCAGCTTGTCGCTCTTGCCCCAATGAGGCGGCTGCGCTTCTTTATGACTACGGAGTGGCTGACGATGAAGTATATTGTGCAAAGATTCCTAAAAAAAGACAGTTTGCATGCCGACAGTTGAAACCTGTCTGCTAATTATGATGATAATCCTAGGACTTCCGGCCCTAGCAGTCTTGTCTTTCATTTTCCTTTCTCACATCACTTATTAGGGGTTATACATGCAACTTACGAGAATGGTTACGGGCTTTGCAGCCGAACATGAGCCATGGCTGGATATGGTAGCTGAGAGTCGCATAGCTTGTTACTTTGGCCTTGATGATATGGGGCAGGAACTTGCCCGCCAGATAGGCTTTGCCTATGATATAGCCCTTGCCCCGGCTGACTTACAGCCTAGGGGCAACCCCCCACGGTCTTTTGCCCTCCTTCCAGATAGCATCTGGCAGGATGTCTTCAAAACCTAATTATTTGTTGCGTTGAGGAGAAAACTTAACATAATAGATACTTATGACGGACAAACAACCCAACATGGAGTATGCGTAATGGCAATAGGTCTCTTTAATCCCTTTTTGGACATTAGCATGGTTCTGCGACAGCAGTATCAAGATATGACTATGGTACAGGCGAGTGTGCTCTGCTCGCTGTGGGAGAGCAAAGAGGCCTCACAAGCTGAAATTGCCCGCAGAATTGGTGTTCGAGAGGCCACCGTCTCCCGTTCTATCAGTCTGCTCTCTAACTATGGCACTCGCAACAACACTCCGGGCCTTGATCTGGTACGGATGGAGGCCGATCCCAACGACCGCAGACAGCGCATCTACACATTCACCCCAAAGGGCCGGAACGTCATGGGCACCTTGGAGAAACTCCTTAAGACCTACCATGGCAGCAAGACGGAAGGGTGAAAGGTGGTTCGCGGACTTCATGCTTGGAGGTTCCCGACACCGCCAGTTCGGTTTCGAGACAGAGCTGGAAGCTAACATATGGGAGTCTCAAGCACGGCTGGCATTAACGAGGGGGCTTCCCCTGCCAGCCGGTCCAACATCTGCCAATGTGAGTAAGACAACCATTCTTTCTCATGTTCAATACTGTGGAAAGGTGCACTGGAGGCAAGCCAAATCCGCTCCCCAACTGATCCGCAACGCTGAACAATTTGCTGAGTGGGTTGGAACGGATGTGGCTGTTGGCGAGGCGCTAGTCTCTAGCCGGGTTGCGGAATACGTTCTGGATATGATTGACCTGGAAAAGTCAGGGAGTACAATTAATCGTAAACTTGCCGCTATCTCGGTTCT
>JANMLW010000220.1:0-3081 GCA_031372765.1 Hyphomicrobiales bacterium
CACACGGAAGAAATCGCGGATCGTATCGGCTGAATGTTCGGCAAAACTCTCGGCGCAATCGCCGCCCTGCAACAGGAACTGTTCGCCCGCCGCAACCTTGCCCAACGCCCGCTTGAGCTTGCGCGCCTCGCCTGCAAAAACCAGCGGTGGAAAGCCTGCCAACTGCGCCTCCACGGCCTCGAGGGCAGTAGAATCAGGATAAACCGGTGCCTGTGCTACAGGTTTCGATCTCCAGCTCGATGGTGTCCAACGCTCGCTCATGATTCACTCTTCAGGTTGCCCTAGACCGGAATTTTCTCCTGGGGGGTGCAACAGTAACGAGGCCTTTAAGCACGCCGTGCGACATTCGCCAACCTGTTTGGGTGAACTGAACCTATGCGTTGCGTTTGGAAGCAAAAGCCCGCACGCCCGTGAACACGCCTGCCACCAACAGCACCGCGCCTGAGCACTCTGCCAAATTCGGCCAGCGTCCTGCGAAAATGAAGCCGTATAGTAGTGCAAAAAGCGTCTCGGATACGATCATCTGGGCAGATAGCGCCAGCGGCAGGCGTTTGGAGGCAACGGTCCAGAAATACTGCGCCAGCCATGATGCGAACACACCCGTCACAAGTGCCCACAGGATGAGATTGGTGCCCGCTGCTCCGCCAAATCCCAGTTCCGGAATGCGGCTCCAGCCCATGATCGGGGCCAGGACCAGAAGTGGCAGGACGCCAACCATGGCCCCAAGGCCTTGCAGGCTGGTCCAGCCGAGAGTGTCTGGCGCATCGGCCGCCCGCATAGCTTTGGCGTTGACGATGGCGTAGCTGAACCAGACCGCCAGTCCGCCAAGGGCCAACAGAAAACCCAGAAGGATGTTGTTGCGCTCAACCGCCGAACCGGCACCGGACAGGGTCGCCCCGTTGACCACGGCCAACCCTGCCATGATCAGCAGCAGAGGCAGGACCATGCGGCGCCAGGGCACATTGCGATCCTGCCAGTTGCCATAGACCGCCAGAACCACTGGCAAGGCTCCGATAACGAGGGGCGCGATCGCTGGCCCCGCCAGGCTGATGGAAAACGCCACACAGACATAATAGAGAACATACCCCGTGAGGCCCAGCCAGAGCGCCAGTAGCGCAGTGCTCCATGAAATCCGCCCCGGACGAAAGCGCCTGTGCAGGGCCATCAGGAACAGAGATGTCGCACCAAAGGCGAGATAGCGCAGGATCGCAAGATCGATCTCGCTGTAGGGCATGACGGCCCGCGGTGCTACGAATGTCAGTCCCCACAAGGCCCCGGCTGATAGGCCTGCGATGATTCCAATCCACATGCCGCCGCTTTAACCATAAGACGCGCCAACCGGGAATGGCCTTTCCCGATCAACGGTATTCAGGGAAATTATGCACATTCAGCAAATCTTTGCTGGCCAAACAAAAAATCTCGCGCTCAATATGCAGCGACAATTCGAATGGCAGGCGCTTGCCAACAGGGACGAATGACAATGGCTTATGATCTGATCCTGAAGGGCGGGCATGTCATTGACCCATCCCAGAAAATCGACAGCATCATGGATGTTGCCTTTTCCGGCGGCAAGGTAGCGGCCTGCAAGCCCAACCTGAAGCCGGACACGGACACTGAAGTCCGCGATGTCTACGGTTACATCGTCACGCCGGGCCTGATCGACATGCACACCCATGTCTACTGGGGCGGCACATCGCTTGGCATTGATCCTGATGCTTTTGCACGCACCTCCGGCGTTACCACCTCGGTCGATACCGGTAGTGCCGGACCGGGCAACTGGCTTGGCTTTCGCAAGCATGTGATCGAAAAAAGCGAGGCGCGGATCCTGGCCTATCTGCATGTGTCTTTTGCGGGCATCTACGGCTTTTCCAAAACCGTGATGGTGGGCGAGAGCGAGGACATCCGCATGATGGCCCCGACGGAAGCGGCCGAAGTGGCGGATGCCAACCGCGATCTCATTGTCGGAATCAAGGTGCGCGTGGGCAGACACTCATCGGGTGATCAAGGCACGGCACCGCTCAACGCGGCCCTGCAGGTGGCAGAGCAGACCGGCATGCCGCTGATGGCGCATATCGACCATCCGCCGCCCTCTTATGAGGAGGTGCTGGCGATGCTGCGCCCCGGCGATATCCTCACTCATGCTTTCCGTCCCTTCCCTAATGCGCCCTGCACGGCGCAGGGCACGGTGAAACATGCGGTGCTGGATGCCCGCAAGCGCGGCGTGCTGTTTGACATCGGCCACGGCGGCGGCTCCTTTGCCTTCAAGACTGCCCGCGCCATGCTGGCCAACGGGTTTTACCCCGATACCATCTCATCGGATGTGCATATCCGCTGCATCGACGGCCCAGCCTTCGATCAGGTGACGACCATGTCGAAGTTCCTCTGCATGGGCATGAGTATGTACGATGTCGTAGCCGCCTCCACGATGAATGCCGGGATGATGCTGCAACGCACGGAATATGGCTCGCTCAAGCCGGGATCACTGGGCGATGCGACCATCCTGACCATCAAGGAAGGCAAGCATGATTATGTCGATGTGGTGGGCGAGCACCTGATCGGAGACCGGCGCATTCTGGCTGAGGGGGTCGTGCTGAAAGGCAAATGGTGGCATCCCAAGCGCTCGAACAAGTTCAGGAAAGTGTGAATGCTGCCCCTCATGTCGAGGCGTGAGGAGCGGTAGCGCGGAACCTCGAGACATCACATTTCATCATAACCTCGTTTCTCGAGGCTCACCGGTGGTGAGCACCTCGAAATGAGACCCTAGCCAGTCAAGGAGTCTTCCATGTCCGCAGAAGCCAATCTCAAAGCCCTCGGTCTTGTCCTGCCCGACATGCCCTCGCCTATCGCGAATTACGTGCGCTTCAAACGTGTGGGAGACATGGTCTATCTGTCTGGCCAGGGCCCGCGCCGCCCCGATGGCACCAACGCCACCGGCAAGGTGGGATTGAACGTCACCTGGGAGGAAGCCTACGAGCATGCAAAACTGACGGGCCTCGGCCTTCTGGCGGCGATGAAACAGGCGGCCGGTGATCTCGACAAGGTCGAGGTGATCAAGGTTCTGGGCATGGTGAACGCCACGCC
>JANMLW010000243.1:0-4589 GCA_031372765.1 Hyphomicrobiales bacterium
GGCGGAAGATCTGGGCGGCGGAGATGTCCATACCCGCACTTCAGGCGTGGCAGATCATCTGGCGGCGGATGATGTGCATGCCTTGGCCATTGCGCGCAACATCGTGGGCAATCTCAACACGCGCAAGACAATCGATATCGCGCTGGCCGAGCCGGTTGAGCCGAAATACGAGGCGGAAGAACTGCTTGGCCTCGTGCCAACCGATCTGAAGCAGCAGTATGACATCCGCGAAGTGATAGCGCGTCTGGTGGATGGCTCGGATTTCGACGAATTCAAGGCGCTGTACGGCAAGAGCCTGATCACCGGCTTTGCCCGCATCCACGGCATTCCCGTGGGCATCATCGGCAACAACGGCATCCTGTTTGCCGAAAGCACCCGCAAAGGCGCGCATTTCATCGAGCTCTGCTGCCAGCGTCGCATTCCGCTGCTGTTCCTGCAGAATATCTCGGGATTCATGGTGGGCCAACAGCATGAAAATGCCGGTATCGCCAAGGACGGGGCCAAACTGGTGACCGCGGTGGCCTGCGCCAAGGTGCCCAAGATCACATTGTTGCTGGGCGGCAGCTTTGGCGCGGGCAACTACGGCATGTGTGGCCGGGCCTACAGCCCCCGTTTCCTGTTCAGCTGGCCCAACAGCCGCATCTCGGTGATGGGCGGCGAACAGGCGGCCTCCGTGCTGGCAACCGTGAAGCGTGACAATATCGAGGCCGAAGGCAAGGCGTGGTCAGCCGAGGAAGAAGCGGCCTTCAAGGCACCCATCAAGTCGAAATACGAGGAAGAAGGCTCACCCTATCACGCCACGGCGCGGTTGTGGGATGACGGCATCATCCTGCCGACAGAGACACGCCGCGTGCTGGCACTGGCGTTCTCGGCGTGCCTGAATGCGCCGGTGGAAGAGACCCGGTTTGGTGTGTTCAGGATGTGAGGGGGGAAGTTGACATGAGCAAGAACCCACATTGGGGCACCAGCCTCGACGATCTTCTGATCGAAGAGGGCGTTTATGCGCCGTTAAAGGCCATTGCCGAGAAGGAAGCGATTGACTGGCAGTTGCAGCAAGCCATGAAGTCCCAGATGACAAGTCCTCATGTCGAGGTGCGCAGACGCCGTAGCGTCAAGCCTCGAGATATCCATCGGGGAAAAGCGCCACCTCGTTTCTCGAGGCTTGCCTCACGGCAAGCACCTCGAAATGAGGCAGCACCTCACCTCACTTCGGCGCAACCACCATAACCACCTGACGGCCCTCGAAGGATGGCTCGTTTTCCACCTTGGCGATTTCGGCGGTGATGGCCTTGACGCGGTCGAGCACTTTCATGCCGATGTCCTGATGCGCCATTTCGCGGCCACGGAAGCGCAGGGTGAATTTCACCTTGTTGCCTTCCTCGAAGAAGCCCTTGGCGGCTTTCATCTTGGTGTCGAAATCGTGGTCGTCAATACCCGGACGCAGTTTGATTTCCTTGATTTCGATGATTTTCTGTTTCTTGCGGGCTTCGGCGGATTTCTTCTGCTCCTGGAAGCGGAAGCGGCCGTAATCCATGATCTTGCAAACCGGGGGTTCCGAGTTGGGAGAAACCTCGACGAGATCGAGTCCTTCTTCTTCGGCGATGCGGATGGCATCCAGCGTTTGCAGCACACCGAGGTTGTTGCCTTCGGTATCGATGACCTGAACTTCGCGAATTCGGATGTCTTTGTTGACGCGCGGACCGTCCTTGACGGGTGGCGGTAGGTTTCTCATAGGGCGGCGAATGGCGATCAGCTCCTTGTTGTCACGGCAACACAGCCGCAGTGCGTGGAAAATCGTCGCAAACCGCCGTGAAGTCAATGTTTTTGGTCAAGACAGTGTTTCTTTGGTCAAAATCACGGCTTCTTTGGTCAGGATCATGTCTTGCGGCGCTGCTCAATCAGCGCGACATACACATCCAGTGTCTTTTCAACCATCTGGTGCAGCGAAAAATGTGCTTCCGCATGCCGTCGCCCGCGCTGGGCCAAGGCGTCACGGGCACTGGGGCGCAGGGCAAGGGCCTGCATCAGGGCATCGGCCAGCGCCACGGCGTCTCCAGGTGGGACACGCCAGCCAGTGCGGGCTTCAGGTGCTACATCAGGCGGGGCCAGCACGGTTTCGGGCACGGCACCCAGATTGGAGACGACCACTGGTGCGCCGACGGCCTGTGCTTCAACAGCCACGCGCCCAAAGGCTTCGGGCTCGATGGACGGCACGGCAACTGCCGCCGCCGCCATCATCGCGGCAGGCATGTCCGTCACATGGCCGACCCGCCGCACCACGCCGGTGACACCACGCGAAACGATCAGTCCGTCGAGTTCCTTCACGTAGTCGTCACGCCCCTGTGCGTCGCCCGCCAGCAGAAACACCACATCGCGCAAGCCTTGATCCATCATGATTTTGGCAGCATCGATCAGCACGCGCTGGCCTTTCCAGCCGGTCAGTCGGGCGGCCAGCAGCACGATGCGTTCATGCGGGCCAACGCTCCAGGCCTCGCGCAGCGCCAGCACGCGCGCAGGATCGATCGTATGGGCCTGAAACGCCGAGAGATCCGTGCCGCGCGGTATGACGCGGATGATCGAAGCAGCAAAAGGATGCGCCGAACGGATGAGACTTGCGGTGTATTCAGAATTGGCGATCACCACATCACCGCGCGCCATCACGGAATTATACAGCACCTTGGGCGGGGATTTGCCGGAATAGCTGCCATGATAAGTGGTCAGGAAAGGCGTTTTTGTGAGTTTCGTGGCTGCAAGCGCCACCCAGGCCGGGGCACGTGAGCGGGCATGCACAATATCAACCTTCTCGCGGCGAATGAGCGTTGCCAGTTTCTGTGTGTTCAGCAGCATCGCCGCCGGGTTCTTGCTGGCGGCCGGGAAGGGCAGCCATTCGCCACCCTTGGCCTGCAATTCACCCACAAGGCGGCCGCCCTCCGTCGCCACAAGTGCGCGAGCGCCCAGCGCAGCCAAGGCTTCGGCAATATCAACCGTAGTGCGTTCGGCACCGCCCGCTTCCAGTTCGGGAATGATCTGCAGAACTGTGCGGCCTTCAAGGGCATGGCGGGTGTTGGCGGGAAATGGCGACAATCTGCAATCCGGTCTTGGTGCGGCGGCTGGTCCCGTGGCAAGGACATGGGACATACCGGCAATTCACTGACAAAGGCTTTAGAGCGATGCAACCCCATCTGCAAACCGCCAAAACACATTTTATCATGGTTGGCGCTGATTTGGCTGCAAGAAACATCGCCGTGCGCATCACCAAAGGCATTGGTACTCCGGTTATCTGGTTTGGCGGCTTTCGGTCCGACATGATGTCGACAAAGGCCATTGCGCTGGATGACTGGTGCAAGGCCCATGGTCGCCCGATGATCCGCATGGATTATGCAGGGCACGGGGAAAGCAGCGGACGCTTTGAGGATTGCACGCTGTCGACATGGATAGAGGATGCCAGGGCGGTGCTTGATCAGGTGGTGGAAGCCCCGCCGATCATCGTCGGTTCGTCCATGGGCGGCTGGATCGCGACACTTGTTGCCAAGCGCTTGTTCGAGGATGGCGAACGAAACCGCATCGCCGCACTTGTCCTGATCGCGCCTGCCTGTGATTTCACCGAAAGCCTGATGTGGGCGCAGTTTCCTGATGCTATAAAACGCGAAATCATGGAAAAAGGCGTCTGGTATCGCCCGTCAGCGTACTCTGACGAACCTTACGCGATCACGCGGGAATTGATCGAGGATGGCAGGCGCAATCAAGTTCTGGAGAAGACTTTTCAGGTCGGCTGTCCGGTGCATATCCTGCAAGGCATGCAGGACCCCGATGTGCCCTATACCCATGCCCTGAAGCTGGTGGAGCATCTGCCGCTTGATCCTGTCACAATGACCCTGATCAATGATGGTGATCACCGGTTGTCACGCGATCAGGATATCGCCCGGTTGATTGCGGCTGTAGCAACCATAGCCTGAATCATCTCAGACGCGCGGCCAACCCTGACAATTGCTCAGGCGTTGCATTGGCAAAGGCAATGCGCAGCCAATCCTCCTGTTCAGGCCCGAAATAGCGTCCCGGCAGGGTGAGCACGCCCTTGTTCTGCGCCAGCACTTGCGCGGTTTGCGCCGCTGAACCAGCAGCACCGGGCGGTTTGACATAGGCAAAATAGGCGCCGATGGAGCCGATCTGCCAGTCGTTCATGCCGCGCATGGCATCGGCGAACGCAGCGGCACGCGCCGTGATCATCCTCCGGTTTATCTCCCGCCAGGGCAAAAGCGCCTGCATCGTCTCAGCGAGTGCAAACTGTCCTATGCGCGGCGGGCAGATCTGCACGGTGTCGAGAACCTTGGCGAGCTCCGGCATCAGGCGATCCGGTGCTGTGATCGCCCCCAGACGATAGCCGGGGATCGCATAGGCTTTCGAGAAGCTGTAGAGCTGGACCACATGGTCCGGCAACCCTCCCGCATCCGCCAGCAGATCATG
The DNA here is from genome assembly GCA_031372765.1 of Hyphomicrobiales bacterium. Taxonomy (GTDB): domain Bacteria; phylum Pseudomonadota; class Alphaproteobacteria; order Rhizobiales; family Beijerinckiaceae; genus JADCCX01. The sequence continues at coordinate 4,465 of JANMLW010000243.1, forward strand.
CGGGCGCAATTGCTTCGCGGGCAGGAAGTCGCGGTAGGTCTCATCCAGAACAAGCCACAAGCCATGCGCCTTGGCGAGAGCGGAAAACCCCGCGATTATGGCAGGCGGATAAACCGCTCCTGTCG
>JANMLW010000280.1:0-4912 GCA_031372765.1 Hyphomicrobiales bacterium
CGATGCCAGCGTGACAGCGGTTGGCAGGCCGGCAGCCACATCGGCGGCAAAACTTGGTCCTGACAACAGCGCAACCGGATGACCTGGCAGCATGTCCAATACAAGTTCAGTGCTGAACAACAGCGTTCCCCGCTCTATGCCCTTGGCCGTGCAGATCAGTGGCGTTGTCCTGGGCAGCACCAATCCCAACGCCTCTGAAATGCTGCGGGTTGCCTGCATGGGCACGGAGAGGATAAGCGCATCACATTCAGCAAGTGCCGCAAGATCACTGGTGGCCTTTACGGCAGGATCAAGTCGGCAGCCCTTGAGCGCCTTGCTGTTCTCGTGCCTTGTGTTGACCTCTACCACCTGAGCCGGATCACGCGCAAAAAGGGTTACTTTGCGCCCTGCTTTCGCTGCAGCATGGGCCAAGGCCGAGCCAAATGCTCCCGCGCCGACAATGCCGATGTGCTGGAACAGCGTGGCGGTCATGTGGAAATCACACCTTCGCGCCCAGCCGACCGGAACCGACGATAGCCTGAGCTTGCAAATCAAGCGGCCAGCGAGCGCGGGCAGGCGCATCCATGCCGTCAACCAGACCAAGCGCCAGACGCTCGATGCCGGCCCATGCTATCATCGCGCCGTTGTCAGTGCAGAGTTTGGGCGGCGGTACGACGAGGCGCAGGCCAGCCTCGAACGCCAGACGCTGCAAGGCGCGGCGGATAGGTTGGTTCGCACCCACACCGCCCGCAACAACAAGAGCCTGCGGATGACCAAACCGCTCGCGGAACACCCGCAGTCCCATGCGGGTGCGCTCGACAATGACATCAATAACGGCGGCCTGAAACGAGGCGCACAGATCAGCCACATCCTCTTCAGACAGCGGCGCTATGCTGTCCGCTGCAAGCCGTACGGCGGTTTTCAGACCGGAGAGCGAGAAATTTGGCTCTGGCCGTCCCTGCATAGGGCGAGGCAAATCAAACCGCTCGGGGTTGCCTGTCTCGGCATTAAGTTCAACCTGTGGTCCGCCCGGATAAGGCAGGCCCAGCATCTTGCCGACCTTGTCGAAGGCCTCGCCAATCGCGTCATCGATTGTGGTGCCGATACGGCTGTACTGCCCGACTCCGGTCACGGCCACCAGTTGCGTATGTCCGCCAGACACCAGCAGCAGAAGATAGGGAAACTGAACACCGTCCGTCAGGCGCGGCGAGAGCGCATGGGCTTCCAGATGATTGACCGCCATCAGCGGCTTTCTGGACACCAATGCCAGACCCTTGGCTGTTGTAAGGCCAACCAACACACCACCGATCAGGCCGGGGCCAGCGGCTGCAGCAATGCCCGAGAGATCCTTTAACTTGACGTCGGCTACAGCCAGGGCCCGAACGATGATCTTGTCCAGATACTCCACATGGGCGCGGGCCGCGATTTCGGGCACAACACCGCCATAACGGGCATGCTCGGCGATTTGCGACAGGATTTCGTTCGACAGGATATCCCCCCGCCCGTCCGGCAGACGGCGCACCACCGCAGCTGCCGTTTCATCGCATGTCGTCTCAATTCCAAGAACCAGCATACGCCTGCACCCTGCTCCATGCGATTTCACTTTGTGATATGCGCATGAAGGTTGACCTCCGGCGCAGTTCGTTCTGTATAGGCGGCCTCCACACAATCAAACAACCCGTGAAAGCCCTATGAAACAACCTCTTTTGCGGATTGGTACGCGCGGCAGCCCGTTGGCACTGGCGCAGGCACATGAAACACGCTCCCGACTCGCCCATGCCCTCAAGGAACCCGAAGACAGTATCAAGATTGTCATCCTCCAGACCACGGGCGACCAGATCCAGGATCGCGCCCTGTCGGAAAGTGGCGGCAAAGGGCTTTTCACCAAGGAAATAGATGAAGCCCAATTGGCGGGCCGCGTCGACATCAGCGTGCATTCAGGCAAGGATTTGCCAACGAAATTGCCTGATGGCTTGAGCGAAGCGGGATTTCTGGAGCGGGAGGACCCGCGCGACGCTTTCCTGAGCCTCAACGGTCACACGCTGCAAACCCTGCCGAAGGGTTCGATTGTGGGAACGGCATCGCTGCGCAGGCAATCACTGGTGCTGCATAAAAGGCCAGACCTGAAGGTGGAATTGCTGCGCGGCAACGTGCAAACCCGCTTGGCCAAGCTGAAATCCGGCGTTGTCCATGCCACGATCCTGGCCATGGCAGGATTGAACCGGTTGAACCTAACGCATGAAGCAACGTCTGTTCTGGAAACCGAGAGCTTCTTGCCTGCCGTTGCGCAGGGTGCAATCGCTCTTGTGGTACGCAGCAATGACCGCAAGATGATGGCGGTGGCCAAGACAATCGTTCATGCCGAAACGACTACATGCGTTGCGGCAGAACGGGCTTTTCTCACGGTGCTGGATGGCTCCTGCAAAACACCGATTGCAGGCTATGCCACTATGGATAAGGGCATCATTCATCTGCGCGGCATGGTGCTTTCGCCCGATGGCAAACAGATGTTCGCCGACGAGGCGACGGGCAAAGATGCAGTATTGCTCGGCGAAATGCTGGGGCAGCGCATCAAGGCGCGGTTGCCTGCTGATATTTTCCTGCATTGAAGCGGAAAAACGGATGAACTTGCTGGTAACAAGACCGGCGGAAGATGCCGAGAAAACCTGCGCTGCCATTGAGGCGATGGGCCATGTTGCGGTGTCAGCACCCCTGTTTCGTGTCGTCAGCTTGCCACACGCTACAGACGCCGCGTTTGATGCCTTGCTTGCCACCAGCGCCCATGCGCCGCGCCTGCTCGCCAATAGCATACGCATGCAAACCGCCGCCTTGCCGTTTTTTGCGGTTGGTGATGCAACAGCGCATGCTGCGCAGGTTGCAGGTTTCAGGGATGTCCGTTCAGCCCAAGGCGATGCGGCGGCTTTGGCCGCTTTAGTTCACAGTGTCATGCCAAGGGGAGCAAGACTGCTCTATCTCGCCGGCAATCCCCGGCGGGATAGAGCTGTTCAGGCGCTTGAAGGGACATTCACTCTGGAAGCGCTGGAAATCTATGAAACGCATGCTGTTGAAAAGTTGTCTGATGCTGCGGTCGCTGGCTTGAAAGCGGAAGATTTGGATGCAGTGTTGCATTTTTCGCCTCGTGCGACACAGGTGTTTTTGGCGCTGGCGGATAAGGCCGGGCTTATCCGGCATAGTGATCGTTTGATGCATATCTGCATATCGGATGCGGCCCGAGATCCGCGCCTGATCCGCTGCAAGGTTGCTGCCGAGCCAACTTTGCAAGGCATGCTGGAAGCCTTGAAAACTTCATGAAGTCAGGCTGTTGTGCAGCTAGGGTGCGTTGACAAACTGGACAGGCATTGCTCTTGTCACAGTCTTGGTCTTGAGATCATCAGACGTTTCATTTTTCTGTTTCGGGGAGAGATCATGACAGACCAGGACAAGGCGGCACCCGACCGTCGCAGCGCACGAAGCAATCGCAAGTCTCCAGAAATCGCGTTAAAAGCGATTGAAGCGGTTGTGATACCGGTTGAGCCGGTTGTTGATGCTGATGCTGCTGCAACCGTGGAGGCTGTTGTGCAATCGGCGGAACCGGTTATTCCGGATGTGTCTGTTTCGGAGCCAAACACGATTACACCGGCACCCAAGGCGTCACTTGCGGGACCCATGGCGATTGCTGCCGTAATCGGTGGATTATTGGGAACTGTTGGCGGTGCATTTGTTCCCTCACTTCTGGGGTCAGGACCATCTTCGGCGCTGTCTGAAATACAGAAACTGAGACAGACAGTCGCGACCCTTGAATCACGCTCGATTCCGGTCACAAACCCTGCCGAGATGCAAGCCATGCAGCAGCGTATCACTGGATTGGAAGGCGACATGGCCAAACGCCTTACCGAGACCGAGAAGCGCCTGTCTGATCGATTAGCGTCGGTTGAAACCGGCGTTAAAGCGGTGGAGGCAAGCCATATATCTGGTATTGGAGCTTCTTCGCCATCCGTTGATCTTTCACCATTGACCCAACGTCTTGGTGCCATGGAACAGAACCTGAAGGCGATTGATGGCAAAGCAGAGGCCAGTGTAAAAGCCTCAGAACCGCGCATTGCCGCTCTATCCGAGCGCGTCGAGCAGGCCACACGCCGCATGGAATCAGGTACAGCGGCACCGCTTTTCACTGCCGTTCAGGGCCTGGCGCAGGCTTTTCACCGCGGCGGCAGTTTTACTGCTGAATTGACAGCCGTTGAATTGATGGGCGCAAAGCCGGATCAACTCGCGGCCATGAAACCATTTGCAGAAAAAGGCGCGCCCACAATCCAGCAACTTGGCGCCGGTTTTGCCGCATTTGCGGGGTCTTTGGCGCAATCAGGCGAGGCGGCCCCCAGTGGCGCCATGGCGTATCTCCAGAGGTTCGTGAAGGTTCGCCCCGTGGGTGAGATGGGTGGAAACACGCCACCTGACATTGTCCGAACCATTGAGGCTGCCCTTGCCAAGGGCAATGTCACCGAAGCCCTCTCGGCATTGGCGAAACTGCCTGAACCAGCGCGTATGCCATCAGCGAATTGGGCCAAACTGGCAGGCGACCGTGACAGCGCCGCCAAAGCCCTGACAGCCTTGCAGGACAGCGCCCTGACAGCGTTGAGGACAGCCAAGCCATGATCCGTATTGTCCTGTTTCTGGCTCTGCTGCTGCTGCTGGCCCTTGGTGTTGCCTGGATCGCGGAACGTGAGGGCGAGGTTGTCATTACCTGGCTGGGCCAGAGGATTGAACTGGATATCGGAACAGCCTTGATTGCGTTGCTGGTGACCACAATCCTGCTTGTGATTGTCTGGAGCGCCGTGCGCCTGCTGCTTCGCCTGCCCAGCCTGATGTCAATGGCCAACCGCAGCCGCAAGAAGCAGAAAGGTTATGCGGCTGTATCGCGTGGCATGGTTGCCAT
>JANMLW010000026.1:0-13871 GCA_031372765.1 Hyphomicrobiales bacterium
ACGCCAAGAACTACTCAATCCTCATTGGCGGGAACGGTATCGTCAGGCTCGCTCCGCTCTATGATATTTCCAGCATCTATGCCTACCCTGATATCGACCCGCTCAAGGCCAAGCTCGCCATGAAGATCGGCAAGGACTATCGTCTGAGAGACATCGGCTTGGGCAACTGGGGAGCATTTGCCAGCGAGATGCGCTTGCCTTTGGATGTGGTCATTGGGACAGTACGCTCTATGGTCGCACAGTTGCCTGACGCCATAGAACGAGTACGTGACCGCACCAGGGAGAGCGGCCTCACGCATTCGGTAATTTATAGGTTGACCGAAGCTCTTACCCGCCGCTTAGCTCAATTACCCATATGACAGCCCCACCCCCATGAGCCGTAAAAACCTGATGCCCTCCCGCGAGCGCCGTATTCGGCGGCTTTGCACCCGTCTTGGCCTGCATTTCATGATTTGCCAGAAGCCGGACAAGCAGGTGCAGGCCCATGGCGGCTACATGCTGCGTGATGGCAAGACGATGGCCTATGTCTTTGGCGGCAAGGAGTATCTCTTTTCAGCGGATCTTGATGAGATTGAGGCGTTTCTGGAGACGCGGGTTTAGGCAGGTTTTCGCATCGACCGCCTCTTGCGCTCCACCGCCAACGGAATACTCTCACCCATCGGCCCCGCATCAAGACGGGGCCATCCTTGCGAGGGGATCATGTTTGTTTCCAGAATGGCGGCATATGCCGCAGGATTATTGATGACACTGCCAGCCTTAGCCCAGCAGGCACCAAACTTTCCCGCGCCCAAAGACGGCACCTATGTGGCGAAAGACTTCAAGTTCTCTACCGGCGCAGTGCTTCCCGAGTTGCGTATCGCCTACAAGACAATCGGTGATCCCGCCAATCCGCCCATTCTCATCCTGCATGGCACGGGCGGCTCATCCGCCAACATGCTGACTCCAGGATTTGGTGGTGAAATGTTTGGGCCGGGACAGCCGCTGGATGCCACCAAGTATTTTGTCATCATTCCGGATGCTCTGGGCACAGGCAAGACGACCAAGCCATCCGATGGCCTCAAGGCCAAATTCCCAAATTACAATTACGAGGACATGGTTGATGCCCAGCACCGGCTCGTCACCGAGGGCCTGAACATCAAGCGCCTGCGCCTTGTGATGGGCAATTCCATGGGCGGCATGCATACCTGGATCTGGGGCACGCGCTATCCCGATATGATGGATGCTCTTGCGCCAATGGCATCGCAGCCAACCGAAATGTCGAGCCGCAACTGGATGATGCGCCGCTTGATGATCGAGACGATCAAGGCTGACCCTGAATACAGGGACGGCAATTACACAACCCAGCCCAAAATGCTGCGCATCGCCAATGTGTTTTATGCCACCGGCACAAACGGCGGTGATCTCGCCTATCAGCGCATGGCCCCAAACCGGGCTGCCGCGGACAAGCTGGTGGAGGCGCGCCTCGCCGCCAATCCACCCGCTGACGCCAATGATTTTCTGTATCAGTGGGCATCATCGGGGGATTATAATCCAGCGCCAAAACTGGGGCTGATCAAGGCGCATCTGCTTGCGATCAATTCCGCCGATGATGAGCGCAATCCTGTTGTAACCGGCCTGATGATTGAAAGTTTAAAGGAGGTGAAGAACGGCAAGCTCTACCTCATCCCAGCGAGCCCAACGACTGGCGGTCATGGCACGACTGGCGGCATGGCCAAGCTCTATGCAGAACCGTTGCGGGCATTCATGGAAGGTGTTCCCAAAACACAGTAGGGGTTGGTGAGTTTGAACAGCGGCAAACTTGCAGTCATACAATGGGGCAGGGGTGACAGCGGCATGGCTGCTTGATAGAGCAGGGGTCGATACAACAAAGGAATTGCTGTCTTGACACTCCTTATCCTCGGCCTTGTGCTTTTTCTGGGCATGCATGCCAGCAGTATGAACCGCTCGGGCCGCGATGCGCTGATCATCAAGTTCGGCGCGAGGGGATACAAGGCGGTTTACACCATCGTCTCGCTCGTCGGACTTGGCCTTATTATCTGGGGTTTCATGATCTATCGCGCAGCGGGTATGATTCCCTTGTGGAATCCACCCACATGGACGCGGCATCTCTCCGTGCTGATCATGCTGCCGGTCTTGCCGCTTTTGTTTTCCGCCTATGCGGAAGGCAATGTAAAGGCGCGGCTCAAGCACCCCATGATCCTGGCCGTCAAGGTCTGGGCGCTGGCGCATCTCATTGCCAATGGTGATCTTGGCTCGGTTCTGATGTTCGGCGGTTTTCTGCTCTGGGCTGTCACCGGCTTTGCCAACATGCGCCGCAGGCCGGTGGATGCAGGCAAGGCGTTCATCCCCAATCCGGGGCAGGACGCAGCGGCTATCCTTGGTGGACTCATTGCCTATGGCCTGATGATCGGCTTCCTGCACCGCTGGCTGATCGGCGTGGGTGTGTTTGGCTGAATGCCCCACTACGTCACCACCCGTAGGCTCCGCCATTCGGCTGATCAGATGTTTGATCTGGTGGCGGATATTGAGCGTTATCCGCAGTTCGTGCCGATGTGCGAAAGCCTGCAGATACGCAGGCGTACAACCGGCGTGAACGGCTCGGAAGTCCTGTTGGCGGATATGGCAATAGGCTACAAGATGGTTCGCGAGAGCTTCACCAGCCGTGTGGCGCTGGACCGGGAAGCTCGCAAGATACTTGTTGAGTATGTCGATGGCCCCTTCAGCCATCTCGAAAACCGCTGGAGCTTTGTGGCCAATTCTGAGGGTTGCGAGGTGATATTCGATATCGACTACGCTTTTCGCTCGCGCACCTTCCAGATGCTTGTGGGCGTGGTATTCGAAACCGTTGTCCGAAAAATGGTTGAAGCCTTCGAAAAGCGGGCTGATGCGGTTTATAAATAGCCGGATCAGGCTATTTTCTGGACCATTTCCAGCGCCTTCTGGACCGCACCAACCCTGATTGCGTCGCGAGACACTGTTCCAAACCGCATTTCCACAACATCGCAATGGTTGGCTGTCGCTACAGCCAGATAAACCAGACCGACAGGCTTCATGTCGCTGCCGCCGCCGGGGCCAGCGATGCCGGTGATTGAAACCGCTATGTCGGCAAGCCTGTGGACAAGCGTGCCTTTGGCCATCGCTTCGGCGCAAGGTGCGCTCACGGCACCATAGGTGACGACGAGATTGGCGGGAACGCCCAGCATCTCGGTCTTGGCCTCATTGGAATAGGTGACGAACCCGCGCTCAAACACATCGGATGATCCGGCGATGGAGGTCAGCAATGCGGCCACGAGCCCCCCTGTACAGCTCTCTGCGGTTGCAATGCGCATGCCGCGACTGCGCAACAGTTCAAGTGTCCGGATGGCAAGCGCGGTTAGATCAGATGCAAACATGCCCCATGTTAGACTGACATGGGTCAGGGGGCCAGACCTGTGACATTGATTGATCTTGCCGCAGTGCAGCAATTGAGTTAAATTTAGGCAGAAAATAATTTGATTAAAAAATGGGCAAATGACTGAAAATAAGGCGATGCAAACAAAGATACCCTTTCTGGACCATGTGCAAGGAGCGATTCTCGCGCCAATGTCCGGTGTGACGGATGCAGGCCTGCGCCGTGCTGCCGAGCGGTTTGGTGCATCACTGGTAGTATCCGAGATGGTGGCATCCGATGATCTGGCGCAAGGCAAGGCGGAAGCGGTTTTGCGCATGGAGGGCGAGGGCATCGCCACCCATGTGGTTCAGCTCGCGGGATGCGAAGCGTACTGGATGGCGGAAGGGGCCAAAGCCGCCGAGGCTGGTGGTGCCGATGTTATCGACATCAATATGGGTTGCCCTGCCAAGCGCGTGACAAACGGCTGGTCGGGCTCGGCGTTGATGCGTGATCTGGACACTGCACAGCGCTTGATCGCGGCCACCGTTTCCGCAACCAACAAACCTGTGACGCTCAAGATGCGGCTGGGGTGGGACGACGACACACTGAATGCGCCAGAACTCGCACGCAGGGCTGAAAACCTCGGTGTACACATGATTACAGTGCATGGGCGAACGCGCTGCCAGTTTTACAAGGGCACCGCGCGGTGGGAACTGGTTCGCCAGACGGTTGAAGCGACAAACCTTCCAGTGGTTGTGAATGGTGACATCAAGACCTGTTCAGACGCCACAGACGCCCTTGCGCGATCAGGCGCTGCCGCTGTCATGGTTGGCCGCGCCGCACTCGGGCGGCCATGGTTGGTGGGCGAAATCGCCGCCCATGTAAGCGGCCACTCATGGGTGTCTCCCAATGCCGCCGCGATGGCGGATGCAGCGGCCCAGCACTACGATTTCCTGATCGAATGCATGGGTAGCAAGGTTGGTGTTCGCCATGCCCGCAAGCACGTGGTGGCCTATCTCGAGGAAGCAGCGCGGTTGGGCTCGCCCTATGCAGGCGAATTGCGGATATCCCTCTGCAACAGCGACAATCCTGCGCTGGTCCTGGACGGGTTGGCAAAAGCCTTTTTGGCAATTCCTGAAAGAATGGCTGCCTGATGGTCGATATGTCAGCAACAACCATGGCAAATCCTTCTCTGGACAGCGTGGCCCAGGCCTTGCCGCACCCTATTCTGCTGGTTGATGCGCAAGGGGCCCTTGTCGACGCAAATCCTGCGGCTGAGGCTTTCTTTGATATGGGCCTCACTTTCCTCAAGCGGAGCAACATCAACCGGCTTTGTGGGCCCAATTCCTCTCTTGCCGCCCTTGTGTCGCAATCACAGGCGGAGGCTTCGTCGTTCAATATCTACCGGATAGATCTGGGGGCACCCCGTCAGCAGGCAGAACGCCTTGTGGATATTCATGCCGGACCTCTGCCGGATCAAGCAGGAATAACCATCGTTATGCTGCAGGAGCGTACGATTGCCGATAAATTCAGCCGACAGCTCAACCATCGCGGTGCTGTGCGCTCGGTCTCGGCGCTGGCTGCCATGCTGGCTCATGAGATCAAAAATCCGCTATCTGGCATTCGCGGCGCTGCCCAGCTGCTCGACAGTGCGGTCAGTGATGAAGATCGTATTCTAACCCAATTGATCCGTGATGAGACGGATCGCATCGTCAAGCTGGTTGATCGTTTTGAAATGTTTTCGGACGGTCGGGCGCCGCATATGGAGCCGGTCAACATCCACTCCGTCATTGACCATGTCCGGCATCTTGCCGTTGCGGGCTTTGCCAGGGATATCCGCCTTGTCGTTGATTACGACCCGTCCTTGCCACTTGTTCTGTGCAACCGTGACCAATTGGTGCAAGTGCTGCTCAATCTGGTCAAGAATGCCGCTGAGGCTATCGGCACGGCCAGTGACGGTGAAATCCAGCTGACAACGGCGTATCGCCCCGGCGTGCGCATGGCTGTGCCTGGTTCACAGGAGCGTGTGCGTTTGCCCCTCGAAGTTTGCGTCCGGGACAATGGCCCTGGCGTGCCAGAAGATATCCGCCAGAACCTGTTTGATCCCTTCGTCACAACAAAGACAACGGGAAATGGCCTTGGTCTTGCATTGGTTGCAAAGGTCATTGGTGACCATGGCGGTATTGTGGAGTGTGACAGCGTGTCCAAACGGACCACTTTTCGTTTGCTGCTGCCTTTGCAAACCAACCGTGAGGCAGGAGCAGGCGAACCGTGATGCAAAAGACTGGAACGGTTATAGTTGCTGACGATGACTCCGCCATTCGCACCGTGGTGGGGCAGGCATTGACTCGGGCTGGCTTCGAGGTGCGCTTGGCCAGCAATGCCGCGATGCTCTGGAAAGCCGTGCAAAGCGGAGAGGGCGATATTGTCGTGACGGACGTGATGATGCCTGACGAGAATGCGTTCGATCTCATTCCGCGCATCCGCAAGTTGAGGCCGCAGCTGCCCATCGTGGTCATGAGTGCGCAAAACACATTCATGACAGCGATAAAGGCTTCAGAGCTTGGTGCTTACGATTATCTGCCCAAACCCTTTGATCTGTCCGAGCTTGTTGGCATCATTGGCCGGGCACTGGCGGAACCGCGCCCGGTTGCCGTTCATTCGCACGAGCCAACGGAAGATCTGCCTTTGGTAGGGCGTTCGCCCGCCATGCAGGAAATTTACCGCACGCTGGCGCGGCTGATGCACATTGATCTGACTGTGCTGATCAACGGTGAGTCAGGTACCGGCAAGGAGCTTGTGGCGCGCGCCTTGCATGATTTTGGCAAGCGCAAGAATGGTCCATTCGTGGCAATCAACATGGCGGCGATCCCTCGGGAACTGATTGAATCGGAACTTTTTGGCCACGAGAAAGGCGCTTTCACCGGCGCCAACCAGCGCAGCGTCGGTCGTTTTGAGCAGGCTGAAAGTGGCACGCTCTTTATGGACGAAATTGGTGATATGCCGATGGAAGCGCAGACGCGCCTCCTGCGCGTGTTGCAGCAGGGGGAATACACCACGGTAGGCGGGCGCACACCAATCAAGACCAACGTGCGCATTGTGGCAGCGACCAATAAGGATCTGCGTGGCCTTATCCAGACCGGGCTGTTCCGCGAGGACCTTTACTTCCGGCTCAATGTGGTGCCATTGCGCTTGCCGCCTCTGCGTGAGCGCGCGGGCGATATCGCTGATCTCGTACGGCATTTCTTCAATCAGGCTGAAAAAGAAGGCATGTCCCGCAAGCAGCTGGATGCCGGTGCACTGGATCGTTTGCGGGCCTATAGCTGGCCTGGCAATATCCGCGAGCTGGAAAACCTCGTGCGGCGTCTGGCGGCACTCTGTCCGCATGATGTCGTGACAGCCCCCATCATCGAGGCGGAACTCGACATACCTGCAGCATCATCAATGCCCAAAGCGGGTGCCGTTGAAGCAGGCTCTCCTGATGACATTACCGCGTTCATGGAGAACTACTTTGCGCGCCATTTTTCCTCTTTTGGCACTCAGTTACCGCCACCCGGTCTCTATGATCGTGTGATCCAGGATGTGGAGGGACCGCTGATAGGAGCGGTACTCGCAGCGACGCGCGGCAACCAGATCAAGGCAGCGGACTTACTGGGTGTGAACCGCAACACGCTTCGCAAGAAAATCCGCGAGCTTGATATCCGCGTGATCCGTTCCATCCGGTAACGCGTTTCGTGACATCTGCCTCATGATTGTCTAAAACATGCAACAGTGTTGTATTGAAGTCGCACTGAATCGTGCGGTATGACGTTGCGCTGCAATCCCATCCCCCTCTCTCGGGGATTGTAGCAGGATTTTTGACAAGAGTTTTGATGACGGATGTCCCCATCCCGGTTGCAATGGATCAGGCTTCGACCTTCCGGTCGAAAGTTCTGGGTTTTGTGCGCGTAGGTGCCTTCGTATTGGCTGTTATCAGCATTATAGCCACATTCGCTTTGATGAGCGGGTCGATAGAGGTTCAACTCACGCAAGCCAGACTTTACCGGTTGGTAGTGGGCACCTCGATTGTCGCAATCGTGCTGCTTGCCGTCGTGCTGATCGATCTTTTCCGGCTTTACAGGGAGCGCAAACGCGGACAGGCTGGTGCCCGGTTGCATACACGTATCGTGGGACTCTTCACGCTGCTTGCAGCCGTTCCTACAATCCTGATTGCCATTATCGCCAGCATCACGCTGGAGCGTGGCTTGAATCCGTGGTTCTCTGGTGCTCTGAAGGAACTCGTCACAAACTCTGGTACAATTGCCCAGGGCTATCAGCAGCAGCTTTGTCAGAATGTAGGGCGCGAGATGCGCTTGATGGCGGAGGACATAGACCGCGCCAAACGGGTTGGCGTCTATGACCAGAACCGGACCGTGTTCAAGAATTTCCTGACGACCCGCGCCATCACCCTTGGCTTTCCTTTTGCTGTCATCATGACGGCTGAGGGCACCATCATCGAACGGGCAGACACGCGCTCCCCCGAGGAGCCGTTGCCACCGCGTGAGCAGGATTTCAAGGATGCGGCAACTCCCGAGCCACCCTGCCTGATCTCCGCCCGTCATGTTGGGGCGCTGATGACACTTCCGGCGTTTGATGGAAACTTTCTGTTTGTGGCACGCCTTGTCGATCAGCGCGCAGTCACATTCGGCCGCGTGGCAGAGCAGGCTGAAGAGCAATATACCCTGCTTGATACCCAGCGCGGCAATGTGCAGCGGGCTTTCGCTATCATGTTTGCCATCATCACGCTGATGCTTCTGCTCAGCGCAATATGGATCGGACTGACCTTTGCAGATCGTCTTGTGGAACCTATCCGTCGTCTGATCACCGCAACGGATGCTGTGGCCGCCGGTAATCTTTATGTGCAGGTGCCAACGCAGAAATCGGAAGGCGACATCGGGCGGCTAGGCAGCACTTTCAACAATATGATCGCGGAAATTCGGGGACAGCAAAACCGCCTGATGACGGCCAGTGATGCGCTTGACCGCAGGCGGCAGTTTACAGAGGCTGTTCTCTCTGGCGTTTCTGTCGGCGTGCTGGGTCTGGGAGATGACGGCACGATCACCATATCCAACCCGGTCGCGGAAAAGATACTGGGGCAATCCCTGACTGGATACCATCTTGCCGATATCGCGCCGGAAATTGACGCCCTTTTCCAGGAAGCGCGCGCTGGTCGCGCCAGAACGATCCAGAGACAGATAGAAGTCAACCGTAACGGGCGGGATACGACCTTGTTTGTCCGTGTCACCTCCGAGCAGTCAGCCGTGGACATCAGGGGATTTGTGGTGACGCTTGATGACATTTCCGAACTGGTGACAGCACAGCGCACATCAGCATGGGCCGATGTCGCCCGCCGCATTGCCCATGAGATCAAGAATCCTCTCACGCCAATCCAGCTCTCGGCAGAGCGGATCCGTCGCAAATATGGTCGCCACATCACCGAGGATCGCGAAATTTTCGATCAATGCACGGATACGATCATTCGTCAGGTGGATGAAATCCGCCGCATGGTTGATGAATTCTCATCGTTTGCGCGCATGCCAAAACCCACTGTCGAGCGGGAGGATATCGTCGACGTCCTGCGCCAGTGCCTGTTCATGATGCGTGTGGCGCATCCTGCAATCCGTTTCATGGATAATCTTCCCCAGACGCCCCTGACGATCAGGTTTGATCGGCGTCTTATTGGGCAAGCTGTCCAGAATATCCTGAAGAATGCCACGGAAGGCATTGCCGCAAGACCTGAAAGCACAGTCGGCGGACATGTCAGGCTTGATATTGCATCAAACGATGATGGTCATTTAACCATCGATATAAGTGACAATGGAATCGGTTTTCCCGCAGAGAACCGTCAACGGTTGCTTGAGCCCTATGTGACAACGCGGGACGGCGGAACCGGGCTTGGCCTGGCAATTGTTTCCAAGATTTTTGAAGACCACGGCGGTGGTATTCAGATGCTCGACAATCCTGATGGCAAAGGCGGCGCCATGGTTCGTATGACACTTGATCCCCGGTTCGAGACTGATGTTGAGCCACCTTCGCCTGTAATTCCCTTGCATGGCAACATCGCTACAAAAGTGCAGTTTGATATGTATGAAGAACGAAAGGCTACAACATGAGTGCCGATATTCTTGTTGTTGATGATGAAGCCGATATTCGGGAGCTGGTCGCAGGCATTCTGGACGATGAGGGTTTCCGCACCCGCACTGCCCGCAATGCCGATGAGGCGCTTGCCGCAATCCAGAGTCGCAGGCCCAATCTGGTGTTTCTGGATATATGGATGCAGGGCAGCCGTCTTGATGGCCTGCAGGTGCTTGAGGTCATCAAGGAGACGCACCCTGATCTTCCCGTAGTCATGATCTCCGGTCACGGCAATATCGAGACCGCTGTTTCAGCCATCCGCAAGGGCGCTTATGACTTCATCGAAAAACCGTTCAAGGCAGACCGCCTCGTGCTGGTTGCCAACCGTTCGCTTGAAACCTCACAGCTCAAGCGTGAAGTGCGGGAACTGAAAGTCAGGGCAGGGGACACACAACGCATCGTGGGCAAGTCGACAGTAGTCAGCCAGTTGCGCCAGCAGATAGAGCGTGTCGCGCCAACCAACGCCCGGGTCTTGATTGGCGGTGGTGCCGGCACTGGCAAGGAGCTCGTGGCACGGACGATCCACGGCCTTTCATCGCGCTCCAGCGGGCCTTTCATCGTCCTCAATGCAGCTACTATTGCGCCTGAAACCATGGAGGAATATCTGTTTGGTGTTGAGGCGACTGACGGCAAGCCTTTGCGTGTCGGGGCGCTGGAAGAAGCCCATGGTGGCACGCTTTATCTGGATGAAGTGGGCGATATGCCCCGCGAGACGCAAAGCAAGATCCTGCGTGTGCTGGTTGACCAGAACTTCCAGCGTGTGGGCGGCGCGGTGCGGGTTTCCGTTGATGTTCGCATCATCTCGTCCACCAGCCGCGATTTACAGGCGGATATTGCCGCTGGGCTTTTCCGTGAGGACCTGTTCCACCGGTTGAATGTGGTGCCAGTGCGCGCTCCGGGATTGGCGGAAAGACGCGATGATGTTCCTGAGCTGATTGGCTTCTTCATGGAGCAGATATCCACATCGACTGGCATACCAAAACGGCGAATCACCGATGACGCCATGGCGGTTTTGCAATCGCATGACTGGCCCGGAAACATTCGTCAGCTTCGTAATAACGTCGAACGCCTGATGATTTTGAATGCTGGTGACGGCGAAACCGACATCACAGTTGAGTTACTGCCTCAGGAGCTTGGTGCCATGGCACCACCAACGCCCGGTGGTACCGGCGGCGAAAAACTGTTGTCGCTGCCTTTGCGTGAAGCGCGTGAAGTCTTCGAGAGAGAGTATCTTATTGCGCAGATAAACCGCTTTGGCGGCAACATTTCCCGCACCTCCGAGTTCATCGGCATGGAACGGTCGGCACTCCACCGGAAGTTGAAAACGCTTGGCGTCGGCGGAGAATGACTGACGTGATTCTCATGAGTGCAAGCGCAAACGAGCTAAAAATATGCAACAACATTGCAGAAAACCAGTGACATGATGACACTGATTGGTATTAATGCAACTGTGCTGCAATGCAGCAAAAACAATCTGGCAACAGACTGAGGCTTGGCGGGGAATGGCAAACGAAAAAACGCAAAATTTGCAAGACACATTCCTTAACAATGTCCGCAAGAACAAGATACCCCTCACGATCTTTTTGGTAAATGGCGTGAAACTCCAGGGGGTTGTCACCTGGTTTGATAACTTCTGCGTTCTTTTGCGCCGCGATGGTCATTCCCAGCTTGTTTACAAACATGCCATTTCCACCATCATGCCGGGTGCGCCGTTGCAGTTGTTTGAACCTGCCGAAGAAGCCTGATCGGGCTCACATATTTTGTCAAAATCTCCGGATGGCAGCTCTGCTGGCAGCGTCAAGGTTCTTCAGCGCAAAGCCGAGGTTGAGCAAACCATTGCGGTCAACACGCGCACTTTTGTGGTTGGCCCTTACCGGCTGAAATTTCGCAGGGGCATTGGAGAGACCGCACCAGCCCGGCAATCTGAAGCACGCCTTGAGGAAGCCACTGGTCTGGCTTTGGCCATTGATCTGTTTGTGGTCAAATCGATGATTGCCGGAACGGACGTGCCAAAGCCGGCCACCTATCTTGGCAAAGGCAAGGTTCAAGAAATCGCTGCCTTTGTGGAGGAGCATGACATTGCGCTTGTCATTGTCGACGCAGCCCTGACGCCAGTTCAGCAGCGTAACCTTGAAAAAGCCTTTGCTGCCAAGGTCATCGACAGGACGGGCTTGATCCTGGAAATTTTTGGCCGTCGCGCCCGTACGCGGGAAGGCACGTTGCAGGTCGAGCTGGCGCATCTCTCCTATCAGAAGAGCCGTCTTGTGCGTTCATGGACGCATCTTGAACGCCAGCGCGGAGGCTTTGGCTTCATGGGCGGCCCCGGCGAAACGCAGATCGAAACCGACAGACGGCTCATCCAGGAGCGCATGACCCGGCTTGAGCGCGAACTGGAGCAGGTTAAGCGCACGCGTGGCCTGCACAGGGCAGGGCGTGAGCGTGTGCCTTATCCCACTGTTGCGCTGGTGGGTTATACAAACGCGGGCAAGTCCACCCTGTTCAACTATGTCACGCAATCTGATGTACTGGCCAAGGACATGCTGTTTGCCACGCTTGATCCGACAGCCCGGGTGGTAAAACTCAAGGCAGGTCTTGATGTCATCCTGTCCGATACCGTCGGCTTCATCTCTGACCTGCCCACATCTTTGATTGCCGCCTTCCGCGCTACGCTCGAGGATGTGCTGCTTGCGGATATCATCCTGCATGTGCGCGACATGGCGCATGAGGATGCCGAAGCGCAGGGCGAGGATGTGAACGCTATCCTGGGCGAATTGGGTATCAATCCCGCCAACCTGCAGCGCATCGTCGAGGTCTGGAACAAGGTGGATCTTCTGTCCACTCAGGCGCGCGCCCAGCTGGAGAATTTGGCCGCAGCGAAACAAGGCATCATGCGACCCGTGCTGCTGTCGGCGATCTCTGGAGAGGGGTTCAATGCCCTGAAAGACGCCATCCAGAGCCGCATGGCGGTAGAGCGCGACATCTATCAAATGGCAGTCCCCGCCATAGATGGCGAGGGTCTGAGCTGGCTATATGGTCTGGGTGAAGTGCTGGTGCGAAAGCTCAGGAAAAACGGCGACAGCGTCATAACCCTGCGCATTGGCCGCGAAAAAGCCGGACAATTGTTGCGACGGTATCCCGAAGCCAAGCAGGTCTGAACCAGTTTGCAATCTTTCGTTAAGGAAAAGTGCCCAATAGACTGTACGATGAGAGCGCCGCAGGGAACCGTATCGTGAGAACCATATCAGGACCTTTGGCAACGGCTTTTGCGGTGATTGCCCTGCTGTCGGGTTGTGCCACCGAGGATCATTCCTGGCGGTATTCGCAAAAGGGCGATGCAAATCCGCATCACGGCGTTGCCACTGCCACGCGTTATCCCATTCACGGCATTGATATTTCACGCTGGCAGAGCAACATTGACTGGCGCGCCGTACGGGCCGCAGGCACGCGCTTTGTTTTCATCAAGGCTACGGAGGGCGGTGACCATACCGATCCGCGCTTTCGTGAGAACTGGGCGGGAGCACGCGCAGCAGGCATTCCCGTTGGAGCTTACCATTTCGTTTACTGGTGTCGCCCTGCCCACGAGCAGGCCCAGTGGTTTGTCCAGCACATCCCCAATACACAGGATAACCTGACGCTGCCGCCGGTGCTGGATGTGGAGTGGAACGGCCATTCGCGTACCTGCCCGCGCAAGGTATCGCGGGAGCTGGCAATCGAGAAAATGCGCCTGATGCTGCGTGAGCTTGAGGCCCATACAGGCAAACGACCGATCATCTATACAGACATCAGTTTCCACCGGGACGTGTTGGAAGGCGTGCGTGAGTTTGACGGCTATCCCTTCTGGATACGTTCAACCGCCGCACGACCCGAGGAGCGCTACCAGAACCGACGCTGGGAGTTCTGGCAATATACCACGACGGGACGCGTGCCCGGCATCAACGGAAATGTGGACCGCAATGCCTTTTATGGCTCCGAGCAGGAGTTCCAGGCCTGGGTCGCCGGACAATATGACGTCGCCTTGCGCGCGCCCCCCTCTCGCTTTGCAACGGCCCCAAGACCGGTTGAGGCCCCCGCTGTTCCTGCCGTTGCCTTGCAACAGACGCCAGCGCCCGTGATTGGCCAGGAGCGATTGGAAGCTGTGCGGCAGAATGATGAAAAGCCAGTAGTACTTGATGAACAACCGCCGGAGACCGAGGGCGAACCTCCTGCTTTGCGCCGATAGCTTGATCTGATCCCTCCCTCTTGGGGAGGGTGGCCAGCTGTTCAAAAGACTTTCGTAGCGGTGACGGGTGGGGCTTGCGATCTCAGGCATTGTAAAGAAGCCCCCTCC
>JANMLW010000041.1:0-1878 GCA_031372765.1 Hyphomicrobiales bacterium
GACTGCCTTGATGGTTTCGCCTGTCTCATAGACATGGAACTACATCCGGTCGAGTTCGAGCAACATGTCATTGGGGAATTCGATATCGGCCTTGTCGATCTCATCGATCAATAAAACCGGGCGCTTGTCTGCCGTGAAGGCCTCCCACAATTTGCCGCGCTTGATATAGTTGCGGATATCCGACACCCGCGGATCACCCAACTGGCTATCGCTCAATCGCGAGACGGCATCGTACTCATAAAGACCCTGCGCCGCCTTGGTGGTGGATTTGATATGCCAGGACAAAAGCGGCGCATCCAGCGCGCGGGCAATCTCTTCAGCCAGAACGGTTTTGCCTGTGCCCGGCTCGCCTTTCACCAGCAGCGGTCGCTCCAGCGCAATCGCAGCATTCACGGCGATCTTCAGATCATCGGTGGCGACATAGTCCTTGGTGCCATCAAACCGCATCGTTACGCCTTTCCCAGAAAACGGCACCGTAGAACGAGAAGACCTCCTCGCCGCGCTGGTTCGTTCCCGTATTGTAATGCCGCACAACACCCCATTGCGGGCGCGAGAGCGATTCCCGTTTCTCGATGATAGCGGAGTGATAGGTGATCGTGTCACCGGCATGGACCGGCTTGACCCAGCGCAGGTTGAGAAAACCCGGTGATGGTCCAAGGCGGGCTGGTCGCTCGCCCCGCATCATGGCACTGATGGCAGCGGTCGAGCGGTTCTTCACCATAACGGCCATCCAGTTGGCAGCGGTATGCCAGCCCGAGGCGATCAAACCGCCAAAAATCGAGGCTCTGGCCGCTTCAGGATCGATGTGGAAAAACTGTGGATCAAAATCTTTGGCAAAGCGGATGATATCAGCCTCGCTGAAGGTAATGCTCCCCAAGGTAAGTTGATCTCCGATCTCCAGATCCTCAAAGAACGGGATGGTATCGTGTTCAACCGCTTTCATCACGGGTAACGCGGGTTGCCTGGGTGCGAACGGTTTCGCTTCCGAATCGACCAGCGGTTCGTTGCCCCGCCTTCCGATCATGATAAGATTGGTCTGCTCGAACACCACTTCATCACGCTGGTTGAAAACCGCGAAGCGGAAATTGACAAAGCCGCGATCCGGCTTGGTCAGGGAGGGCCGTCGGTCGATCACATGGCGGATTCCACGCAGGGTATCACCGGCTTTCACCGGTTTCAGCCATTTCAACTCCGAGACCCCCGGCGATCCCATGCTGGCCGCATCAAGGATGAAATCCTCGGCGATCATCCGCATGTTCAGCGCAGCTGTGTACCAACCTGACGCGATCAATTCGCCCGCCATGGTGGCTTTGGCCGCCTTCTCGTCGACATGCATGGGTTGGGCGTCAAATTCCCGTGCAAAGGCGAGCATGGGCTCATGGCTGATTATGACACCACCGTAGGGAGTGACAGAACCGGGGATGAAGTCTTCGAGGAAGTGTGCGGGCATGGATGTATCTTTTTTCATTAGGAAGCATTGTATCATCAAGTCAGTACAGCAAGGCTCATGCCCAGTGACTTTGCAGCTGTTGACTGCCGACGATCCAACGTTGCCAGAGAAGCACCAAGCCTCATCGCAACGGCAAGATGAAGCGCGTCAGGCATGCGGAGTGCGAGTTCAAACCGACGCACGAAACGCGCTGCAAGGGCCATGTCCTCCACGCCTGTCACATCGCGCCGCACGTTGCTCTCCACCCAAGCGTCAAAGCTGTCCAAGGCTTGTTGTGCCTGCTCCAGAGTGAGATCTCCTCGGCGGAACCGGATCGACAAGGCTGAGCCGAATTCTCCGCATGTGAAATCGTTCACGATGATTCTATCAGTCCAGGTTTCGACTTCCCCGAAGCCACCGGCGAATGGGCTGCCTACCCCGCGCTCGAC
>JANMLW010000074.1:0-3040 GCA_031372765.1 Hyphomicrobiales bacterium
AGGCTCCGCTTCGCTGCGCACCTCTGGATGTGGGAGTCCGTGCCTTGCTCAAATCTCCTCATCCTGAGGTGCGCAGCGAAGCGAAGCCTCGAAGGACGCACAATATCCGTGCAGCAACTCTTGCATTCGCCTTCCTCCTCACACCCTCCCTCGCTCATGCCTGCTCCTGCATCCGCATTGCGCCTGAAGGCTTTCGCCAACAGGCGGCTGTCATCATTGAGGGAAAGGTTTTGAGTGTGAAACGCGAGGGCGATATCAACGGGCGGGTGATTGCCCGCATCGCCGTCAGCAAGTTGGTGAAGGGTCAGGCCCCGCGCACCGTCACGGTCAACACCGGCGGCAACAGCGCCATGTGCGGCGTGCCGATGAGCAAAGGTCAGAGCGGCGAGTTCCTGCTGGCGCGCAACAATGGCCGCCTCTTCACCAACACCTGCCTGATGTTGGGTGCCCGGCGCTAGACCGGCCCTTGCCGAGGCGCTGCAGAGCGTCCATCATTGTTTTCCAACTAACGTGAGTTTTGCCATGCCCACTGCATCTGCACATCTGCCTGCCGTTCTGAAGCACATAGACTCACAGCTTGAACCAAGCCTTGAGCGACTGTTCGATTTCCTGCGCATCCCCTCGATCTCGACGGATTCTGCCTGGAAAGCCGATTGCGCCAAGGCGGCGGACTGGCTGAACAAGGATCTGGCCTCGCTCGGCTTCACCTCATCCGTGCGGCCAACGCCAGGCCATCCGGTTGTTGTGGGCCATTTCAAGAAGGAAGCACTTGCCAAGGCCGACAAGGGCGTGCCGCATGTGCTGTTCTACGGTCATTACGATGTGCAGCCGGTGGACCCTCTGGATCAGTGGAACAGCCCGCCTTTCGAGCCGAAGATCGTGGAAATCTCCAAGGGCCGCAAGGTTATCGTGGCGCGTGGTGCCTGCGATGACAAAGGCCAGGTGATGACCTTTCTGGAGGCCTGCCGCGCCTGGAAAGCCGTGACGGGATCACTGCCGGTCGGCATAACGGCGATGATCGAGGGCGAGGAAGAAAACGGCTCGATCAACCTGCCTGCCTTCGTCAAGGCCAACGCCAAGGAACTGAAGTCCGACATGGCACTGGTCTGCGACACAGGCATGTGGGACCGCAAGACACCCGCCATCACCACCTCACTGCGCGGTATGCTTTATGAGGAAATCATCGTGCGGGCGGCGGACCGTGATCTGCACTCCGGTCTGTTTGGCGGGGCAGCGGCCAACCCGATCCATATCCTGTCGCGCATCGTAACCTCGCTGCACAAGGCAAACGGCAAGGTAGCCGTTCCCGGCTTTTATGAAGGCGTCAAAAACCTGCCTGCCCGCGTCAAGCAGGGACTGGCGGACCTCGGCCTGAACGAAAAGGATTTTCTGGGCACAGTCGGCCTCAAGCATTCCATCGGTGAAAAAGACCGCCTGTTGATCGAGCAGATTTCGACGCGGCCGACCTGCGATGTCAACGGCATCTGGGGTGGGTACACCGGCGAAGGCACCAAAACGGTGATTGCCGGCGAGGCCCGCGCCAAGGTCTCGTTCCGACTGGTGGGCGAGCAGGACCCTGCCGCGATCCAGAAGGCGTTCCGGACTTTCGTGAAGGCGCAGCTACCAAAGGACTGCTCGGTGACGTTCATCGGCTACAAAGGAAGCCGTGCAATCCAATTGCCCTGGGCGAGCCCTGCCTTGAAAGCGGCCGAAACCGCCCTGAAAGCCGAATGGGGTAAGCCTGCAGCCATGGTCGGCTCGGGCGGATCGATCCCCATCGTCGGGGATTTCAAGCGCGTACTGGGCATGGACTCACTGCTTGTCGGGTTTGGTCTGGATGATGACCGGGTGCATTCGCCCAACGAGAAGTATGACCTGTCATCCTTCCACAAGGGCACACGCAGCTGGGCGCGTATTCTGGCAGCATTGGCGGAAGCATAATGCGTTTTCCAGCTTGTATCCTGCTCCTGACTGTCCTTCTTGCCTTACCCGCTGAGGCCAAGGATTGCACGCCGGTTGAAACCGCTCCTGGCGTAAAAACCAGACCTGTGGGGTGTGCTGACTTCGGGCGTGAACTGACCAGCAAGAAGCAGCCAGAGCCAGATCAAGCCAAAGGCATTGTCTATAACCGTGATGGCACGACCGTGCGTATCAATGGCGCTGTCCGTGTGGATACAGGGGCTATGAACGGCAAACGCTGACGTCCGCCCTATACCGCCATATTGTCGATAAGCCGGGTACGGCCCAATCTGGCTGCGACAAGGATGCGCAACGGGCCACCTTCCAGCGCCGTAACCGGTGCCAAGGTGCTGGCCTTGCGTACAGCAACATAGTCCACACTGTACCCGGCCTTTGCCAAGGTGGCGGCCGCCTTGGCTGCAGCCTTGTCGGGCGCAACCCCGGCATGCATTTGGGCGATTGCCGTCTTCAATGTCTGCGGCACAAGCGCTGCAAGCACACGTTCCCCTGTTGTCAGATAGCGGTTGCGCGATGACATCGCCAGATCATCCGCCTCGCGCATCGTTGGCGCTCCAATGACCGTGACCGCCAGATCAAGATCACGTGCCATCTGGCTGACGACTTGCAACTGCTGGTAATCCTTCTCGCCAAAAACCGCGATATCGGGCCGACATTGCGTAAACAGTTTGGCGACAACAGTGGCCACACCGTCAAAATGGGTGGGGCGAAAGGCATCCTCCAATCCGGCTTTGGCAGGCCCACCTACACTCACGGTCGTGGCAAAACCGGCGGGATAGATTTCAAGCGGTTGCGGCGCATAAACCAGATCGCATCTGGCTGCGGCCAGCATGGCGCAATCATTGTCAAAAGTGCGGGGATACTTGGTGAAATCCTCTGTCGGCGCGAATTGCGTGGGATTCACGAAGATCGAGGTGACGATGCGCATGCGGCGCTTGCGGACGAGTTTAACGAGGCTGACATGCCCGGCATGCAAGGCGCCCATGGTGGGCACAAGGGCCACACGCTCACCTGCCGCATGCCAGATGTCCACCTGCTTGCGCAATGCAGCAACAGTTTCAGC
>JANMLW010000083.1:0-14119 GCA_031372765.1 Hyphomicrobiales bacterium
CTGGAGGCTATCCAAAAGCCGCCTGGCAGCAACCAAGAAGGCCCCTTTACAGATATCAACAGGTGGGGTCTGTGGCTCCGGCTTAGGGGGCACCATGAGTTCCTCAAGGACGCCGTGATCCACACCTACAGACAGACCTGCGCAAGCCGGTTGACGCAAGCGGGGGTGGATTTGGTGAAGATAAAGGAATGGATGGGTCACAAGGCAATTCAGACAACGCTGATCTACGCCCACCTGAGCCTAAAGAGCATGGCTGAGGTGGCTGAGGTACTGGAGAGAAGATAAGAGTGGTGGTGGCCCCTCCGGGGGTCGAACCCGGACGCCCAGAGGCCCAGCATTTTAAGTGCTGTGCGTCTACCAATTTCGCCAAGGGGCCGCCACAGGCTCTTTTAACTGGTGACAGCGCTGGTGACAACCACCCCATTATACACAAGCGCGGTGACACAGTATATTCCAATAACCCTCTGAAATCCTTAAATAAACTCCTAAAGGCAAAGGACTTAGAATCCTTCGGTGGCAACACCATGCGGGTTTGATTCCCGCTGTCCGCACCATATTTCCCCCTCACGCACCCTTGATATGCCGTGATCTTTGAGGCAAAGACATTTTATGACTACAGGAGCTTAGCTCAGCTGGTAGAGCGTCGGTCTCCAAAAACGAAGGTCGTGGGTTCGAACCCCCCAGCTCCTGCCAATCATCCGCCATATCATCCCACTACGGTTGCATCTGAAAATCGGCCATTTCTGTAAAGCCATGGTTTGACGCCCCGCCAAAAACCCGCTATCGCCATTTTCAATCCAACACAGCGTTAAATTCTCCTACTGCCAGACGGCGGAACGAGGGCTCTCGCTTCAAAACCTGACGATCGGCGCTCCCATGGCGAAGTTCAATCCATTCCAGTTCCTGCAGGAGGTTCGCTCCGAGACCAACAAGGTCACGTGGCCAACCCGCAAGGAAGTAATGATCACCACAGCCATGGTTTTCGTGCTGGTCATCGTCGCCTCCATCTTTTTCACCTTGGCTGATCAGGTCATCCGTATCATGCTCACCTATGTTCTCGGCATTGGCCGCTGATTGACCCGACAGGAATTCATCTCCCATGGCTAAACGCTGGTATATCGTTCATGCGTTCTCGAATTTCGAGAACAAGGTGGCGCAATCTTTGAAAGAGCAGGCAAACCTGCGCAATCTTTCGCATCTGTTTGACGAAATCCTCGTGCCTTCCGAGGAAGTGGCTGAAATCCGCAAGGGTCGCCGCATCATGGTCGATCGCAAGCTCTATCCGGGCTATGTGCTGGTGAATGTGGACCTGACCGACGAGGCCTATCACCTGATCAAGAACACACCCAAGGTCACGGGCTTTCTGGGCGCCGACAAGTCCAAACCCGTGCCGATTTCGACGGCAGAAGCCGAGCGCATCAAGGGCCAGGTGGTCGAAGCCGGTGAGAACAAGAAGAAGCCGATGATCCTGTTCGAGATCGGTGAGCAGGTGAAGGTGGCCGATGGCCCGTTCGCCTCTTTCAACGGTGTCGTGGAAGACGTCGACGACGCCAAGCAGCGCCTCAAGGTGGCCGTTTCGATCTTTGGTCGTGCCACGCCGGTGGAGCTGGAATACAGTCAGGTCGAGAAGCTGTCCTGAAGGTGAATCTGTCCTGAGGTTTTGTATGCTCCTTTGCTTGCAAGGCAAACCAAAGGGGATATCGGCAGGATTAACGCTAACACGCGCCTTGACTGGCTGAGATGCCCGCTTTGCCTTAGGCAAGGCTGATGATTGCTGTTGCAAGAAAAACAGTCCTGTTGCCAGCCTTGCTGATTGTCATGCTGACAATGGCCATTGGCTCTGGTGTGCTTGCGGGTATGCCATTCTTGCATTGGAGCAAGGCTGATGTCTTTGATGCCCATACAGGCTATCGCATTGCCAGCTTCCGCGCCGAGTTACCATCCGCAGTATCAGGCGGCTCACTGGTCGACATAGATGCGCTGGAAGCGATGATAGCGCAGGACAAACCACTGCTCATTGACGTGGTCAGCGCTGGAACCTCCCTGTCGGAATGGTTCCGCGATTGGCTACGGGGCCACCCGCCTGAGCGCAAGCAGATTGCTGGCTCAATTTGGCTCCCCCGCCTCGGGGAAGGAAAACTGAGCCAACAAGAGGCTGGGGATCAGAAGCGCCAGTTGCTGATCCTGACCACTGGGTCTCTGGATCAGCCGATGGTGTTCTATTGCCTGTCCAACTGCTGGGTATCGTGGAATGCCGCCCGCCGTGCAGTGTCATTCGGCTTTCGCAAGGTGTTCTGGTAT
This sequence comes from Hyphomicrobiales bacterium, assembly GCA_031372765.1. Taxonomy (GTDB): domain Bacteria; phylum Pseudomonadota; class Alphaproteobacteria; order Rhizobiales; family Beijerinckiaceae; genus JADCCX01. The sequence continues at coordinate 2,302 of JANMLW010000083.1, forward strand.
CGTGACGGCATAGAGGTGTGGCTGGATGCCGGGCTACCGGTGCAGGATGCACCACACAGTCCAATCAAACTTCCACAGCATACAATACCGTCCAGAGCTTCGACAAAATAGCTGAAGCTGCACTACCCCATGGCCTTCAGTACGTCAGCACGATGCGGCAATGGCGCAACCGCGCCATAACCGGTTGTGGAGAGAGCCGCTGCAACCACGGCGTAAGAAGCTGCCTGAAACGGATCAAGACACCGTAGCCATTCAGCCAGAAACGCACCGTCGAAACAGTCCCCTGCTCCGGTTGCATCCATAGCATTGACGGTGATGGACGGGACACGGCGCCGCTCCGAAGGCGTTGCCACCAACGCCCCGTCCTTGCCAAGCGTCATGGCCACAACCTTGCACCCACCGGCAAGATAATGATCGACGATGGCATCTGGCTCGGCAAGACCCGTCAACTGCCGTGCATCGTCCAATCCGGGCAAGGCAATATCCGCCATGCACATGGCGGCCCCTGTCACAGCCTGGGCCCGCACCAGAGGCCAAAGGCGCAAGCGCAAATTGGTGTCATAGGACACGGTAACACCTGCCTCGCGGGCTGCGGCGATGGCGGCAAATACCATGTCGCAGGCTGATGCCGATATAGCCTGGCTGATACCCGAGACATGGATGATCTTCGCCGAACGGATCATCGCGAGCGGCAGATCGGATGGTGTCATGCGGGCGGCTGCAGACCCCGCGCGCAAATAGGAAAATTCGTGGCCATCAACCCCGTGACTGACAAAATACACCCCGGTATGGGCCGTATCGTCCTGCTTGACGCCCGATACGTCGATGTTTTCCGCTTGCCAGAGCTTTAGGAAAGACGTGCCGAAACTGTCCTTGCCAACAGCTGATATATAACCGACCGATGCGCCTGAGCGCGCAGCGGCAATCGCTGCGTTGGATGTGTCGCCCCCGAAACCAAACAGGTAGTGCGGATCATCCGCCTGCGTCTGATTGAACTCGATCATCGGCTCCCCGATGCACAGGATGTCAGGTGATCTTGAATGGGACATTGTCGGATTGGACATGGACTGAACGGCTTGCATTGGAAACTTGGCTACCATTCATCATACCATTAGGAAGATCAATATCAGATCTTCTTCTTTGGCAGAAATATCCGGAATGACGCGCCAGTGCCGGAAGGTTCAAGCCTGATGTCACCGCCCTGCGCACGGGCGAGATCAGCCGCTATAGCCAGACCAAGTCCCGTTCCACCCGGCCTGCTTGATCCATGGAAGGCATCAAAGAGCTTTTGCCGGATACTCTGGGGAATACCGGGGCCGGAATCGTTGATCCCGATTGTCCAGCCAGCTGTTTCAGCTGTCGCGGAGACACAAAGGGAATGCTGCATGCCCGCTTCAGGCGGATCATTCTCCATGGCCTGCAACGCATTGCGTATCAGGTTCATGATGATGCGGAACAGATGCTCAGGGTCCCCGTCCACGCGCAGATCCTCGGGAACCTGATTGAGCCAGACAACCGCGTGATTGTCGATCAGGCCTGCCACATCGCGGGCTTCCTCCATCAGATCATGCAGATGAACCGCAACGATGCGTGGCGGGCGCTCATCGGCACGACCATAAGCCAGCGTTGACTGGCAGAAGGCGATAGCCCGGTCCAGCGTCTGTACCAGCTTGGGTGCGAAGCGCTGCACGGTGGGATCCTGCACACCACCCAGGCGATCCGAAATCAATTGCGCCGATGACAACATGTTGCGCAGATCATGGTTGATCTTGCTGACGGCCAGTCCAAGGGCTGCCAGATGCTCCTTTTGTTTGAGCTGCTGCGAAAGCGCCTGCTGCATACCGGCGACGGCGGTTTCCGCCACGCCGATCTCATCCGTACGCCCCGAAGGCTGCATCAACCGCGTCTGATCATCCGGCCGCTCGGCAAAACGGGTGATGCTCGTCGTCAGACGCTCCACTGGCCGCACAATGACGCGTTTGAGCGCAAAGAAAACCAACGCCGCCGTAACGGCTGAAATGAACAATGAGAGCGCCAGGATGTTGCTGGCAAACCGCCACATCGCATCCCGCAGCGGCTTTTCCAGGATGACGATCTCGACGAATTCACCTTCCATAGCCGCGGGGCCGATAACACCAAGCGCATTCTGCCCGCTACCCAGCATGGTCCTGAAACTGGCGACAATGCTGCTGACAGCGCTGTTGGCACGCATGTCCGTCATGCTGCTAACAACGGGCGGCATTTCATTCACGGCCAGCAGGCGACGCGTGCCCTTGATGCGTAACGCTATCGTTTCAGCCCCCACGCTCATGAGCAGATCCTTGACCAACGGCTCAGGCAACGCGTCGTCAGGGGCCGCCTCAAGCACCAGCGCGGCGGTGCGGGCAGCGGCCAATCGGTCATTCAGCCAGCTGTTGCGAAAATTGGCTATGGAAGGCACGAAAATCAGCACCTCCGCCAGCATGACAAACAGGATGGTCAGCACCAGCAGGCGCGATGAAAGACCGAAGCCCTTCCAGAAACCGGCGGTTTTCAAGCTGCTGTTCAAATATCACCCGAAAAAGCGCATGAAGCGCAAGACACGTTGCAGCCATGGGCTGCGCAACTGTGGCAACAGGAAGGCAGTAGCCGCCCGTTTCGATACCTCGGACAAGGTTGGATAGGGAAACACAATGCCCGTCATGGCCGAGACTTTCAGCTTGTTGGCCATGGCCAGGGTCCAGGGCGTGATCAATTCCCCAGCGTGCAGGCCGACAATGGTCACACCCAGAATGCGGCCCTTGCGGTCAACCATCACCTTGATGAAACCATCTGTGCGCTTTTCCGACTGGGCGCGATCATTCTCTGCAAAGGGCCAGCGCAGGGCGCGGACACCATGGCCCGTCTTGTGGGCATCGGTCTCTGACAAGCCGATTGTGGCAATTTCCGGATCGCAGAATGTCACGCGCGGGATGAGCGCATCGCTGGCTTTCACAGGCAGGCGAAACAGCGCGTGTCGCAATACCAGACCGGCGTGATAATTGGCGCGGTGCGTGAACTGCGGCGCGCCAATCACATCGCCAATGGCATAGACCCTGCGGTTGGAAGTGCGCAGGCTCGTATCCACCTTGATGCCCTTGGCATCGTGCGTCACCCCGGCAGCCTCGAGATTCAAAGAGCCGGTAGACGGCTTGCGGCCTGTGGCCACCAATATATGCGTGCACTCGATGATCTGCTCTCCGGCAGGTTCAGCGACATGAACCTTGAGGCGCTCGCCCGAACCAGAAACCCCGGCGATACTGCTGCCGATGCGGAAGATCACGCCATCCGCTTCCAATGCCTTGCGCACCACCCGTGCTGCATCAGGATCTTCCCGGATCAGCACACCGGCAGGGTCGATCAAAACGACCTGCGAGCCCAGTCGCGCATGGGCCTGCGCCATCTCGATACCAATGGGGCCGGCCCCGATGATGACGAGCCGATTGGGTTTGCGGTTGAGGTCAAACAGGCTCTCGTTGGTCAGATAAGCCACCTTATCGAGGCCGGGAATGGCGGGAACGGCAGGTATTGAGCCGGTGGCGATGATAAACCGCCGGGCCGTTATGCGTTGCTCTCCGACAGCAATGGTCTTGCGATCGATAAAGCGTGCCTCGCCCTTGATCACGGTGGCACCAAGGGCCCGGAAGCGATGTTCGCTATCATTGGGGGCAATCGCCGCAATGACAGAATGCACGTGGGCATGGACGCGGTTGAAGTTGGGCTTGATCTCTACCGGCGCAAAACCGAAGGCCTCAGCCGCGCGCATGCTGGAGGCGTGTCTGGCAGCGGCGATCAAGGCCTTGGAAGGCACGCAGCCAACGTTGAGGCAATCACCGCCCATATCCGCCCGCTCGATCAGCACGACGGGCACTTTCATCATGGCCGCTGCTGCTGCGACGGATAATCCACCCGAGCCAGCGCCAATCACGCAAACATCGGTCTTGATCACATCAGGCAAGGCATATCCTCAGGATTCACAGTCATCATGCTCTAGCCCAAATACGCCGTGCGACAACCGGGATCAGCGCAACGACGCCCAAAGCGGCAAAGGCCAGCAGGAGCCTGGGACTGACCAAAGTGGAAAGATCCAGCGAAATCTGGCAATCGGACTTGCCCAGAATCTTGCAAGCCTCATGAGCCGCCCGCTTGTCGTCCAGCAAACCGCCCAGACTTGTGGCAGCAAAGGTGAAAGCGAGCGTTCCCGGCATGATGCCGATAAGCGTTGTCCAGATAAAGGTTCTCAGTGGCACGCCGACAAGGGCTGGTGCCAGATTGACCAGCGCAAAGGGAAACACCGGCACCAGCCGCAAGAACAGCATGTAGGACGCCGCATCCTTGCGCAACCCTTCCGCCATGCGTTGCACGGTTTCTCCCCCTCTATCGCGCAATGCAACACCAAGGGAGGATCGGGCAATCAGAAAAAGCAGTGTGGCTCCGCATGTTGCGCCAATGACGGTAGCAGCAGCTCCAACCCAGAAGCCGAAGAGCACTCCACCCAGCAACGTCATCAACAATGCGCCGGGCAATGAAAGTGCAACCAATGCGATATAGACGATGACAAAGGCAACAACGGCAAGGTAGCCGTGCTGCGCGACCATGGCTTCGAGAGCCGACTTCGATAACACAACTGATTCTGCGGAAAGAAACCGAAAAGCCCCACTGAGATAAAGCGTCAAAGCGACAACAGCCACAGCGGCAAGGGGAAGCCAGCGCTTGGTTGTTGCCCACCCCATCAATACACCCTCATTATCATATCCATCATGCCATGGACCGTATTGTCACCGAACCTGCAGCACGGGCTATACACCGTTTCGTGACAGGCCATAGACCGTCGACAGTATGGTTTATGAACCTTAACCAGTTGTTAGGGTATTTTGGTTATCATAAATTTACCCCAATTTTTGCGGGTCGAGTGGCTCCTGTCCACTTGTTTGACGCCTCCCTAATGACTTTAAGGACCGCTTCGGCGGTCCTTTTTTTGTCCGCTGTTCACAGCGCAAAGCCGCCGTCAGCCAGATGGATCTGTCCTGTGGTGTAGCTGGCCTCATCGGAAGCGAGATAGACCGCCAGCATGGCGATTTCTTCCGCAGTGCCCAGCCGCCCCATGGGCTGCCTGTCGATGAACGCCTGACGCGCCGCCGCTTCAGTGATCTTGTTCATTCCTGCCATGTCACGGATGCGACCATCCAGCGAGGGGGACTGGATCGTGCCTGGGCAAATGGCATTGGCGCGAATGCCACGCTTGATGAAATCAGCCGCAACAGCCTTGGTCAGCCCAATGACAGCCGCCTTGGTGGCACCGTAGGCATAGCGATTGGGAATGCCGCGCACGGACCCGGCTCCCGAGGCTATATTGACAATGGATGCCGATTGTCCGGTTGAATTGGCGCGCTCCAGCATGTCGGGCAAAAACGCATGGATCATTCGGTGCATTGATTTCACATTGAGATCAAAGGAAAAGTCCCAGTCCGCGTCTGAGCATTCCAGCACTGTTCCGTGGTGCACGAAACCGGCGGCATTCACCAGAATGTCAATCTGGCCTGTCCTGGCCGCAAAGGCATCGACAGCCTTGGTGGAGCGCACATCGAGCTTGCGCTTGCGGGCCTTGGCCAGAGACTCCAGAAATTCCGCATTCAGATCAGTTGCATGCACAACCGCACCCTCCCGCACGAAAGCCTCGGCAATCGCTCGCCCAATGCCTTGCCCTGCCGCTGTGACAACCGCAATCTTGCCTTGCAAACGCTTTGCCATGGCTTGTTTTCCCTTCTTTAATTAAAAAATCCACGTCATGGTACGCTGCGAATCTGCCACGCCACAAGTATTAAGCCATCGCCTTAACCCATTCGCCTTAACCCGGACCTGATCAGATGCTTTCTGATGATAGACCTGTCGATCCGCCGCATGCTGACAGGAAACCCATGCCTTACCGCAAGGCCCTGATTCTGGCCGCTATCCTCAATTTCATCATGGTATTTGTTGAAGTTGGCGGTGCGCTTTTTGCCAATTCCATTGCGCTGATGGCGGACGCCATCGACTTTCTGGAAGATTCCATCACCTACATCATCGCCGTTGCGCTGATCGGCCTCGGCCATCGCCCACGCGCGATCTTTGGCGCGATGACCGCTTTCCTGATGTTTGTACCCGGTGTCTGGATTGGCTGGAAAACCATCGAACAGCTGTTTTACGGCCTGCCGCCTGATCCGCTGCCCATGGGCGCGATTGGCCTGCTGGCACTGGCCGTGAACATGTATTGCGCTTTCATCCTGCTGCCCCACCGCAAGGGCGATTCTGCCCATCAGGGTGTATGGCTCTCCACCCGCAATGACGCGATTGCCAACATTGCCATCGTTATGGCGGCAGTGATCACGGCTTTCACCAATTCCGTCTGGCCGGATGTGATCGTGGGACTGGGAATAGCGGCGCTGAACCTTTATGCAGCCGCATTGATCGCCATGCTGGCATGGCGGGAATGGCACGGGAAAATTCATGCCTCTGCATGACTGCTTCCGATGAAAGGCGCGCTTTTAACCCAAACCATGGGGATTTCTTAATCAATCATTGCAAGACTACGTAACTTCACTATGCTGCACTGCAACAAGATTTCTCATGAGCTGGGCCGAGGCGTAATCCCGCACTCGGCCTGCGCGTGAAACAGACAGGATGTCAGGTTCATGAACCGCAGCATGTACTTCTTCTATGAAACCGCACATTCGATGATGGCACCAGCCAGGGCCATGTCGGATGCCATGCGCCTGTTCTATCGCAATCCCGCCAATCCCCTGTCCATGACAGATTTTGGTCGTACGATGGCTGCATCGGCCGAGATGTTTGAGCGGACCACCCGCCGTTACGGCAAGCCAGCCTTTGATCTACCCTTCACCACGGTTGACGGCAATGAAGTAGCCGTCACTGAGCGGATCATATGGAAGAAATCCTTTTGCCAGCTCCTGCATTTCGAGCGTGCCCTGCCAGCCAAGACAGCGGCTCAACCCAAGGTGCTGATTGTTGCCCCCATGTCCGGCCACTACGCCACATTGCTGCGCGGCACGGTCGAGGCTTTCCTGCCCAGCCACGAGGTCTATATCACTGACTGGGCGGATGCGCGCACCGTGCCTCTGTCCGAAGGCGGATTCGATCTCGATGATTACATCGATTACATGATCGAAATGTTCGAGCTTCTGGGGCCTGATGTGCATGTCATGGCAGTTTGCCAGCCATCCGTGCCGGTTGCGGCTGCCGTTGCGCTGATGGAAGTTGACAACAACCCTTCCGTTCCCCTCTCGATGACCCTGATGGGCGGCCCGATCGACACCCGCAAGAGCCCTACCGCTGTCAACAAACTGGCGGAAGAGCGTGGCATTGACTGGTTCAGCAAGAACTGCCTGATCAAGGTGCCCTTCCCCAACGCCGGGTTCTACCGCGATGTCTACCCCGGCTTCCTGCAGCTCTCGGGCTTCATGGCCATGAACATCGACAAGCACATGACCGCCCATTGGGACATGTTCTCGCATCTCGTACGCGGAGACGGTGAGCCCGCCGAAAAGCACCGCGACTTCTACGACGAATATATGGCTGTCATGGACCTGACGGCAGAGTTCTACCTTCAGACCGTCGATACGGTTTTCGTCAAGCACTCCCTGCCCAAAGGCGAAATGATGCACCGCGGCCGCCTCGTTGACCTCAAGGCCGTGACCCGCTGCGCCCTGATGACCGTCGAAGGCGAGAACGACGATATTTCAGGCGTTGGCCAGACCAAGGCAACGCACGATCTTTGCGTCAACCTGCCGAAATCCAAGCAGCTCTATCATATGCAAAAGGATGTGGGCCACTACGGCGTGTTTAACGGCTCCCGCTTCCGCAAGGAAATCGCCCCGGCGATCAAGGGCTTCATGGCCCGCAACCAGGAGAGGATTGAGGCAAAGAAGCCTGGCAAGGCGAAACTGTCTGTAGTGCAGATGCAGCAGGCTCCTGAGTAGGGTTCTCACGTTAAGGCAACTCCCTCGACTATTGGCTTGCCGATGAGATCACCATTGGTTGGACTTGCAAAAAAGTAATTTATGAATTACATTTACTGATGCTGTTGATCCGCCAGACTGAAACTTTCCGGCGATGGGAACGTGGATTGCGCGATCAGAAGGCAAGAGCCTTGATTGCAGCCCGCATCGTTAGGGTTGCGAATGGTCTGATTGGTGATGTTTCACCGATTGGAGAAGGTGTAAGCGAACTGCGTATTCACTATGGCCCCGGCTATCGCATCTATTTCCAACAACGCGGCGTTGAAATCATCATTCTACTGTGTGGTGGCGATAAAAGCACCCAGAGCAGGGATATTTGGAAGGCCAGACAGCTTGCTGCAGAATGGAGTGAAAACCATGGTTGATAAAATCCACGATTTTGATCCTGCTGACATGCTCAAGACAGATGAGGCGATTGAGGTGTTCCTCAGTGACGCCTTCGAAACCGGCGATGCCGGCCATATTGCCAGCGCCCTTGGCGTGGTGGCACGCGCCAAGGGTATGACAAAGATTGCGCGTGCAACGGGCCTGGCCCGCGAGCAACTTTACAAATCACTCAGCGTAAACGGCAATCCCACGCTGGAAACAACGCTGGCAGTGATGAAAGCAGTTGGCTTTGTGTTTGCGGGGAAGCGTGCGGCTTGAGGGTGGTGTTGCACAATTAAAGAATTATGCAACAGAACTAACCCACTGATGTGAAAGAGCTTCTTTGTTGCAAAATTCTGTTGCGCAATCCAAAATCCTTCACGCCCCCTGCAACACCGCCAGCAATCCCGCCATATCCGGCGGCAGCGCGCTCTCGAAACGCATCGTCTCGCCTGTGGTCGGATGCTCGAAGCCTAATACCGCCGCATGCAGTGCCTGACGGCCCAGCGCCAGCAGTGCCGACTGCGCCTCGGGCGCCAGGTGGTTGGCCTTGGTCTTGAAGCCGCCGCCGTAGAGATCATCCCCCAGCAATGGATGGCCGATGTGCGTCATGTGCACACGGATCTGGTGGGTGCGGCCTGTTTCAAGACGGCAGATGACCTGGCTGACCAGCGGCCTGCCGTCGATTCCTTCAAAGGTTTCCACCACCTCGAAATGCGTGATGGCGAGGCGTCCCTTGTCGGGTTTGGCCACCGCCATGCGTTCGCGGTTGGCAATGCTGCGGTCGATCTGTGTGCGGATTTCACCCCCCGTGCGGCCCGGCTTGCCCCACACCAGCGCGATATATTCCCGCTCCAGCGGGCCAGTGCGTCCGTGATCGGCAAACTGTTCGGACAGGCCCTTGTGGGTGCGGTCGTTCTTCGCCACCACCAACAGGCCGGAAGTATCCTTGTCGAGCCGGTGCACGATGCCCGGCCGCTTGACGCCGCCGATGCCTGACAGCGTTGCACCACAATGGCCTATCAGCGCATTGACAAGCGTGCCGGTCTCGTGGCCTCCGGCGGGATGCACCACAAGGCCCGCAGGTTTGTCGATGACAATCAGATCATCGTCTTCATAGACAACGGTGATCGGAATATCCTCTCCCAAGGGAATGGGTGAAACCGCCTCGGGCCGCGTCAGCACCAGCACATCCCCCACCGACAATTTGCGCGAGAGCGCCATATCTGCCTTGCCGTTGAGGGTGATATGCCCTTCCTCGGCCAGAGCCTGAATGCGCGTGCGGGAAAGATCCGGCGCGAGTTTGGCAAGGGTCTTGTCCAGCCGCTCGCCTGCGGTTGTAGCGTCTATCATGTAAGTATCAGTCATTGTGGTTCTCTTCCTTCTCCCCTTGCGGGAGAAGGTGCCCGCTGGATAGCGGGCGGATGAGGGGTATTGCCGCGCAATCCGGTCGCCGGTTGAGCAATGTCTTACGATGCGCAGCAGCTTCGCGAAACCCCTCATCCGACCTGCTGCGCAGGCCACCTTCTCCCGCAAGGGGAGAAGGAAGTGAACAGCCCATTCCCTACAGTTCGGAAAAACGCAACTGAAACATGGAAAGTTAAACCAAAGCAGGTTATCTCAACGCCATGTTGAAGAAGCTCTACGACTGGACCATGGCGCTCGCCAACAAGCCATCCGCACCCTACACGCTGGGCGCGGTGTCTTTCGCGGAAAGCTCCTTCTTCCCCATCCCGCCCGATGTGGTGCTGGCACCCATGGCGCTGGCAAAACCGCACAGGGCCTATCACTATGCCGCTATCTGCACGGTGACGTCAGTGCTGGGCGGCCTTTTGGGCTATGCCATTGGGGCATACTTCTTCCAGACTATCGGCCAATGGCTCATCGGCATTTACGGTGGCGCTGGTAAGATCGACAACTTGCTGGGGCTATACCGCGAATACGGCGCCCTGCTGATCATCATCAAGGGCCTGACGCCGATTCCCTACAAGTTCGTGACCATCGCCAGCGGTATTGCGGGTTACGATCTATTCTGGTTCATCGCATTGTCTATCCTGACACGCGGGGCGCGGTTTTTCATGGTAGCCGCCTTGCTGACCAAATTCGGCGGCCCCATCAAAGCCATGATGGACAAGCATGGCGGGTTGATCATCGGGCTCATGCTGGTGGCAATCATCGGTGGATTTGTGGCTTTGAAGTTCCTGCTATGAAGATTCCACATCTGGGCATGCTTTACACCTACGCCGCCTCAGCGCCGCAACGGCGGGCGGGCGTGCTGTTTGTGATTGCCTCTGCCACCATTGCAGGAGCCTGGTTCACTGAGCTGGTGCTGGGCTATGTGCCATGCAAACTTTGCCTGCTGCAGCGCTGGCCCTATTATGCCGCCGTGCCGCTTGCGGCCTTTGCGCTGTTCATCTCTGGGCCCCTGCCCTTCCGGACAGCGGCCCGCCCCGCCTTTGCCATGCTGGCCGCGATTTTCATGCTCAGCACAGCGCTCGGCGTGCATCATGCCGGGGTGGAATGGGGCTGGTGGCTTGGCCCGGCGGATTGCGGCGGCAAGATTTCCGCCGGACCAGCCAATGCGGCGGATTTGCTGTCCGCCATGAACAACACGCGCATTGTCAGCTGTACGGAAGCCTCGTTCAAGATTCTGGGCCTGTCCCTCGCGGGCTGGAACGTGCTTGTCTCGTTCATTCTGGCCACCATAGCCATCCGTGGCTGGCGAGCTCCGAGACCATTCCCAGGCATGCGCTCGGGCACTTTACCCCGTTAACCACGTTCCTTACTGAAACCTTAAAATCTATCTGCGAATCTATGGCTTCAGGTTGGGGAATCTGGAGGCATGTCATGACGAAATTTGCACGAGCAATTGCAGGCGCAGTCCTGCTCTCCGCACTCCCGATTGCGCCGGCGGAAGCGCAGTATTATCCGCGCCGCCACTACGGTGGTGAAGCCCTGGCAGGTGGTGTGCTGGGCGGTGTGATCGGCGGATTGGCAGCTGGTGCGATCATCAATTCCGCACGCCCCGCGCCGGTTTATGCAGAGCCGGAACCTGTCTACACGCGACCCCGGGTTTACCACCGGCATGTCTCGGCCTATCCCGATGTGGAGTACGTTCCGGCTTGCGCCATGCAGCGCCAGCGGGTCTGGGTGGATCAATACACCTGGACCCATCGTTATGTCCGTGTATGTGACTGATCCGACGGCATTTCGAGGCATTAAACCCGTGCTTTTGCGCCCCTGAGCGCCTAGTGTTTTCGCTGACGAATCAATCAGCGAAAGCATATTTAACCCATGGCCGAACCCGCCACTCATCCGCCCGAAGGCACTGATCCCAACGCCTATGGTGCAGACTCGATCAAGGTTCTCAAGGGCCTTGATGCCGTGCGCAAGCGGCCGGGAATGTATATCGGCGATAC
>JANMLW010000108.1:0-14737 GCA_031372765.1 Hyphomicrobiales bacterium
GGGCTCCAGAAATCGTTGCGGTCACTGATTCGGCATCAGAGACCCAGCTTCTTAGCTTTCTCTTGATCGTACCACCAAGTGCTGCCCACGACACCCATCAGGCTGGATGTTGCCGCGAATTGCGGCGGGCGCTCCGGTTTGCCAAAGATATCCCAATAGACCATCCAGGCGCTGTCGTTGTGCCATGCCGGAATCATGCTGCGGGTGGAACGCAGCACCCGGTCAAGCGCACGGCAGGCTATGTTAAGCTCTTCCCGCGTCTTCGCCCGGCCGATCACCTCGATCAGGGCGTCCGCCGCAGGTTCGGCAATGCCCGCAAGATTGCGCGATCCGTTGCGTTTCGCGGCTTCCGAACCATAGACACCACGTATGGAATCACCCGGCGTTAGCGTGCCGCCCATATTGCGCATGGTGATGTCAAAATCGAAATCATCCATGCGCTTCTGGTATTGCACGGCATCCACCGTGCGCAATGTGGCTTCTATGCCCAGCAGTTTGAGGTTCTTTACCAGCCCGCCGGCATGAGGATGCAGGGAAGGGTCATAGTCCAGCAATTCAATGGTAAGGGGCTGGCCATTGGGCAATTTCAGGATAGTCCCGTCCCGCTTGCAACCAGCGTCCTGCAACAATTGGCCAGCACGCCGCAGGATTACCCTGTCCTGACCCGATCCATCGCTGACAGGTGGCATAAACGGTTCGTTGAAAACCTCGGGTGGCAAGTCCTTGCGGAAGGGCTCCAGCAGTACCAGCTCCTCTGGTGATGGCTTGCCGGCAGCTTTCATGGGTGTGTTTTCAAAAAAGGAATGCGTGCGCTTGTAGGAGCCGAACATCAATGTCGTGTTGGCCCATTCAAAATCAAAGCAGAGGATGATCGCCTCGCGCACACGGACGTCCTTGAACTTGTCCCGCCGCATGTTGATGTGCCAGCCCTGTATGGACGTGGCACCGCTGGAACTGATTTTCTCGCGCACCACGCGGCCATCCTTGGCGGCAGGAAAATCATAGCCTGTCGCCCAGTTGCGTGATGTGAACTCCTGTCGCATCACAAAAGAGCGGCCCTTGAAGCCCTCGAAAGCCACTGTCCTGTCACGGAAATACTCATAGCGGAGGCGGTCGAAATTGTTCTGGCCGACATTGACCGCCAGATCCTTCGCCCAGTAATCCGTCACCCGCTCCATCTCAATGAAACGGCCAACCTCGAACCTGCCGACCCTGTAGGGCCCGGAGCCGAGCGGCGGCTCCAGTGTTGTCTCATCAAAATTCTTCTGGCTGTAGTAGGCCTTGGAGAATATCGGCATGGCCGCAATCGTCATGATCAGATCACGCGGCGGATCAGGCTTGAGTTCGATGCGCAGCACATCAGGGGCTTCCGCCTCCGCAGCAACCAGATCCCGCAGCAATTGCTGATAGGAAGGATGAGCCTTGGTCTTCATCAGGTCGAGCGAGAAGGCCACGTCAGCTGCAGTCAAAGGCGAGCCGTCGTGAAAGCGGGCTTCCCTGCGCAATTTGAAGCGCCATTCAGGCTTGTTTTCAGTGCGTAGAACCCTCTCGGCCACCAGACCGTACATGGCATCAGGCTCATCACTGGTGGCGCTCATCAATGTATCGAATATCGCGCCAACGCCCGCAGCACCTTCCCCTTTGAGAATGAAGATATTGAGCGAGTTGAAGGTGTTGAAGCTCTGGTTTCCGCCCGTGCTGGAAATCTGCTGGGACAAGGTGCCGCCCTTGGGCGCGGAGGGGTTCACATAGTCGAAATGCTTGAAATCAGGACCGTATTTCAGATCACCGAAGGTTGACAAGCCGTGGCGCGCTTTTTCCCAATCCGTATCTGCAAGGGCAGGCAGGGATGAGGCTGCAACAGCTGCAGCCGAACCAGCCAGAACGGTTCTTCTTGAAAGGCCTGCAACTGCAAGACATTGCCGCTTCATGTTGATCAACTCCATCGGACCGGACCGTTGCAAATCAGTTTCGCAGAATAGTGTCTTGCGCCTGCCAAAGCCATCGCAGTTTTGGCTAGCGAGACCCAGTCTTCGCAGCTTTCGTCGTATCCCACCACCAGAGCGCGGGGAATGCCGCACCCCCGTAGCGCGGCATCTGGTCAGGTCGACCAAATCGGTCCCAGCGAGCCACATATTCCTTGTCTTCGACCGATACGAGCACACTGAGATAATCGGCCCTCAGTACACGGTCGAGCAGGCGACCGGCGGCTATCTTTTCAACGCGGTCTCTGGCCAGAACCAATCTTTCCACAAGCGTGTCGATAACGGGTTTCTTCAATCCACCAAGATTGTTGGTGCCCCGTTTATCTGCACCCTCACTGCCCCAGTATTCGCGCTGCTCATTGCCCGGAGCATGGCCCTGCACCCAGGCATGCACCACGATGTCAAAATCAAATGTGCGCAAGCGGTTCTGGTACTGCACATCGTCGATGACGCGAATGGCTGTGCTGATGCCGAGCTTTTCGAGCGCATCGGCATAGTTTGCGGCAACTCGCTCCATCGCCACGTCCTCCAGCACGAACTCGATCTGCAGCACCTGTCCACGCCTGTCGACCAGGCGACCATCCTTCAGGCGGTAACCCGCCTCTTTCAACAATTTGAGCGCCTCGAACAGATTGGCACGTTGCGACACCCTGGGGGTATCCTTCGCAATGTCGGTCAGGAGCATTTCGGAAGGCGCACCGGGTGTATCCGCCAGAATGGTCTTTTCACCGGCATTCAAGGCACCCTTGGCCTCGAAATCTGTTCGCGGAAAATAGGAGCCGGGGCGAGACAGCATGTTGTGGAAAACCTGCCGGTTCATGTCATCAAAACTGTAGGCTAGGGCCAGCGCCTTGCGTACGCGCACGTCAGAAAACTTGTCCCGCCGCTGGTTGAAGATGAAGGATTTGGCAATCCCAAGCCTGTCGATGGTATAAGCATCCTTGATGACGCGTCCGTCGTTGGCGGCGTTGAAATCATAGCCGACAACCCAGGATTTGAGGCTCAACTCCCGACGCATATCGATCTGATCCGCCTTGAAGGCCTCAAAGAGGACACTGGCATCGCGGAAATACTCGATTTCAAGGAGGTCAAAGTTCTCGGTGCCTATGCGGACCGGCAATTTGCTGCCCCAGTAATCCGGCACGCGTTCATACGCAATTGACCGACCCGGTACAAATGCCTTCAGGCGGTAGGGCCCGGACCCAAGGGGCGGTTCCTGCGTGGTCAGGCCAACATCCCGCTTGCGACCCTGTGCATCCATACCCTCCCACCAGTGCTGGGGAAGAACACTCATCTGGCCGATGTAAAGCGGCAGGGATGCATCGCCCTTCTCGCTGAAAGAGAAGCGCACCTCATGGTCCGAAACTTTCGTAACACCGCTGACCTTCACAAAGAGCCGATTGAACTGCGGGGAAAGTCGCTTCCAGGTGTGGAAAGAAAAAATGACGTCCTCAGCCGTAATCGGCTTGCCATCATGCCAGCGCGCCTCAGGGCGCAAGCGAAACGAAGCTGAGGAATAATCGTCTGGAAAAGCGACGGACTGCGCAATGAGTCCGTACTCGGTCGTAGGCTCATCAAATGTCGGCCACAGGAGTGGTTCGTAGATGTTGAGAAGATAAGCAGCAAGATTCCCCTTCACGCCACTGATAAAAGGGTTGAAATTATCGAAGGTTCCCAATGTTCCCATACGGACGCGCCCGCCCTTCGGCGCACTGGGGTTAATGTAGTCAGGCTGAACGAAAGCGGGAGGGTATTTTGGTTCGCCGGTCAGGGATATGGCATGTCGCCACGGGCCTGTTGCGTCCTGCTGCGCTAAAACGGATGGTGTTGCGCCGGGCAGGAATCCCGAGGCAATCAAAAAACAGCAGGCAACAACCCTCATCCACGCCAGGCACATCTTCAGGCTTTATCCATTCTATTCTGAATGGCAGTTAAACCGGGTGAAATCCACGTAAAAAAGCAAAAGGACCGGAAATCCGGCCCTTTCGTCATCACCTTCGCATCAGTGTTTTATTTCGGAATGGCGACCGGGCTATCGGAAAGTACATTCAGATAAGCGATCAGATCAGCACGGGTCTTGGGGTTTGAAATGCCAGCATAGGACATGGATGTTCCGGTGATGTAGCCTTTCGGACTCTCAAGGAACTTGTCGAGTGCGGTAAAATCCCACTTTTCGCCCTTGGCTGAAACCGCTTTCAATGCGGCTGAATAGCCAAAACCGGCCACTTGGCCCTTGGCGCGTTCAACCACGCCCCACATGTTGGGTCCAACCTTGTTGGCGCCGCCCTTGTCAGGCGTATGGCATGCAGCGCACTGCTTGAAAGTGTTCTCACCCTTGGCCTTGTCGGCAGCGGCCAGACGAATGGCAATTGGTTCAGCGGCAACAGCAGCCACGGCAGACGCTGCTTCCACGACTGCCGGCATGGGCAGTTCGTAGCCTGCTTTTGCAGTCTTCTTCTCTGCAAAAAGCAATTCGCCACCAAAGCTGACAAGCATCACGAATGTCAGAGTGCCAAGCACCGCACCTGCGATCTTGTTGAGTTCGAAGGAATCCATGTCCCTCATCTCCACGTTCGATAAACGCATCGGATTGACGCGTGCACTGGATAAGGCACCAGCTATCTCAATTTGCGTTTCAATAACCGCTTTGCAACGATTTGCGCAACCCGTATCAGCGTAAAACCCATGCTACCTTTTGACGCCAGAACAACAATCTGTCCCTTGACTGTGAATTTGCTGGAAAACTGCCATGTCCGATCCCCTGATTGTCATTCCTTCCCGCATGGCTGCCACACGCCTGCCCAACAAGCCCATGGCTGACATCAATGGCAAGCCGATGATCGTGCATGTGTATGAGCGTGCCATGGAATCAGGTGTTGGTCCGGTTATCGTGGCCACCGACAATGCTGATATCGCTGCGGCTGTGGCTGCAATCGGCGGGCGGGCCATCATGACGCGTGCAGATCATCCCTCGGGGTCTGACCGTGTCTACGAGGCTGTACTCAAGGCCGATCCCGATGGTCATCATGATGTCATTGTCAATCTTCAGGGCGATTTTCCAACCATAAACCCGCTTTCAATTGCCATGGCTGTCCCACCACTGGCCGACAGGGCGGTCGATATCGCCACCCTGGCTGCTGAAATCGTGGATGAGGACGAACGCACGGCCAGTTCCGTCGTCAAGCTCATCGGCAGCAGCAATGGCCCCAACCGCATGCGGGCACTCTATTTCACGCGGGCGATGGCGCCAACAGGCCCTGGACCGCTTTATCATCACATTGGTCTTTACGCGTATCGCCGCAAGGCATTGGCCCGGTTTGTTTCATTGCCGCCATCGCCTCTTGAAATCCGGGAGAAGCTCGAACAGCTGCGCGCGTTGGAAGCGGGCATGCGGATTGATGTCGCCATTGTTGACGAAGTGCCGCGTGGCGTGGATACACCCGGCGATCTCGTGCTTGCACGCGAGATCCTGAAAGCGAAGCGATAACCTCGGAAGATCCTATCATGACCAACAGAATATCGTTCCAGGGCGAACCGGGGGCCAATTCGCACATCGCCTGCAACGAGGCCTTCCCGGACATGGAGCCCATGCCCTGTCCGACATTCGAGGATGCCTTTGCGGCGGTCCAGGAAAAGCGAGCGGCGCTGGCCATGATTCCGATCGAGAATTCAATTGCGGGTCGTGTAGCGGATATCCATCACCTCCTGCCGACATCCGCCCTGCATATCATCGGTGAGCACTTTCTGCCGATACATTTTCAGATGATGGCGATTCCCGGTGCCACGCTCAAGACCATCACGGATGTCTACAGCCATGTTCATGCCATCGGGCAGTGCCGCAAGATCGTGCGCAAGCTGGGCATCAAGGCGCATGTCGCAGGTGATACGGCAGGCTCGGCGCGTCAGGTGGCGGAATGGAACGATCCGACGAAGGCGTCCTTTGCTCCCCGTCTTGCAGCGTCCATCTACGGCCTGAACATTCTGGTAGAAGACGTGCAGGATGAATCCAACAACACCACACGCTTTGTCATCCTGTCGCGAAAGCCTGCTATTGCCAAACGGGATGGGCAGCCTCTTGTCACCAGTTTTGTTTTCCGGGTGCGCAATGTGGCTGCGGCACTTTACAAGGCGTTAGGGGGCTTTGCGACCAACGGCGTCAACATGACCAAGCTCGAGAGTTACATGGTGGAAGGACAGTTCACCGCCACACAGTTCTATGTCGAGGTTGACGGTCATCCCGATGACCCGGGGCTCAGGAATGCGCTGGAGGAACTGGCATTTTTCTCAAAGGAATTACGCATCATCGGCGTTTATCCCGCGCATAGCTATCGCATGGAAGCTGCGCGAGCCAACGCCCTGTAACACTTATTCCACCTTGATGCCTGTCTTCCTGACAAGCTCTGTCAATAGAACCCTGTCTTGGCGCATGAAGGAAGTGGTATCAGCCGCCGACCATTGCACGGGTTCTATCACGAGATCAGCATAACGCTTCTTCAAAAGCTCCATGCCAAGCGCCTTGTTGATCTGCGCATTGAGTGTCTGCACGATATCGGCAGGTGTTCCCGCAGGTGCCACAATCGAGGCCCAGCCAGGATAGATGACATCCACACCTTGTTCTTTCAGGGTTGGCAGAGCGGGCATCTGTGGCTGTCGTGTGGCCGTTGTCACGGCAAGGGCCTTGACCTTGCCGGCATGAATGTTGCCAAGGCTTGCGGCCAGACTGTCTATCATGACCTGCACCTGACCGCTCATCACATCGGTGGCTGCAAGAGCAGCGCCCCGGTAGGGCACGTGGGTCAATTTGATCCCGGCTGCCTGTGCAATCAGTTCAAAAACCAGATGGTTGGTGCCTCCGACCCCGGCAGAGGCGAAATTGTATTTTCCGGACTGGCTTTTCATCAGGTCCAGGAAACCCTTGAGGTCATTCACCGGCAAATCCGGGCTGGCATTCAGCACAAGGGGAAATAACCCGAGCATGGCGACGGGAATGAAATCCTTCTCGACATCATAGGGAAGTTTCTGCCCAAGTGCCGGTGCTCCGGCAAAACCGGCGGCCGTCGCCACAAGCAAGGTGTAGCCATCGGGCTGGCTGGCGCGCAGGGCTTCCCCGGCAATGATGCCATTGGCCCCCGGCCTGTTGTCCGCCACGATTTGCTGGCCGGTTACTTCTGCAATTCTCTCACCCAGGAGCCTTGCCGCGATATCCGTGCCACCAGCAGGCGCGAAGGGGATGATGAGCCGGATCGGGCGTTGGGGGTAGGTCTGGGCTCTGGCTGCGAAGGGCATCAGTCCAGCCGCCGCTCCACCTGCCATCATGGTCCTGCGGGTAAGATGGGATCGTTTCATACTATCCGTCTCCTGTTCAGGCCGTCTCCGCATAGAGACGCATGATATGGTGGGCAATGGCCATTTCTGGGGGCGCGGTAATGCCCTTTGGGTGTTCACCACGCAGGATCAATCTTATCTCGTCGCGGCTGAACCAGCGTGCATCGGCCAGTTCCGCGGCGTCTATCGTGATTTCCGTTGATGTGGCCTCTGCAAAACATCCAATCATCAATGAACTGGGGAAGGGCCATGGCTGCGCCGTCAGGTAGCGGACGCGGCCAGTCCTGATCCCGGTTTCCTCGAAAATCTCGCGGCGGGTTGCCTGTTCGATCGTTTCACCCGGCTCCATGAAGCCCGCGAGACACGAATAGCGCCCCTCAGGAAAATGGGGTGAGCGCCCCATCAGGCATTTGTCGCCATCCACAGCCAGCATGATCACGACGGGGTCCGTGCGTGGAAAATGCTCGCTCTTGCAGGCCTCACAATGTCGCTTCCATCCAGCCGAGACGGCTTTTGAAGGTTGGCCGCAATGACTGCAGAAAGAATGACGCTTGTGCCACATGAACATGGCTTTTGCCGTTCCGATGGCATTCGCCGTGCCAGCGGAGAACAGGTCCTGCATAACGATCGAACGCATGTCGATCAGCTTCAGGTCAGTCCGCGCTTTCAGGTCATCGAATAGCTGCGGATCGAGGTGTATGCCAAAAACAGGTGCCTCACGCTCAAGGCCCAAAAAGAGTACCTGCCGGGCGGGTGCAACATTGCGGCTTCGGGCCAATGTGAACAGGGCATCGAGCTTGCCGCCTTCAAATTGCAAAACGGGCGTATCATTGCAAATCAGTATGAACCGGGCGAGGGGGTCATCCTGCGCCATTGACTGCCACCGGTCATCATCCCGGCGCCATCCGGCGCGGTCCAGGGAGGCCGTTGCAAATCCCAGATCGGCGGATGCTGTTTCTGAAATTCCCTCAAACAGCGTCACGCAGCGTTCTCCACCAGTCCAAAGGGTTTCAGGGCAGCTGCAAACCTGTCCAGCGTCACCCCTGCCATATGGGGAGGATAGGGCTGCGCAGCCCCCACCCCCCAGACAGGCCCCGGCCAACTGGCATCAGAAACAAACCGGGCAAGTACATGCACGTGCAACTGCCGCACGCGGTTTCCCAACGCGCCAATGTTCAGTTTGTCGGGGCTGAAAAGGGCTTTCAACGCTTCCGAGGCCGCGCTGATCTCTGTCATCAATTGAACGCGATCAGCCACAGAAAGATCAATGATCTCTGCCAGATCATGTTTTTGGGGCACCAGTACAAGCCATGGATAGCGTGCATCATTCATCAACAGCACGCGGCATAAGGGCAACAAACCGACAGGGTAGCTGTCGGCTTCAAGCTGTGGATCGAGGGAAAATTCAGCAGGTATATGTGCCATGGATCAGAATCTCTTTGAGCCATGGTCGCATTTCACGCGGCATGCGGGCAAGACCGGTTTCTGGCCGCACCCGCATTAATTGCCATGTTGATCAGAAGCTGTAGGCAAACTTCAGCTTGGCGATATTGCGGCTGAAGTTCGTGAGATCGAGATCGTTACGAACGCCGCGTGCCTGCCCTGCAACCTGCGTTGCAAAAGTGCCCGAAACTGTCAGCTTCTCGGTTGCCTGCCAGAAGAATGTAGGTCCGACAAACAAGGCATGGCCATTCAGCTTGTTGAGGAAGGTACCGGAATATGCCCTGAGATGCTGTCCCTCGACACCGACATAAAAGGCATCATTGACCTTGGCCGACAGTGCTGCACGTATATTGAGGGCTGATCCACGGCACCAGGCATTAAGCGAAAACGATGCGCAGCCATTCAGGCCCAGACGCTCGCGGGATGTCCATGTCTGGGCGTATTCAACATTGATGGCGCCAAACAGGCGGTCTGGCATGATAACGAAGTCCGACAGCAACTTGACGGTATTGGTGCCAAGCCTCGATCCCTCCGATGATGTGAAGGGGGCCAGCGGGTTGCTGAGCTTGTTGTCGATGGCACTATAGCCCGGTTCTGCCGCGATGGTGAGGCCGATGCCATGGATGGAACGGCCAAGCAGCTTGTATTTGAACTCGATCTGACCGCCAAAAGCGCTGTTGTTGAAGGTTGTGAGACCTGTGTTGCTGTGAAGGCGGGAGAACCCGTAATTCAGGGATGGTCCAATTTCGAGGCATGGAAATGGGGAGGTCGAAACCTGTGCCTTGATGTTGTGGCCCTGCAATGTACCAAACCGTGTACCGAATGCACCGTTGTATTCCAGAGCACCACCCCAAGCACCAAGGTCCAGCACATCAGAGCCTGACGAGAAACCGAATATGTCGGTCGATAATCCCGAAGTCTCCTTGCAGGCAATGGAGGCGGCTGGCGGGGTTGGCTTCAGAACGCGCGAAGGCATATCGGCGGCAACAGCAGCACTGGCTGTGAGCGACAGCGCGGTTGCAAACAGGGCGGAGAGGGACATACGCATTTTTGAATCCTTGCTCGATCGTGATTTTAGATAGTTCAATATGGTTAATCGTTTTTACAGCAAGGCAATTAAGGTGCCAATAAGCACTCTTTGTACCTTGTCGTTGCTCTCCTGCAACAGTCCCCTGCAACAGTCCTTTGCAACAGTCCCCTGCAACAGTGCGTAACCCTGTCTGGCAGAAACAGTCGCATTCATCTGTGGCATCTGCTAACCGGCGCTGAAACAGGATCAGGACTATGGCGTCGCGCTCACCTCTCCAAACGCTGACAAATCTGCTGGAAACGGCAGGTTATCCTTTGCATGACGTGCCATTGCTCCATCCGGCGGATATTTTTCTTGATCTTTCAGGTGAGGATATCCGCAGCCGGTTGTATCTGACACAGGATTCCGAAGGGCGGGAAATGTGCCTTCGACCGGAGTTCACAATCCCTCTTTGCATGGCAAAGGTTGCAGCGGGTGTCGTGGCAAGCGCAGAAAAGCCGTGTTCAATGTCCTACAGCGGCCCAGTTTTCAGGCATCGTGCCCAAGAAAGCGGCGAATTTATTCAGGCTGGTGTTGAATCTTTGGGGCGACCGGACACTGAGGCTGCCGACGCCGAGATTTTGGCTCTCGCCATCGATTCTGTCAAAGCATTGGAATTGCAAGTGCCATTGGTGCGGCTGGGTGATGCCGGCCTGATCAACGGCATTCTGGTGGCTCTTGATGCCTCGCCCGCCTTTTCAAGGCGTCTCAAGCGTCGTCTGGCGGCGGGCAGGTCTCTCGAGGAGGCGCTTGCGCAACCTGAAGGGTCAGCCGGTCTTGAGCGCTTTGGCGGCGTCATGGCGGCTCTTGAGGGGGCTGGCCCCAAAGCGGCAAGCGCTTTCGTCGGCGATATGTTGGTGATGTCCGGGTTGCAACCGTCGGGCGGTCGCAGTGCGGCCGAGATCGCCGAACGCTTCCTGAGCAAGGCACAACAGGGGGGCAACACCCTTGATAAGGCTTCGGTTGAAATTCTCAGGCAATTTCTTTCCATAGCAGGTTCACCCGATAACGTGTCTGATGGGATGAGCCGCCTGGCAATGGAAGCCGGGATTGATCTCTCGGATGCCATCAGCCGCTATGAGGCCCGGATCGGTTTCATGGCTGCAAGGGGCATCGATGTCAGCCAGATCGAGGCTTCGGCGCGCTTCGTGCGCAACCTCGATTATTACACCGGCATGGTCTTCGAGATTACGGCTGACAGAACCATTGGCGCCAAACCATTGGTTGGCGGCGGGCGGTATGACGGTTTGATGCGTCGGCTGGGTGCCAGCACGGATGTGCCTGCCGTAGGGTTCTCGGTCTGGGTCGAGCGGTTCCGGGGCTTGGCCGGGGAGGTTGTGATATGAGCGGTCGCCTTGTCATTGCAGTCCCCTCAAAGGGGCGCTTGCAGGAAAACGCCAGTGCGTTCTTTGCCCGCGCTGGTCTTCCCCTCAGCCAGGAGGGCGGCAGCCGCGATTATCGGGGTGTGATGCGTGATCTTCCCGGCGTTGAGGTGCTGTTTCTCTCGGCCTCGGAAATCGTGGCACGTCTTTCCTCTGGCGAGGCGCATCTCGGCGTTACTGGAGAAGATCTGGTACGCGAAGCGATAGCGGATGCCGATACCCGCATTGTGATGCTTACGCCGCTGGGCTTTGGCCATGCCGATGTGGTTGTGGCGGTGCCCAAGGGCTGGATTGATGCCAGCACCATGGAGGACCTCGAGGAGATCGCCGCTGATTTTCACTCCCGTCACGGGCGTCGCATGCGGGTTGCCACCAAATACGTCAATCTGACCCGGCGCTTTTTTGCCGACCACGGTGTCTCAGACTACCGCATTGTGGAAAGCCTTGGAGCGACAGAGGGTGCGCCTGCCTCGGGTACGGCCGAGTTTATCGTGGATATCACCACAACCGGCAGCACACTGGAGGCAAACGCCCTGAAGATACTGGACGATGGCATCCTGCTGCGCTCGCAGGCTAATCTGGTCGCCGCGCTTTCAGCGGACTGGTCAACGGAAACACGGGCATTGGCACGACAGTTTCTGGCCCGGATTTCGGCGGAACAATCAGCCCGCACCACGCGGTCCATTCAGGTGACAGCTGCTGCCGAAAAGCATGATGTGCTGGTGGCACTTGCGCTTGATTCGGGTGCAGCCCTTCGTTCCGCCGGCAACACCTCTCCAGTGGTTTTTGAAGCGCCCAAAGCAAAAGCAGCTGCCATAGCGTCCAGCCTGATTGCAGCCGGTGCCGGGCATGTCAGCGTGGTTGAAAATGATTATGTCTTCAACGCGCGATCACCCCTTGCAGATGCGCTTGATGAGCGGCTCGCCACTGTCAGATGACATTTCTCATATGACATTGCTTTCCTGTACCATCCGTCCTGTGAGCACTCGGTCGCAGGCAAGGTCCTGAAGATCAAGCGTCTGATAACCGCCTGTCAGGATCAGTTCTGCCAGTCCGCGCCCGACTGCGGGGGACTGCTGCAAGCCATGGCCTGAAAACCCTGCGGCGAGATAGGCATTATCAAAACCGGGCACGCGCCCGATCAGGGCGTTATGATCATGCAGGCACATATCATAATGCCCGGACCAGGCGCGACCGGGTCTGATATTCTCGAATGCATGTACACGGGCGGCAAGTGCTGGCCAGATTGTTTCGTCAAACAAGGGCCAGTCTACCTCGAAGTCAGCGCCGTGGTCCTGCTCGTCAAGGTCATCGGGCGAAAAGCCAGCGATGAATCCCTCTCCTTCTGGCCGCACCCAGACACCCGAGGTGTCGATCAACAAGGGAAAATTGATCAATGCATCGCGACAGGTGAAAGAAAACACACACCGCTTTTTGGCATAGACCGGGATGATGAAGCCCAGTTTTTCCGCAAGCTGTCGCGCACCGGATGCGCCTGCTGCATTGACAAACGCGCTACAACTGATCCGGGTTCCATCAGCCAGCCCGACGCTCTCAACGCGATTATGGTTTGTCGTGCAGGCCACGACTTTTCCCTGCTTGTAAGTCACGTCCAGTGATCGCGCCTTGCGGCGAAAGGCCATCATCAGGCCGTAGCCGTCAAACCAGCCCTCGCCTTTTCTGCCCCATGTCCCACAGGTCAGATCATCGGTTTGCAACCACGGAAACCGGGTTTGCAAAGCGTCCTTTTCAAATAGGGCTATGTCAGCACCCCGTGCATTCTGCAGGGCGTTGATGCCACGAAGGACAGGCCCAGCCCTATCCTGTGCGACATAGAGATATCCTCCTTCCCTTAGGCCGATGTCGGGTTTTACGCCATCGACCGCCAGGTTTTCGCCAATGCCGCGCAGAAAGCCGATGCCATGCAGCGAGATGTCGATGTTTATGGCAGTCGAGAACTGCTGGCGGATTGATCCAGCTGAAAGGGCTGAGGCTGAGCGCTGATAGCTGGGGTCTGGCTCCACCACAAGCACACGCATCTTGCCGTTTGATTGCATGGCGAGATGACAGGCGATGGATGATCCCATCACAGCGCCGCCCGCGATTACAATATCATAATGACCTGTCATGGTGTCCAGATAATCGGTGTGGTGGAAAACCGCACGCCAAAAAGACTTTTGCGATCAATCATCTTTTCAGATTGGAACTTGCCGCCAAATGCGCATAACTGGCGGCCATGCGCAAACCATCCAAGAATATACCATCCAGGACCAAGCCCTTTCCTGTCGCTTCCAAGGAAGCGCTCGCCATCCTGAAAAGGCTTGGCGTTCCCAAGACTGCCTTTGCCAAAGCGGATGAAGCAGGGCACCTGTCAGCACGTTCGCCCATTACGGGGGAAACGATTGCCATTGTTCGGGCTGACACTGTGGCCGCGACCTCTCAC
The DNA here is from genome assembly GCA_031372765.1 of Hyphomicrobiales bacterium. Classification (GTDB taxonomy): domain Bacteria; phylum Pseudomonadota; class Alphaproteobacteria; order Rhizobiales; family Beijerinckiaceae; genus JADCCX01. The sequence continues at coordinate 13,648 of JANMLW010000108.1, forward strand.
GCCATTGCCAGGGCGCAGGAGGCATTTTTGCATTGGCGATTGGTGCCAGCACCGCGCCGGGGTGAGTTGGTGCGTCTGCTCGGCGAGGAATTGCGCGCTGCCAAGCAGGACCTTGGCCGTCTGGTAACCATCGAGGCAGGCAAGATCATTTCCGAGGGCCTTGGCGAAGTTCAGGAGATGATCGACATCTGCGATTTTGCGGTGGGTCTGTCGCGCCAGCTCTATGGCCTGACGATTGCCACCGAACGCCCGATGCACCGCATGATGGAGACGTGGCATCCGCTGGGCATCTGCGGTGTGATCACGGCGTTCAATTTCCCCGTGGCCGTATGGTCATGGAATGCGGCGCTGGCACTTGTCTGCGGCAATCCGGTCATCTGGAAACCATCCGAAAAAACACCGCTGACTGCGCTTGCCGTGCAGGCGATTTTTGAGCGCGCAGCCAAGCGCTTTGGCGATGCGCCCGAGGGTCTTTCCCAGGTACTGAACGGCGGCGCGGATATTGGCGCGGCGCTGGTTGCTGACAGGCGCGTGCCGTTGGTTTCAGCCACTGGCTCCACGGCCATGGGCCGCAGGGTGGCGCCGAAAGTGGCGGAGCGCTTTGGCCGCGCCATCCTTGAGCTTGGCGGCAACAACGGGGCGATTATTGCGCCAAGCGCCGATCTCGATCAGGCCCTGCGCGGTATCGCCTTCTCCGCCATGGGCACGGCGGGCCAGCGCTGCACGACCCTCAGGCGCATCTTCGTGCATGACAGCATTTATGACACGCTCGTACCGCGCCTTCGCAAGGTCTATGGCTCTGTCAGCGTTGGTGACCCGCGCCAGGCCGCAACCCTCATCGGCCCGCTGATCGACAAGCTGGCCTTTGATGGCATGCAGAAAGCCCTGTTTGATGCGCGCCGTCTGGGTGGTCAGGTGACCGGCGGCGACAGGGTGCGTGAAGCGGTGAACGCTGAAGCGTATTACGTGTCTCCTGCCTTGGTGGAAATGCCAAAGCATGACGGGCCAGTGATGCGAGAGACCTTTGCGCCGATCCTCTATGTCCTGCGCTATCATGCGCTTGAGGTCGCCATGGCGCTGCACAACAGCG
>JANMLW010000165.1:0-2287 GCA_031372765.1 Hyphomicrobiales bacterium
CTATGACCGCAACACGAATTATAAACCCCGCGCCGAAGCGCCATCGGGTCTCGCTGGCGGCAAGGTGGTCAAGCTCGATCGCGTGATCTTCGAGAATATCGCCGATCAGGCGACAGCCCTCAGCGCCCTGCAGAATGGCGAGATCGATTTTTATGAGGTGCCCCCGCAGGATTTGCTCGACACCATCGAGACCGACCCCAACATCACGGTACAAGGCCTGAACAAGACCGGCCACATGGGCTGGATGCGGCTGAACCATCTGCATCACCCGTTCGACAAGGTGGAGGCCCGGCGCGCCATGCTGCACCTCATCAAGCAGTCGGACATCATGAAAGCCGTGTTTGGTGAAAAGCGCTGGAAGGAATGCGGCGCCTTCTTCGCCTGCGGTACCGACATGGAGAACGACGCCTCGACCGAATGGCTGAAGGAAGGCCAGAACATCGCCAAGGCACGGGACCTGTTCAAGGCCGCTGGATATGACGGCCGCCCCGTCGTGCTGCTCCAGGCGACGGATCATTATCTTGCCAATCCAGCCCCCCTCTTGATTGCGCAATGGTTGCGGCAGGCGGGTGTGAACGCCGAAGTGGCTGCAAGCGACTGGGGCGGCACCGTGACGCGTCGTTCCAACCGCAAGCCCCCTGCGGAAGGCGGCTGGAACATCTTCATCACGGCAGCCACCGGTTACGGCTTTTCAAATCCGGTTGCCGCCAGCGGACATGCCGCAACGGGCGAGAAAGCCTGGTTTGGCTGGCCTGAGAACGCCAAGCAGGAGCAGCTGCGCGATCAATGGGCGCTTGCGCCCACATTGTCCGAGCGGCAGAAGCTGGCTCGGGATCTCCAGGCCAATGCCTGGGATTATGTCCACCATGCCTATCTTGGCCAGTTCTTCCGGGCTTCCGCCTGGCGCAAGAATGTGCGTGGCATCATAGGCATGCCTGAAATCGTGCCATTCTGGAATATCGAGAAGGTTTGATGTTCGCTTACATTCTGCGCCGCATTGCCTCCACTTTCGTGGTCATGGCGACCGTTGGTATTTTCGTGTTTCTCCTGCTGCATCTTTCACCCGGTGATCCGGCGGCGATCATCGCTGGTGACAATGCCACCTCCGAGCAGATCGATGGTATCCGCAAGAAACTGGGATTGGATGATCCGCTGCCCGTGCAGTTTGTGCGCTGGGCCAGCGATGTGCTGCGTGGTGATCTGGGCGTTTCCATCTTCTCCAACGAACCTGTGTTCAAGCTCGTTGGACAACGCCTTGAGCCAACGGTTTCACTGGCTCTACTGACATTATTTGTAGCCGTCACATTGGCTGTCACTTTCGGTGTCATTGCTGCCTGGAAAGCCGGAACACTGATCGACCGGTTACTCATGGTTATCTCGGTTATCGGCTTTTCAGCCCCGGTATTCGTGGTCGGATACTTGCTCATTTATGTTTTCGCCATCAACCTGCGCTGGTTGCCGGTGCAGGGCTATACGCCCATAGCGGAAGGTGTTCTGCCGTGGCTTCGCAATCTGGTGCTGCCTGCCACTGCGCTGGGATTGGCCTATGTGGCGCTCATCGCCCGCATCACGCGCGCCACAATGCTGGAGGTGTTGCAGGAGGATTATATCCGCACAGCTGTCTCCAAAGGCGTTTCAACGCGGGTATTGCTGCTGAAACATGCACTGCGCAATGCTGGCGTACCAATTGTAACCGTCATTGGCATTGGTGTGGCACTGCTGATCAGTGGGGTCGTCATCACCGAGACGGTGTTCAACATTCCTGGCATTGGCCGCCTCGTGGTCGACGCTATCTCCAAGCGGGATTACCCCATTATTCAGGGCGTTATCCTTATTTTCTCCGGCGTCTATGTGCTGATCAACCTGTCGGTTGATCTGATATACACGCTGCTCGATCCGCGGATACGCTACCAATGACCGATAGTGCCGAACTGCCCGAAGTACGCCGTCCACCGTTCCGACCGATACGCTTCATTCGCCACAATCCAACGCTCGTTGCAGGCTTGCTCATCCTGTCAGCAATCGCGCTGATTGCGATCTTTGCACCGCTGTTTGCCGGTGATCCGCTGACCATGAAGCCGATTGAGCGGCTGAAGCCTCCATCAGATCTTTACCCGTTCGGCACGGACAATTTGGGACGCGATGTCTTTGCCCGAACGGCCTATGGTGCGCGCGTCTCACTCATGGTTGGTCTGACGGTTGCTGCCATGTCGGTCAGCATTGGCCTCGTGATCGGATTGGCTGCGGGCTACATACGCTGGGTCGATGCCATCGCCAGCCGCATGCT
>JANMLW010000167.1:0-1634 GCA_031372765.1 Hyphomicrobiales bacterium
CACACCGCGCATGTCCTCCTTCGAGAGCTTCAGAAGGTCCTGCCCATCAAGCAGAATTCGCCCGGATGTTGCGGGCAGCTGCTTGGGCAACAACCCCATTATGGCTGAAGCGGATATGGATTTTCCGGAACCTGATTCGCCCACGATGCAGAGGATCTCGCCCGCCGCGAGGGTGAAATTGATATCCTCTACAGCATGCGGACGATCACCCCCGGCAGGCAATGCAACGGTTAGGTTCTCAACACACAGAAGAGGCGCGCTCATGCCTCACCCCTGTCATGCAGGCGCGGGTTCATGGCATCCGATATGCCCTCGCCAATCAGGTTGAGCGACAGCACCGTGAGAAAGAGCGCGATGCCGGGAAACACACTGGTCCACCAGGCAATGCGGATGGTGGAGCGGCCAGAGCCGATCATAAATCCCCAGCTCATGACATTGGGGTCGCCCAGGCCAAGGAAGGACAGTGCAGCTTCCAGCAAGATGGCCGTTGCCACCATAAACGATGACAAGACCACGATTGGTGACAGCGCGTTGGGCAGAATCTGGCCAAAGATGATCTGGAATGTACCCTGCCCCATGACAACAGCGGCCTGCACAAATTCCCGGTTCCTGAGGCTGAGGAATTCCCCGCGCACCACACGCGCTACCGGTGGCCATGAGACAATGGCCACGGCAGCCACTATGGAGGCGACGGAGGGCTGGAAAATCGCCACGATCAGCAATGCCAGAATGAAGCTCGGGATCGACTGGAAGAACTCCGTGAAGCGCATCAATACATCGTCCACCCAACCCCCGGCGTAGCCTGATACTGCCCCCAGAGTGACGCCGATGAGCAGTGCGGCCAAAGTGGCTCCCCCGCCAACGATCAGCGAAACACGCGCCCCATGCACGATCGTACCCCAGACATCACGCCCCAGCATGTCTGTTCCAAGCCAATGCTCGGGATCAAACGCGTCGGTGCGCGGCGGCCCTGCCATGCGCCATGGATCACCCGGCGCTATCAGGGGAGCGAACAGGGCCAGCAGCAGGACCAAAGCGAAAATGATGCATCCAATGACGGCGCCTCGGTTTTTGGCAAAGCGTTTCCAGAAGCCGCTCATCCCTCCACCTCGATGCGCGGATCAATGAGAGCGGACACCACATCGGTGATCAGATTGATGATGACGGCCAATGCCGAGGTAACGATGAAAATGCCCAGCAACAGATTATAATCCCGTGCCAGAAGCGCTTCGAAAGCCAGTCTGCCCACACCCGGCCATGAAAAAACCGTCTCGACCAGAATGGACCCGCCCACCAGTTGCCCCGCCTGCACACCGGCAAAACCGATGACCGGCAGGATGGCATTGCGCAGGATATGGCGGCGCATGATCGGGCCTTCACGCATGCCCTTTGCACGAGCGGTGCGCACAAAATCCTGACTGGCAACCTCCAGCATTGACGATCGTGTGAGGCGCGCATAAAGCGCCATATAGAAGAGTCCGAGCGTCAGTGCGGGCAATAGCAGATGGCGTAAAATGTCGATGACAGCAGCAATACCCGTCTGACCGGCACTGATACTTTACTTGCCTAGTGCAGGCATACTGTTAAGCCAGTCAGTAAAGACGTGTTTGAAAATCATTCCAACCCTTAATATC
>JANMLW010000171.1:0-5507 GCA_031372765.1 Hyphomicrobiales bacterium
GCGCAGATTCTGGCCTTGCTGAAAAAGCTGCAAGCCGAGCACGGCATGGCAATCCTGATCATCACGCATGATCTGGGCATCGTACGCAAGCTGGCCCACAATGTCTGTGTCATGCGCAAGGGCAAGATCGTTGAGGCAGGATCGGTTGCCGATGTGTTTGGCAAACCGCAGCATCCCTACACACAGGCGCTGCTGGCGTCCGAGCCCAAAGGCAGACCGGCGCGGCCTGACACCTCCCGCAAGACCATTGTCGAGACGGACAAGCTCAAGATCTGGTTTCCGATCAGGAAAGGCTTCCTGCGGAAGACCGTTGGCCATGTGAAGGCCGTTGACGAAATTTCGCTGACTGTACGCGAAGGCGAGACTGTGGGCGTCGTGGGTGAATCAGGCTCAGGCAAGACCACTCTGGGTCAAGCGATACTGAGGCTCATCCGCTCGGATGGTCCCATCGTTTTCATGGGGCAGCGGATTGATGGCTATCTTTTCAAGGAGATGCGCCCCTTGCGCAAGGACTTGCAGATCGTCTTTCAGGACCCTTTTGGCTCGCTCTCTCCCCGCCTGTCGGTGGCAGAAATCGTCGAGGAAGGTTTGATGGTCCAGGACAAGGGCCTGAGCTACGACCAGCGCCGCGAGGTGGTGGCGAAAGCCCTGCAGGATGTGGGACTCGATCCTGCTGCCATGGACCGATATCCACACGAGTTCTCGGGCGGCCAGCGCCAGCGCATAGCCATTGCCCGCGCCATGGCCCTAAACCCTAAATTCGTTGTGCTGGACGAACCAACCTCGGCGCTTGACAAGACCGTTCAGGTGCAGATCGTGGAGCTATTGCGCAAGTTCCAGGCCGAGCGCGGTCTGGCATATCTTTTCATCAGCCATGACCTGCAGGTGGTGCGCGCCCTAGCCAATGAGCTGATCGTGATGAAGGATGGCAAGGTGGTGGAATCAGGGCCCGCTGCCGATATCTTTGCCAATCCGCGCACGGACTACACCAAAGCGCTGCTGGCGGCTGCTTTCAGCCATGAGGCTGTTTCCACAACCGCTGTATCGCAGTAGTCTGTCAAGACATGGCCCGGGCAATTGTCATCGTACTGGATAGTTTTGGCATTGGCGGTGCGTCTGATGCCGCAAGCTATGGTGATGCTGGCAGCGACACATTCGGGCATATCGCCAAAGCCTGCGCAAAGGGCAATGGCGACCGTATCGGCCTGCGGCAAGGGCCTTTGCACCTCCCCAACCTTGATGCGCTTGGCCTGGGAATCGCAGGCAAACTGGCCACTGGAACATTGGCACCAGGTTTCAGTGCAATGCCAACGCGCGGCCTGGCAGCAGCGGCCATCGAGATTTCCAGAGGCAAGGATACCCCGTCCGGCCATTGGGAAATGTCAGGTTGCCCCGTACCGTTCGAGTGGGGCTATTTCCCCAATACCATTCCGGCTTTTCCCGATGCGTTGATTTCGGCCATCGTCGCAGAGGGAAAAATACCCGGCATTCTCGCCAATTCCCACGCCACAGGCACGGGCGTGATCGAGGATTTTGGTGAGGAAAGCCTCCGCAGCGGCAAGCCAATTTTCTACACCTCGGTTGATTCCGTTCTGCAGATTGCAGCTCATGAACATCATTTCGGTCTGGAGCGGCTCTATGCCCTTTGCCGGATCTGCCGCAAGCATGTCGACCCGCTCAGCATCGGTCGCGTGATTGCACGACCTTTCCTTGGGCAGACAAAATCTGATTTCAAGCGCACACCCAACCGCAAGGATTTTGCCATGCCACCTCCGGCAGGCAACATCCTTGATCTTGCGGCAGCCGCCAACCGCAGCGTTGTGACCGTGGGTAAGATCGGGGACATCTTTGCCCATCGGAACGTGGGTGAAGTCCGCAAGGGCAAGTCCAATGATGAGCATATCTCCATGACTATCGACGCTCTGGGGACGTTGCCTGAGGGTGGCTTTCTCTTCGTCAATCTTGTCGATTTCGACACCGAATATGGCCACCGCCGGGATGTGCCAGGTTATGCCGCAGCACTGGAAACCTTCGATCATCGCTTGCCGGTGATCGAAAATGCCATGCGCACCGATGACCTGCTTATCCTCACTGCGGATCACGGTAACGATCCGACATGGCGTGGCACGGACCACACGCGGGAGTGTATTCCTGTGCTGTTGACTGGCGCCATCAAGCGCACAGGTGAAGCTGGACGGCGCGACACTTTTGCCGATATTGGCGCAACGGTAGCCCGTCATCTTGGTCTGCCACCAACACCAACTGGCACACCGATCGTCTGATCAATATAACCCTGGTACTCAGCGTCCTCAACTTTCAAGGCCTGTCATGTCAATGTCCCCAAAACTTCTTTTGATCGGTGCTGGCAAGATGGGCGGGGCAATGCTCGAGGGCTGGCTCGGCAACGGCATGCGGGCATCACAGGTCACCGTGCTTGATCCCCATCCCTCCCCCCGCATGCAGGAACTCTCAGGAGCAGGATTACGGCTGTCACCAGCGCTGGAAAGCATTGGCGCGATGGATGTGGTGATACTGGCCACCAAGCCGCAGATGCTGGATTCTGCCAGCGCTGCGCTCGCAACTGCTGTAAGCGCCGACACGCTGCTGATTTCGGTGCTTGCAGGCAAGACGATTGCCAATCTCAGGGCCCGTGCGCCTAGTGCACAATCTATCATCCGCGCCATGCCGAACACACCGGCGGCTGTGGGACGTGGCATCACTGGCTGCGCTGCCTCCCCTGAGGTAACAGCCGATCAAAAGCAGTTTGCCAGCCATCTGCTCTCTGCCATCGGCAAGGTCGAATGGGTTGAGACCGAAACTCTGATCGACGCCGTTACAGCGCTTTCGGGTTCAGGCCCCGCCTATGTCTTTCATCTGGTGGAATGCATGGCAGCCGCCGGTACGAAAGCTGGATTGCCCGCTGATCTTGCCATGCGGCTGGCACGCGCCACGGTTGAAGGTGCGGGGGAATTGATGTTCCGCGATGCGGCAAGTACAGCGGCAACGCTCCGCCAGAACGTCACTTCACCGGGCGGAACAACGGCTGCGGCCCTTGAAGTGCTGATGGCACAGGACGGCATGATGCCACTGCTCGAAAAGGCGGTGGCAGCAGCAAAACTCCGGGCAGAAGAGCTTTCGGGCTGACTGTTGCGGTTGACCTCCGGCTTCAGCCGTGGGAACGGGCGCAATCCACTTTCTAACCCGAGACCTTATTCATGACCCAATCCCGTTACGATGTTCTTTGCATCGGAAATGCCATCGTTGATCTGATTGCCTCTGCGGACGAGGCTTTTCTGGTGAAGGAAGGCATACTGAAAGGCGGCATGACGCTGATCGACGAACCCCGTGCTGAGCATATCTACGCAGCGATGGGACCCGCCATTGTCACCTCCGGCGGATCAGCGGGCAACACGGTCGCAGGCGTGTCTTCCTTTGGCGGGCGTACGGCCTACTTCGGCAAGGTGCGCAACGACGAGCTTGGCCGCCTGTTCAGCCACGATATCAAGTCCATTGGCGTTGATTTTGCCACATCCGCCTCGACATCAGGTCCCGCGACCGCCCGTTGCATGATTCTCGTCACGCCGGACGGTGAGCGATCCATGAACACCTATCTTGGGGCCTGTACCCAGCTTGGCCCGGAGGATGTGGACAAGGCTACGGTGGAAGCCGCCAATGTTACTTATCTTGAGGGATATCTATGGGATCCCCCAGCCGCCAAGCTGGCTTTCCGCAAGGCCTCCGATATTGCCCATGCCGCAGGCCGTCAGGTTGCGCTGACGTTGTCTGACAGTTTTTGCGTTGATCGTTACCGTGCCGAGTTTCTGGAATTGATGCGGTCTGGCGTGGTCGATATCGTGTTCGCCAATGAGGCAGAACTGAAGTCACTCTACACCACATCCGATTTTGAGTCCGCGGTAGCTGCCATCCGCAAGGATGCGGGTCTCGCCATTGTCACGCGGTCGGAATTGGGAGCCCTTGCAGTTTCTGCCTCGGAGACAATTTCTGCTCCGGCTTTCCCGGTGGATAAACTGGTGGATACGACAGGTGCCGGTGATCTTTTTGCGGCAGGTTATCTTTTCGGCCACACGACAGGCCGGGATACGCGCACATCGCTGCGTCTTGGTGCGTTGGCAGCGGCGGAAGTGATTTCGCATGTGGGTCCGCGCCCGCTTGTATCGCTTAAACAGCTGGCGAATGATAATGGCATGATCTGAACAATCAAACGGGTATTTTGGCCGCTTGCGCCCGCGGATGGGCGGCTTTGTAGCTCGCCATCAGGCGGTTCATGTCCACAGCCGTATATATCTGCGTGCTGGAAAGCGATGCATGGCCCAGCAACTCCTGAATGGTGCGAAGATCGCCGCCCCTTGCCAGCAGATGCGTGGCGAATGAATGGCGCAGGGCGTGCGGCGTGGCGCTGTCGGGCAGACCAAGTGCACCGCGCAACCGTTCCATTGCCAATTGGATGATTCGCGGACTGAGCGGGCCACCCCGTGCGCCGAGAAACAGCGGCCCCTCAGGCACAAGGTCGTAGGGGCAGAGCGCCACATACGCATCGATCAGTCGCGACACCTGCGGCAGCACGGGCACACCCCGCGTCTTGTTGCCTTTGCCCAGCATCGTGATGCTGTCGCGGCTGCCCGGAGTATCCTTGGCTCGCATGGACAGGGCCTCGCTGATGCGCAGGCCGGAGCCATAAAGCAGCGCCATCACCGCCGCATCCCGTGCCAGCACCCATTGTGGACGTTCCTCGCCGGCGCGCATATCAGCATCGGCCAGTTGACGTGCGGCCGCTGGTGGCAACGGCTTGGGCAAGCCCCTGGCAAGACGCGGGCTGCGCACAGCCGAAAAGGGCGAGGAGACGGCTTTACCCTCACGCTCCAGATACCGAAACAGCGACCGTAGGCCCGCAAGCTGACGCATCAGTGTGCGGCTCTCGATCTGCTTTCTGCGCCGCTCGGCCAGAAAAGCGCGGATATCGGACGGTTTGAGCTTTGCCAGATCAGACAGTCTGGGCGCACCGCCCCAATATCCTGCCAGAAATACCAGAAACTGCGCCGTGTCGCTTTGATAGGCCACGAGCGTTTTGGCCGCCAAGCGTCGCTCGCTGGCGAGATGGGCCAGCCAGGATTGCACCTCAATCTGGATATCGTGTGAAATCAGCATGGTTTACCATGGCTGATTGGGCTTAAAGCTAGATGAACCATGGCTGATTCACCTGACTTTGATGATCTGTTTGCACCGGCTGATGCGCCGGAATCCCGTGTTGTCGGAGCCCGTGTCGTTGATGTGCTGCTGCCATTGGCGCTCGACAAGGCCTACAGTTACCGCGCTCCTGCGGATGTGAGCCTTTCGCCTGGTGATCTGGTGAAGGTGCCACTTGGCAACCGCGAAACGCTTGGTGTGGTCTGGGACAGGGACCCCGATGCATCAGGCGGCAGTGGCGCTAACCTCAAGGCAGTCGCGCACCGCTATGACTGGCCGCCACTATCGGCCAATCTGCGCAA
>JANMLW010000192.1:0-3154 GCA_031372765.1 Hyphomicrobiales bacterium
GCGCCAGGTACACCCGTGATCGTAACGCCCGGCACACCGGGTTCGACCCCGGGGGCCCAGGCCCCGTTCAGATTGACATCGGCGTAAACAAAGCCCGAGACGCTCATCTCGCCGGGCTGAGCTTCGTAAGCGCCAATGTCGGGCAGATTGTTGGGAAACGTGAGGGCTCGAGCGACTTCGTCCACGGGGGTAATGAATTCTTCGACAAACACCAGCTTGCGAAATTCTTCACCTACAACAACGGGACCGAGTTCATAGCTACGAAATGTGATGGTGGAATTTGAGATAGGATAGGGAGCAATGGCATGGCCGAGTCGTGCCTTTACCTTCTCCAAAACCTGCTTTGGGCACACAAAAAATAGGCCCTTCAAGCACTTTACCTCTCGCCGCAGCATTTGGCCTTTGTAAATGAGCTGAGGAAGAATGCGCTTGTTAACATTCTCCCAGTTCATCCCTGCTTTACTACTGAAGCCGCGATTTGATTTGCCACCTTCAGCATACTCGCGACCGCTCAAAAATGCAGCTACCTGCCCATTGTAGTTGCCCGTCGTATCGATCGTTTGAACTTCAACTGCCGTGAATTCTGCCAATTTGCCGCTTTGATCAAGACGAGCTAAAATCCAGTCCATAAAATATGAGCCTGAATTTTCGGCGTTCTTCCCCTTTGGACGCTGCAAAGGCAGTTCTTGCCCCCAATATCTACCAAAAACAGCTACCTCATTTCCTTTGAGTAGCCCAGCATCGGCTAAACTCTTGATGTCACCTGCTTTTACCAAGTTGGACGAAAATCCAAAGACACGGTCGGATATATCTGACAAAATTTTGTAATTTTCTGAATACAATCGGTTTGGGCATGCAATTACTGGGTCACCCTTCGCCATAACCAGTGAGCAAGCGCCATGGTTTGGCTTGATACATTTACCTTGGACAAATGGGCAACGTCTTGCCACTATATCAGCCGAGGCGGAGAGTGCGAGCGGCTCGCGGCCAAAAAATTCTGTGATTCGTAAAGCCATGAATCACAAATAGCCTGTTTATTGCCATCGGCCGAGACTGTTGCTTTTTTGACAAACATTTTCTGGCTAAGCTGCGCAACTCACGATCAATGCTTCAGCGTTTGTTCAATGCCTCAAACCGCAACCTTCGCCACAAACATCATCCGTGCCTGATTGTGCCCGAAGTTCGGCTTAGACCGCTCTGCTGCAAAGCCATGGCGGGAGAGCATGGCGAGAAAGGCGTATTCCTCATGGGTGGTGAAGCCGAGTTCGGTGCGCAGCTTGCGGTAGTTGGACAGCGCCGTGCGGGCGAGGCCGAGGAACGCCGCTCCCACAAACCCGCCTTTGAGCGCGAAGGACAGCAGCGCCTGCGCATCGGTAGCGGGGTTGACATCGGGCGGGATGACATCGGCGATTACCAGACGGCCATCCGGTTTCAGCAACCGCCGCCACAGCACAAGCAGCGGCGAGAGCTGGTCTATTGTCAGATATTGCAGCAGCGAATTGACCACGATCAAATCAAAGCTGGCATCCGGCAGCGCCTCGGGCTGTTCCGGGGATTGCACTTCCACGTTGGCAAGAGCGGCAATCCGCGCCGCCAATTTGTCGCGCACGGCAGGGGCGGCATCGGACAATACAAGCCTGCCGCAAAGCCGCGCCACATCCTCGGCATAGAGCGCTTCACCGCAGCCATAGTCCAGCACCACTGAATCAGCTGTTTTGATATAGCGTGCAAAATCCCGCGCAATGCCAGCGGCATGCAGAATCTTGTGCCGCTCGCTGACATAGATCGGATGGTCAGAATTCCAGTAGTCGACCCAGGAAGACTTGGCGTTTTTTGACATTGGAGCATCCGCGTTTGTACTGAATCTTCTCCCTCCCCCCGTTCACGGTGGGGAGGGTCAGGGTGGGGGGCAACATCAACAGAGAAGCCCCCCACCCTGATCTCCGCTTGCTCGATCTTCCCTCCCCACCACAAGTGGGGGGAGGGTGTTCGTGCAACATCAAGTTGTTACAAGCGAGGCAAAACCAACTTGAAGGCGAAATGTTCTAGGCCGCCGCCTTGTGTGTCTCCATCAATTTCACGAAGCGGTCGAACAGATAGTGGCTGTCCTGCGGGCCGGGGCTGGCCTCGGGGTGGTGCTGCACCGAGAAGGCGGGCCGGTCCGTCAGTTCCAGCCCGCAATTGGAGCCATCAAAGATGGACTTATGGGTCTCGCGGGCGTTGGCGGGCAGGGTCTTGGCATCAACGGCAAAACCGTGGTTCATCGAGACGATTTCCACGTTGCTGGTGGTGTAGTCCATCACCGGGTGGTTGGCTCCGTGGTGGCCCTGTTTCATCTTCATGGTGTCGGCACCAATGGCCAGCGCCAGCATCTGGTGGCCGAGGCAGATGCAGAAGGTGGGGATTTTCTTCTCCAGCAGTGCCTTGATCACCGGCACGGCATAGTTGCCGGTGGCTTCGGGATCGCCGGGCCCGTTTGCCAGAAACACGCCGTCCGGTTTCAGTGCCAGAATTTCGGCTGCGGAAGCCGTGGGCGGCACAACCGTCACCTTGCAGTGGCGCTCGGCCAGCAGGCGCAGGATATTGCGCTTCACGCCGTAATCGATGGCAACCACGTGGAATTTTGTGGTGGTCTGGTGGCTGTAGCCCTCGTTCCAGACCCAGGGGGTTTCATCCCAGGTGTAGCGCTGAGTGCCTGTCACCAGCGGAACAAGATCCTGCCCCGCCATGGAGGGCAGCGCCTTGGCGCGGGCCGTGAGGGCCGGGATATCGAACACACCCTCCGCATCATGGGCAATCATGGCGTTCTGCATGCCGTTATCGCGGATCAGGGCGGTCAGGGCGCGGGTATCAACGCCTGATATGCCGACAATACCGCGCTTCTTCAGCCAGGCATCCAGATGCTGGGTGGAGCGATAGTTGGACGGCGCGGTGATATCGACATGGAGAACGATGCCCCGTGTGCCGGTGGTCATTGCGGCATTCACCGTCTCCATGTCCTCGTCGTTCACGCCGACATTGCCGATGTGGGGAAAGGTGAAAGTGATGATCTGGCCCGCATAGGATGGATCGGTGATGATCTCCTGATAACCGGTCATCGCCGTGTTGAAGCAGACTTCGCCGGAAGCCTCGCCCGTGGCACCAAGGCCTGCGC
>JANMLW010000258.1:0-2137 GCA_031372765.1 Hyphomicrobiales bacterium
CAGCGCCTTGGTGGGGAACGGGTAGAGCTGCTCGACACGCAGCAGGTAGATGTCGTCGAGCCCGCGCTTCTCGCGTTCTTCGAGCAGATCGAAATAGACCTTGCCGGAACACAGCACTACCCGGCGGATCTTGTTGTCCTTGGCCAGCTTGATAGGGCCGCCGGGCAAGCGCTCGGCATCATCATGATACCAACGCTGGAAGGAACTGTCAGGACCAAACTCCGCGACGGTTGATTTGCAGCGGGCATGACGCAACAGGGACTTTGGCGTCATCAGGATCAGGGGTTTGCGAAACTCTCGCTTCAGCTGACGGCGCAGGATATGGAAATAGTTGGCAGGCGTTGTGCAGTTGGCTACCTGCATGTTGTCCTCCGCGCACATCTGCAGGAAGCGCTCCAGACGGGCAGAGGAGTGTTCCGGCCCCTGCCCCTCGTAACCATGAGGCAGAAGGCAAACAAGGCCGGACATGCGCAGCCACTTGCGTTCGCCCGATGAGATGAACTGATCAAACAGCACCTGCGCACCATTGGCAAAATCCCCGAACTGGGCTTCCCACAGGGTCAGTGCGTTTGGCTCGGACATCGAGTAACCGTATTCAAAACCAAGTACGGCCTCTTCCGACAGCATCGAGTTGATGACCTCATATTTGCCCTGTCCTTCGCGAATATGGTTCAGCGGTTTGTAGCGCGCTTCCGTATCCTGATCGATCAGTACGGAATGGCGCGAGCTGAAAGTTCCACGCTCAACGTCCTGGCCGGACAGACGGACACGATGCCCCTCGTCCACCAGTGAGCCAAAGGCCAATGCCTCGCCCATGGCCCAGTCAATGCCATCGCCCGTTTCCGTCATCTTCTTGCGGTTGTCCATGAACCGCTGGATTGTCTTGTGCACATTATGCCCGGCAGGAACCGTGGAAAGCGCCTCGCCGATCTGCCTGATCTTGTCCAATGGCAAACCGGTCTGGCCACGCCGGGGGTCTTCGTCATTGGTGGCGGAAGCGACCGCCTTCAGGCCCGACCACGCGCCATCCAGCCAGTCCGCCTTGTTGGGCTTGTAGGCTTGACCAGCCTCATGCTCGGCCTCAAGCCGGGCCCGCCAGTCCGACTTCATCTTGTCGACCTCGCCTTCGGTCACCACGCCTTCTGCAATCAGCTTCGTCGAGTAGATTTCCAGTGTCGATTTCTGGGTCTTGATCTTGCGATACATCAATGGCTGCGTGAACGATGGCTCATCGCCCTCGTTATGGCCAAAGCGACGGTAGCACCACATGTCGATGACCACTGGCTTCTGGAACCGCATGCGGAATTCCGTGGCGACCTTGGCCACGAACACCACGGCTTCAGGATCATCGCCGTTCACATGGAAAATGGGGGCTTCCACCATCTTCGCCACATCAGAAGGATAGGGCGAGGAGCGCGAATAGCGCGGATAGGTGGTGAAGCCGATCTGATTGTTGATGATGAAATGCACCGATCCGCCGGTACGGTGTCCCTTGAGGCCCGACAGCCCAAGACATTCCGCCACCACACCCTGGCCTGCAAAGGCCGCATCGCCGTGCAGCAGCAACGGCATGACAGAACGGCGATCCTCCGCCGTGCAACCCTGCTGGTCCTGCTTGGCGCGCACCTTGCCCAGCACAACCGGGTCAACAATTTCAAGATGGGACGGATTAGGCGTCAGCGAAAGATGCACCTTGTTGCCATCAAACTCTCGGTCTGACGAAACGCCCAAATGATACTTCACATCGCCCGAGCCTTCCACATCATCAGGGGCAAACGAGCCGCCCTTGAACTCATGGAACAAAGCGCGGTGCGGCTTGCCCATCACCTGTGTCAGTACATTCAGGCGGCCACGATGCGCCATGCCCATCACTACGTCCTTGACGCCCAGATTGCCGCCACGCTTGATGATCTGTTCCAGCGCAGGGATCAGCGATTCACCGCCATCGAGGCCAAATCTCTTGGTGCCAGTGTATTTGACATCCAGAAACTTCTCGAAACCCTCGCCTTCCACCAGTTTTTGCAGGATGGCGCGCTTGCCTTCCTTGGTGAAGGAAATTTCCTTGTCCGGCCCTTCGATACGCTCCTGCAACCAGCCCTTCTCAGCCGGGTCGGTGATGTGCAGGAACTCGTAGCCG
>JANMLW010000269.1:0-2517 GCA_031372765.1 Hyphomicrobiales bacterium
TATCACGGCCCCGGCCAACGGGTAGCCTATGTGATGCTCGATCTTGAGCGGCGCGAGAAGGACCTGCGCCTGTTCGTGGCAGCTCTTGAGCAATGGATCATCCGCACGCTTGCCGCTTTCAACATAACGGGAGAGCGCCGCGAGGACCGCGTTGGCGTCTGGGTCAAACGACCGGATAAACCACAGGGCATAGATGGCAGCATGGCCGAGGACAAGATTGCCGCCATCGGCATTCGCGTGCGCCGCTGGGTAACGTTTCACGGCATATCAATCAATGTCGAGCCGGACCTATCGCATTTCTCAGGCATCGTGCCTTGCGGTGTGGCGGAGCAGCATTTTGGTGTGACTAGCCTCGTTGATCTGGGCTTGCCGGTGACGATGATGGATTGCGATGTGGCACTGAAAGCGGCGTTCACCGAGGTTTTTGGGTAAAGCTGCATCCAGACGCATCCTTGCCGGGTAACCCTGACATCAACCCTCTCAGGAACCCATCATGACCCGTATTGCCATCGCCACCTCAGCCGCAATCCTGCTTGTTGCGGGCATCAATGCCGCGCACGCACAAACCAATTATGATAATTGGGGCCCTCTCGTTAACCCGTTTGAAAGCACCAGCGGTGGCGGCGTCATGATTGACGGCTACAAGCCGGTTGTCAGTGGCGAAGGCTCTGCCCGTATCTGCAAGACCGATTTCACCGTCAAGGTGCCAAACGAGGCACTGATCTTAAGCGAAATTGTATTTGAGGCCGTGGCCGTTCAAGGCGGCATTCTTTGCACCAAAGGCAAATGGCGCACTAAAGATGGTAGCGGGGAAGGAACCACGCCGTTTGAGGTGTTCATCAAGGATGGGGCAATGAAGCGCTCGCCGTGAGCCCAATCACGGTGTCCACACCCATTTCTGGGATCTGGCTGCCATGGCTGGCGGCGCGAGAGCGGGGCGCTGCTCTCCAAACTTCCGCATTTCATTGATATAAGTCACAGGTAAACCTGCACTATCGGCGGCGCGGATGACATCATCGAGATAGCCCTGGCGCGGTCTGCCGGTTTCATGGGCGCGGCCAACATAGACCAAGGCGCGGCGAATACCTTTTGTGCTGATCACAGTTTGATTGATCTTGCGGTAAAGCCGCGGCACATCCTCGAAACGGTCGAGCGTAGGCACATCCGACAGTGCCAGTTCCCACAGCATACCATGCACTTCCCGGCGCGGGTCCTGCACCACATTGGCATAACCATCGGTCGAGATGATCCAGCGGTGGCGGGGCAGGCGCGCCAGGCCGATGGGTTTTGACGACGGACAGCGTTGTGCCATGGAGGCAACATCCATGTTGGCGCCATAAGCGAAATACAGCGGCATCAGATATTCCGTGAGATCAGGGCGCGCTCGTCATCCTGGATGAAATCGCGCAGCACGGGTACATCGTCCCGCCGGTCGCTGATCAGGATCTGGTAGATCATGTTGGAGCCGTGCAGGAAGCCCAACTCGCAGGATATGAGATAAAACTCCCACATGCGGGCAAATTTTTCATCGAACATGGCGACCACTTCAGGGCGCACACGTTCAAAGTTCTCGCGCCAGGCTTTCAGCGTCCAGTAGTAGTGAAGCCGCAGGATTTCACAGTCCGCGACCCACAAGCCGGTCCGCTCGGTCGAGGCAAAAACCTCCGACATTGCAGGACAATAACCACCGGGAAAAATGTACTTTCGGATGAAAGGCGCAGTGGTGCCGGGGGGTGACATGCGTCCGATTGCATGCACAAGGCCGAACCCGCCGGGTTTCATTAGGCTCTTGAGTTTGGCAAAATAGGTATCAAAATAGCTGATGCCTACGGCTTCCATCATGGCTATCGAGATCACACGATCATAAGTACCTGTCATTTCGCGGTAGTCCTGCTCGATGAAAGACACCCTGTTGGCAACCTCCATCTCGATGGCCCGCTGTTTTGCGATAGCGATCTGCTCCGGTGAAAGGCTGACAGATGTAACGATGACATCGTAGTGCTTGGCCAAGTAGCAGGCCAATCCACCCCAGCCGGAACCGACCTCCGCAATCGTCATGCCCGGCTGCAAGCGCAGTTTCGCCGCGATATGGCGCATCTTGTCCTGCTGTGCCTGCTCCAGCGAATTGTCGGGGTGGGTGTAGTAGGCACAGGAATAGTTCATCGTGGGATCAAGCCACAACTGATAGAACTCTGGTTTTATATCATAGTGATGGCGGACATTCTTCGCAGCAAGTCCCAGTGGGTTTTGCTGCTGAAAACGCCGCACCGAGCGCCATATTGCCCGCAAAGCCTGCTGAACAGGATGCCCGCCCAGCGCCTTGCGGTTGACCGAGAACAGCATGAGCAGGTCTCGGATCGTCGAACCTTCTTCAAAGACAATCCTGTCATCCATATAAGCCTCGGGAAAGGCCAGTTCCGGATTGCGAAAGATTGCGCCAGCGACTTTTTCATCCCGCATGCGCAAGGTGACCGATGGTCCATCCTGACCGTTGCCGAAGACGCTGCGCTGTCCTTG
>JANMLW010000004.1:0-2578 GCA_031372765.1 Hyphomicrobiales bacterium
AGTGTATTCAGCCACCGTATGCCGCTCATATGTCTCATGTGCGCGGCAGTCCGCGCCCCTCTTGTTTCGAATGGTTCTTAACTGCTGGTTCTCAGCTGCTGATTTTTAACTTCTGATTCTTGGCGCTCAGCGGTCATAACACCTAACGCCCTATCAGCCGACGCCGTTCAGTCAAGTCTATGGCAATCTCACCATGATCTCCGGGCGATTCCAGCATCGAATTCTGTTGTTCCCTGTCGGCTTGCGGATATCCACACTGTTCGCGCTTTTATGACGCACGAAATCAGCCAATATCTGGTTGAAACAATGTCTGGCCTGTGGTGAAAGGCAGAAGATTATAATAATCGTAGCATAGGTTTTGTGATGCTGCGCCTGATAGTCCCGCCTGGAAATGGTTGGATTGAAATAAGGACATTCGATCATGCAAATAGCCCGAATTTCGCAAAAAACGGGTTGCCAGCGTCCGGCAATAGTCGCAGCTGGAATGTTGATGGGGGCAACCGGTTTCTCGACCGCTGCTCTGGCACAACAGGAGCGCGGCCTTGGCCAGCCCTATGACTGGCAGATGACCTTGCAGGGATCAGCGTCCGAAATCATGGATTTCGTTACGACATTTCATTATGCATTGTTCTGGTTGATTACCGTCATTTCGGTATTTGTCCTAGGCCTGCTCATCTACTGCGTGGTGAGATTCAACGAAAAGGCCAACCCGGTCCCTTCCAAGACCACACACAACGCGACTGTCGAGGTCATCTGGACGGTTGTTCCTGTCATCATCCTTATGGCCATCGTCATTCCCTCTTTCCGGCTTCTGAAAATGCAGGAGGAGATTCCACCGGCGGATGTGGTGATCAAGGTTGTTGGCAAGCAGTGGTACTGGACAGTGGAATACGCCAAGGATGCGGGTGGTTTCACCTTCGATGCGATCATGCTGGATGACAAACAGCGAGCCGATGCTGTCGCCAAGGGCGCCAAGCCGAGTGATGTGCCGCGTTTGCTGGCTGTGGACAACGAGGTTGTGCTGCCCATCGGCAAGGTTATCCGGGTTCAGGTCACTGCCGCTGATGTGCTGCACGCCTTCGCCATGCCGGCCTTTGGTGTCAAGCGTGATGCCGTTCCCGGGCGTCTCAACGAGACATGGTTCAAGGCGACCAAGGAAGGCATCTATTACGGTCAGTGTTCCGAGTTGTGCGGCACGAACCATGCCTATATGCCCATGGCCATCCGCATCGTTTCACCTGCCAAATATGCCGAATGGCAGGAACTTGCGAAAAAGAAATATGCCTCCACCACTGGTGACAGTGTCGTGAAGGTTGCAGGCCAGGATGCAGGCCATGCGCCTGCCCAGCAGTAATTCGACGAAAGAGCAGGAGATCATCATGGCAACAGCCGCCGCTCATCACGACGATCACGCCCACGCCAACCCCACAGGCTGGCGCCGTTACGTCTATTCCACCAACCACAAGGACATCGGCATGATGTACCTGATCTTCGCGTTGATCGCGGGGATCATCGGTGGTGGTCTTTCCATTGCCATGCGCATGGAGCTTCAGGAACCCGGATTGCAGTATTTCACCAATCCGCACACCTACAACTCATTCGTCACGGCCCATGCACTTGTCATGATCTTCTTCATGGTCATGCCGGCGCTTATCGGTGGTTTTGCCAACTGGTTCGTACCGATCATGATCGGCGCGCCTGATATGGCCTTTCCGCGCATGAACAATATCTCATTCTGGCTGCTGCCATCGGCGCTTGGACTGCTGCTTATCTCCCTGTTCGTACCGGGCGGTGCTGGCCCCAATGACCTGGGTGTTGGCGGCGGCTGGACCATGTATCCGCCACTGTCATCATCCACCGGTGCCCCGGGACCAGCTGTCGATTTCGCCATTCTGTCCCTGCACATAGCCGGCGCGTCTTCCATTCTGGGGGCAATCAACTTCATCACCACAATCTTCAACATGCGTGCCCCTGGCATGACCATGCACAAGATGCCGCTGTTCGTCTGGTCGGTGCTGGTCACCGCATTCCTGCTGCTGCTGTCGCTGCCGGTTCTGGCCGGTGCCATCACCATGCTGCTGACGGACCGCAACTTCGGCACTACCTTCTTTGATCCCGCCGGTGGTGGTGACCCCATCCTGTTCCAGCATCTTTTCTGGTTCTTCGGACACCCGGAGGTTTATATCCTCATTTTGCCAGCCTTTGGTATCGTCAGCCAGATTATCTCAACCTTCTCGAAGAAGCCGGTGTTCGGTTATCTCGGCATGGCCTACGCCATGGTTGCGATCGGTGTTGTCGGCTTCGTCGTCTGGGCGCACCATATGTACACCACGGGCATTTCGCTTGCGGCACAACAGTATTTTGTAGCTGCCACAATGGTCATTGCGGTCCCAACCGGCGTGAAAATCTTCTCGTGGATCGCCACCATGTGGGGCGGCTCCATCCGCTTTACGGCACCCATGCTCTGGGCTGTCGGCTTCATCTTCCTGTTTACGGTGGGTGGTGTCACGGGCGTGGTTCTTGCCAACGCCGGTGTCGACCGCGTGCTTCATGACACCTATTATGTGGTGGCGCATTT
>JANMLW010000005.1:0-9196 GCA_031372765.1 Hyphomicrobiales bacterium
GCGAGGCATTGCTGGTCAAATCTGTCGTCGGGGCGGGCGCTGATCCCGCCAAGCTCTCGGCCTTTGCAGCGGAACTCCGCTCGCTTTCGGGCCATTATGATCAGGCGGCGAGGGCAGCGGCGAGTTTGTGAGGTCCTTTGACCCGATCCCCTCATGCTGAGGAGGCGCGAAGCTCGCAGGTTGGTATGCAGGGAACATTTTCAAAGAATCCGCGCGCCGGAATCGTGCGTCCTTCGAGATGCCGCTTGCGTAATGCACCGCGCACGGGATGACAGTGCACGCGCCCACCTCATTTCGAGGTGCGGAGCGCAGCGAAGCCTCGAGAAACGAGGTGCGCATAGTTCCGAGGGATGTCTCAAGGCTCGGTCGCTGCGCTTCCTCGCACCTCGACATGAGGAGATTGCGTCCTACTCCCCAATACTCCCCGTCACAGGGTCCAGATCGTTGGGATCAATCTCGTGCTCTTCCAGTGGCAGGAAAGGTCCCTGCCCCTTGCCGTAGAGCAGCACGGGCGCTGAGGGCTGGCGATTTTGCGTTGGAGACGGACTGCGTGATACATCACGCACAGGCGGATAAAGCGGATCGCGGGTATCCTGACCACGCCCTGCTTCAGCCAGTGGGTTACGCGGCGGTTGTGGCAACTGCGACGGACGATAAACCGGAAGTGGCGTATTGCCCGCAGCGGGCGCACTGGCGAAAGCCTGCGATTGCGGCTGGCCCGGTACGGTTGGAACCGTGCCGCGTCCATCTGACACCAGCGACCCACGGCCCGGATCAAGCGGGAAGCCTTCATTCGCCGGTGTCACAGGTTGCGGATAAGGCCGGCAGATCGAGCGGTCACCCCGACGACCGTGTTTGGCCAAATCCATATGGAAATGGTCGTAGTGGAAGGCGTCAGCCCCTGGTCCCAGCACGGTAGCGAAGTTCTTGCACGCACCGGCATGGACCTCGCGCAGGAAATTCTGCTCTTCAAGCCCGCCTTTCCAGCCTTTCAGCACCGTGACGATGGAACCATCCTGAAGACGGAAGCCACCGACATCGATGGCATTGGCAAAGGAATGTTCTGAAAGGCGGTTGCCGCGCGTGTTGTTCATGGGGCGGCAGGAATAGGTGCCCATGGTGCGCAGTTCCACAACCGGCTGTCCAAAGCGCTTCATGGCTGCTGGCTGCACAACTTGCGCAAGCCAGCGATCCACTGCTGCATACATCGGACAGGTGAAGGTGCCTTCGTTGTTGAGCTTGGTCAGAAGATTGGGACGGCTGCTGAACAAACCGGGTGCACTGGCGGTGATATCCAGATTATCCATGGTGAAGGCAGTCACCTTGATCGGATGATCCGCCCCGCAGGTGCTGGGGCCTTCCAGTGCCTTGGCAATACGGACATGCGCAGTCTCTTTGACAACGCCTGAACGCAGGCAGGCTTTCTCGGCAGCGGAGCGCCACTCGGCCCTTTGCTCTTTCTGGTAGCGCGAGCAGCCGGTGGCTGAAACGCCAACCAGCAAAAGCACTCCCAGCACTGAACGCACACGACGCACCATCATGCAGGGAGTTTCGCAGGTATTTTGTAACGTCTTGCTAAGGAAGGCAGTTAACGGGGTTTAAACTGTGATCAAAGGCAGTTAAGAGCTGTGGCGACAAAGAGACAGAAAAGCGAGACGCTATCATGGAAGGCAAATCAAGATTCATCTTCCCCGTCGCCATGGCGTTTTTCATGGCTTTCCTGATGACCTTCGTGGTCACCTTCATGAATCTCGGTTTTCCTGCCAATTTCGTCGCTCAGTGGATGAAAGCGTTCGCCGTTGCCTGGCCGCTTGCATCCTGCGTTGCCTTTGTTGCAGTGCCTCTGGCACGCCGCATTACGGCTGCTATTGTTGGTGTCATCGGCAATTAATCAACAGATTATAAGTCGAATTAACCATATAAATCATTGATTTATCGAATTGTTGCAATGCACAATGTTTTTCGTTTGGCAAGCCTCGGGAGATCGCGGTATTCTACAGACGTTGAAATCAGCTCGGAGGTCACCTGATGGGTCTGACGCTTAAACTGGATATGCTGGCTGTGATGGCAGCCTTTGGTTTTCTGGGGGCCATCGTTTTCGGAGCGTTCTGAGTAAGCAGATGATATCCCCTTGAGGATACTGTTTCTGTCAGTTTTGAAACCGCCGTCAGTTCGCTGGCGGCGGTTTTGTATTGGAGCTGCGGAACCTTGGTCAGCGAAGGCTCAGGTTGGCCTCGGGACAGAGCTTGTTCGACGATTTCCATGTCGTCACATTCTGGTCCATGGCGCAGGTGGCAACGCGCCCGTTCAGGCAAATCTGTTCACCCGTCGTGTAGGCCTGACCGCGCGCACGGCATTCACATTTTTGCGTCGGGTCTTCTGTCACCCTGTTGCCGCTGACTAGAACTGCACGATGGTGAGCGATTGCCAGCGTTGCTGAACCAATCGATATGCAGATCACCAATGCCCTGATTGCAGACCATGTGCGCATGGCATAAAGATAACATGTTTCCTGTGGAAGCAAAGTGCAATTGTTATCCCCTCAGTACGGTTGCTCTCGCTGCATTCTGGGCTAAACGGAATACTGTCTCGAAAATTGCAACACACGGAACACCATCCATGATGATCTTGCGTTCTGCTCCACCCTCCCCCTTCGGTCGCAAGGTCAAGATTGCGGCAAGCATCCTTGGCTTGATGGATGAATTGACCGTTATCCAGTCCGACACGATTGACCCCGCTGATCCGCTTCGGCGCGACAACCCACTGGGTAAAATTCCCACGCTGGTGGTGGAGGATGGCACCGTGGTTTATGACAGCCGGGTGATCCTGGAATATCTGGACATGCGCGCTGGAGGGGGGCGCATCATTCCCAAGGCAGGCATGGAGCGTATCGCCGCGCAAACCCTGCACGCGCTGGCAGACGGCATCATGGATGCGGCCTTGCTACAGGTCTATGAAGGGCGCTGGCGGGATGCTGCCAGACATGAGAGCAAATGGCTTGGGCATCAGTCTGACAAGGTGCGCCGGGGCCTGGCCTACCTTGAAGCCAGCCCACCTGCCCTTGATGGGGGTATCCATGTCGGGCAGATCGCGGTTGCCTGTGCGCTGGGTTATCTTGACCTGCGGTTCAATGGCAACTGGCGGCCCGAATATCCGCATCTGGTAACATGGCTTGATGCTTTTTCTGCGCTTGTTCCAGCCTATGAGCAAACACGCGCTGTGGCGTGAACGCAGGGTGTAAATGGCGACAAAAAAGCCCGGACAGTGTCCGGGCTTTCCAACATGGCATCAGATAAAGGCGTCAGAAGCGGTAGTTGATACCAGCCCTGACGATATTGCCGCGATTTTCAGCCTTCGATGTGCCAAAAACGCCAGCACCGGCACCGGGTCCTGCGACCAGTGGCGAGACATAGTTTGTCTTTCCGAGGTCATAGTAGAGATACTCAACCTTGGCTGACCAGTTGTTGGTGATGGCATATTCCATACCGGCACCCAAAACGTAACCAAAGCGCGTATCGCTCTTTTCACCGGTCCACTGACTGCCAAGTCCTGTAATCGTCGTCCGGGCCTTCTGATCGCCATAAGCCAGACCACCGGTTCCATAGATGAGCACGCGGTCAAAAGCATAGCCGAGGCGTCCACGGACCGTACCGAAATATGTCATGTCCTGCGACACGGTGGTTGTCAGAGGGCCGAGGGTTGTGGAAACCGTCTTGCCAAGGTCAACGTAGTTCAGGTCGGCTTCAAGACCAGCTACAAAATTGCCAATCTGATAGTTGTAACCCAGTGTACCACCAATGGTGAAACCATCACCCATGGTTTTCGCGCTACCGATGGGTGCAAAACCCGTTGCCAACAGGCCAGGGGTGCCCGTCAACTGCGATTTGCCCGTATCAAAAACATAGCCACCGTTTACGCCCACATAGAATCCCGACCAGTTAAAGATAGGTGCGGGCTGCGCGAAAACAGGCGCGACAGACTTGCGCGGAAGATCGGCAGCTGATGCAGGCGTCACAAGAACAGCCAGCAATGCGCCGGTTAGTGCTGTATTCGCCAAAAGAAATCTTTTCATCGTTATACTCCTGTTAGTCTGGCTGGATTTCAACCAATTAACTCACGACCAAGGCCATTGTTCCCTGACCAAGCGGAATGGTCATCGGTTTCAAACAGGGCAACAAGGTGGCTAAAAGTGGCACCCAGGAAGGCAACGGTTTAGTGATCGGCTGCTGTGACCTTGCTGCCACACCAAAGTTTGCGGTGACACGCGCCAAAAAAATACCCCGGCCTTGCTGGCCGGGGCAGTATCATTCTCAGTCCTAGGCTTGTTTTAGAAACGATAGTTGACGCCGCCGCGAACCACACTGGCATCAAGGCCGGTCTTCGCGCCATTGGCAAAACCGGGAACGCCCGTGAGGTTGCGTCCCCCAAGCGGCATGTAGAGATATTCCGCCTTGGCTGAGATGTTCTGCGTAAAGGCATACTCCAGACCTCCGCCGATCACATAACCGCTGCTGTTGCTGCTGCTCTTGATAAGACCGCTTTCCAGTGTGGTTTGGCCAAGGGCGTACCCGCCGGTGCCGTAAACCAGCGCACGGTCAAACGCCATGCCAAGACGACCGCGCACTGTACCATAGCTGCCAAGGCTGCCCTTGACGAAAGTGCCGGGCACGACAAAACCGTTCCCTTTCAGGCCGGAGTAGTTGTAGTCACCCTCAAGACCGACCACAAAATCATTGATCTGGTGATTGTAGCCGGCCGTTATACCGCCCGTGAAACCTGTCTTGGGATTGATGAAACTACCACCCTTGGTGAAGTCACCCCAGACAGCACCTGCATTGGCACCGATGTAAAAGCCGGTCCAGGTGAAGATAGGCATGGCCGCAGGCTTGAACACAGGCTGCTGAGCACGACGGCCAGGCGCATCAGCAGCAATCGCTGACGCTGGAATGGCGAGGATTGCCAATGACAACAGTAGTTTTTTCATGATTAGCTCCATTGCTTTCAAATCTTGCTGACGGTCTTGCAGAGAGGGACTGCCATCATTGTTTCTGGTTACAGTTCTGGTTCCGGATTGCGGTCAGAACCGGTAGTTGACGCCAGCGCGCACAACATTGGTGCGGCTGTCGAGACGGTAGGTTGCTACCGGTGTGGTGTAAGTGCCGGTTCCCAGAGCATAGTGCAGCACTTCGCCACGCGCACTGATACGCTCTGTCAGTTTGACTTCGGCACCAGCACCGACAACCCAGCCAAGCACCTTCTTGTCCGATTTTCCGGCCATATCCGAGACGGTGTTGTTGGCGCCTGCGCCACCCATTGTGCCGTAGACCAGCACCTGATCGAAGGCATAGCCCGCGCGTCCCCGTACCGTGCCAACCCATTTCTGTCGGAAGGTCTGGCCACCGCCGTTCAGGCCCTTGTGCTCGAAGCTGGAGGAGGTCATGTCTCCTTCCACACCCAGTACCACTCGGTCTGCCTGTGCGTTGAAACCAACCTGTCCACCAATCAATCCACCGGTTGCGCTTCCACCTCGAATGCTGCCTGCTCCAACACCGGCATGGGCACCGGCGTAAACACCGGTCCAGTTGGGCGCGGCACCATTCTGCGCCATCACAGCAACAGGACTGAGGGTAACAGCCGCAATTGCTGTGACAACTGACTTGATAAGACTAGAACTGCGGCTCATGGCACGCCTCCTGTGGAACATCGCCATTCCTTTCACACGAAAGAAGGTTTTGAATGTCTCCCTTAGGAATACCGCAACCTTAACCAGACCTCACGCGAAACCCCTGAATTCGTTTAATGAATCCTTACCATCCCGGTTTTCGCCACAATTTGACAAGGCACTTTTGCAGCCTGTCCCTTGCTCGCAGACGCGGGCTATGCCACTGACGTTGCTGTGAAAAACAAGTCTTCCCAGTTCAGCCCGGCGCACGACGAAGCGGGCTCAAAAGCGCCTGTGGCCAATCTGTCCATATTCCTCATCTGCAAGAATGAGGCGGACCGGCTTGGCCCGACGCTTGCAGCCATCAGCGAACTTTCGGATGATATCGTGGTGGTGGATTCCGGCTCGACCGACGGCACGCAGAGCCTGGCGAGTCGTCTGGGCGTCCGGGTCATTCATAACGATTGGCCTGGGTATGGTCCTCAAAAGCGCTTTGCCGAAGAGCAATGCAAGCACCTGTGGCTCCTGAACATTGACGCCGACGAGGTGGTGCCGCCCGGTCTTGCTGAAGAAATTCGTCAGGCGCTGTCACCCGTAGCCGATGCCATCGACGGATTTGAAGTTCGCATTGCAGAAATTTTCCCCGGTGAGGGCGAGCCTCACCCCCTCGCCTATGCGCTGTCTCCGGTGCGCCTCTACCGCAAGGACCGGGGCCGCTATGTCGACAGCGCCGTGCATGACCGGGTGGCCTTTGATGCCCCACCCCGTCTTGGCAAACTGAAGGGCGTGATCCATCATTTCTCCGTGCGCTCGATAGGCGATCAACTGGCAAAGTTGAACGACTATACTTCCCAGCAGGCGGCGGACCTTGCCAAGCGCGGCGACCATGTGCCGACCTGGCGTCTGTTCGTCGAGTTCCCTATCTCTTTCTTCAAGGCCTATGTCATGCGCCGTCACGCCGTGCGCGGGGTGTATGGTTTCATGACATCGATGAACTATGCCTTCTATCGCTGGCTGCGCGTCGCCAAGGATGTGGAGCGGCGCAAAATCGAGAAGGATGCGAAAAAGAGAAAATCCGATGTTTGATCAGAAAGTGGCACTCATCACCGGCGGTGCCAGGCGTATTGGTGCGGCTATTGTCGAAGCGCTTGCGGAAGAGGGCTATGCTGTCGTTGTTCATTGCAACAGCTCACGTGCCGAGGCGGACGCTTTGGTGATCAGCCTGCGCAAGAAAGGCAAGCGCGCTGCTGTCATCACCGCTGATCTCGCCAACCCTGATGCGGTTGCGGGCATGATGGCGCAAGCGGTAAAACCGTTTGGACCCGTCACGGCGCTCATCAACAACGCTTCCAGCTTTATAGCGGATACGCTCCAGACCATTGATGTTTTGACATGGAACCGACAGTTCTCGGTCAACATCCGCGCACCATCCGTTCTGGCAAAGGATTTTGCGTCGCAACTGCCGGACGGTGCAAGCGGAACCATCATCAACATCATTGACCAGCGCGTCTGGAAGCTGACACCGGAGTTCTATTCATACACGCTGAGCAAGGCAGCACTCTGGGCGGCAACGCGTACCATGGCGCAAACGCTTGCCCCGCGCATCCGCGTCAATGCCGTGGGACCGGGGCCAACATTGGGCAACCTGCATGATGGTGACACAGGCGTGCAGCATGAGGCGGCAGGCATTCCCCTGCAACGGCAGGTGGAGCCGCGTGAGATTGCTGATGCCGTGGTGTTTCTTGCCAAGGCTTCCAGCGTAACCGGCCAGATGATTGCGGTTGATGGTGGCCAGCACATCGGCTGGAAGACACCTGACATCCTGGGGTGAAATTGCACTCCTTCTTCCCCCCGCAGGCGGAAAGAAGGAGTCAATTCAGTCATTGACCGTTTATTTGCACCAGCGCGATCTCGTCTTGCACATCACAAATCCAGCACCAGCCGCGCGGGATCTTCCAGGGCTTCTTTCACACGGACCAGGAAGGTCACGGCTTCCTTGCCGTCAACAATCCGGTGGTCGTAGCTGAGGGCCAGATACATCATCGGGCGCACGACAACCTGACCGCCGACAACCACCGGGCGCTCCTGAATTTTGTGCATGCCCAGAATGCCAGACTGCGGCGCATTGAGAATTGGCGTCGACATCAGCGAGCCATAGATGCCACCATTGGTGATGGTAAAGGTGCCGCCCTGCATTTCAGCAACGGTCAACTGGCCATCCCGCGCCCGTTTGCCAAAGTCAGCAATCGTCTTCTCGACACCCGCAATGGACAACTGATCCGCATCACGCACCACGGGCACCACAAGGCCCTTTTCCGTGCCAACAGCAATGCCGACATGGTAGTAGTTCTTGTAGACGAGGTCCGTGCCGTCAATCTCGCCATTGACACCGGGCAGTTCCTTCAGCGCCTGCACGCAGGCCTTCACAAAAAATCCCATGAAGCCCAGCTTGGTGCCGTGCTTCTTCTCAAACACATCCTTGTACTTGGTCCGCAGCGCCATGATTTCAGTCATGTCAACTTCGTTGAAAGTAGTCAGCATCGCGGCGGTATTCTGTGCATCCTTCAGGCGACGCGCGATGGTCTGGCGCAGCTTGGTCATCTTGACGCGCTCTTCGCGGGAGGCATCGTCAGCAGCGACAGGGGCGCGGGCAACGACCGGCGCTGGAGCAGCTGGCGCATGCGCGACAGGCGCTGGAGCAGCAGTCGTGGCAACCGCCGCCATCACATCCTCTTTCAGCACCTGACCACGTTTGCCAGAACCTGCATCAACAGAAACACCGGTCTCGGCCATCATTTTGGCGGCGGAAGGTGCAGCAGGCATGGATGTTGTAGCCGCCTTTTCCTGAATGGGGGCCTGTCCAGCCGCGGGAATTGCTTCCACATTGGCAGGCATTGCCGGTGCTTCCTTTTTCGCTGGCGTCGCAGCGGCGGTTGATGTTGAAGCGCTGCCAGCTATGATCTGCCCGAGCAGAGCACCGACACCGACGGTCGCGCCATCGGCAGCAACAATCTCGGCCAGCACGCCCGATTCAGGTGCGTTGACTTCCAGCGTAACCTTGTCGGTTTCAAGTTCGAGGATCGGCTCGTCTTTCTTGACGGCCTCGCCAGGCTTCTTGAACCACTTGCCGATTGTAGCTTCCGATACGGACTCACCCAGTGTGGGTACGCGGATTTCGGTCATTTTTCTCTCCTGTTCCGTTTCCCTCTCCCTGCAAGCAGGGAGAGGGAGTAAAATTTATCCCGCAAAAGCCTCATCGAGGAAGGCTTTCAATTGGGCCTGGTGGCGTGACATCAGGCCTGTGGCTGTAGCAGCGGCCGCAGCACGGCCAACATAGCGCGGACGCTTGGCCTTGATGCCCGCCTGACCCAGTACCCATTCCAGATACGGCGCGATATAGGTCCATGAACCCATGTTCTGCGGCTCTTCCTGACACCAGACAACATCGGCGTTCTTGAAGCGCGACAATGCCTGCGCCACCGACTTCAGCGGGAAAGGATAGAGCTGCTCAATGCGCAGAAGATAGACATCGTC
>JANMLW010000017.1:0-17264 GCA_031372765.1 Hyphomicrobiales bacterium
AAGGGTTGGTTGCCGGACTGAACGCAGCCCGTAAAGCCGGATCTCTTGACCCGGTTATTTTCTCACGATCAGAATCTTACATTGGTGTTCTGATTGATGATCTGGTGACGCGTGGTGTGACCGAGCCATACCGTATGTTTACGTCGCGGTCAGAGTATCGCTTGGCTTTGAGAGCCGATAATGCCGATGGCCGATTAACCAACTACGGACATCAGCTTGGTCTCGTGGGGGCAAACCGATTTGCACACTTTACCCATAAGATGACTACGATAGCGGTAGCAGAACTGAGATTACGCCATTTGATGATTTCTCCGTCTGTCGCCCAGTCATTTAATTTGCCTGTTAATTTGGATGGCGTTAGACGGTCTGCATTTGAACTGCTTTCCTACCCACATATTGAATGGTGCGATCTCGCGAGAGCCTGGCCCGAGCTACAAGAAGTGTCACCGGCCGTCATAGAACACTTGAGTACTGAGGCAAAATACTCCGTTTATCTCGATCGCCAGCAAAGTGATTTTGATCGAATCAAGCGAGATGCACTGATGGACCTCTCGATTTTTGATCTTGAGGGTTACGCTGGTATATCGGGCCTTTCGAATGAACTTCAAAGCAAACTCAATATGATTCGCCCCCGTTCCATTGCGCAGGCGCGCGGCATAGAAGGTATGACACCAGCCGCCTTAGGACTGGTTGCCGCTCACGCAAAAAAGCGCCTGAGTGCCAGTATTGACGGGTAGCTTCCATGCGAGAACTGGATCAGGAAAGAGTCCACAACTGTGTTTCACGTGAAACATATGAGCGGCTCGCAATCATCGTCGAGCAATTGCATAAGTGGCAACCGCGAATCAATTTGGTTTCTCCGAGCACTGTTGCCACAGTCTGGCGTCGACATATTCTTGATTCCCTTCAGCTTTTTATCCTTTACCCGGATGCTTTGCGCTGGCTTGATATTGGAAGCGGTGGTGGCTTCCCCGGCCTGGTCTTGGGCGCACTACTGGCAGAGAAACAATCTGGGCAGATCACTTTGGTTGAAAGTAACGCCAAAAAATGCGCTTTTCTACGAGAAACCGCACGGTTAGCCAAATTGCCAGCGGTTGTCGTCAACAAGCGCATAGAGGAGGTGTTGCCAGAATTGAATCAACCCTATCAAATCCTGACTGCACGGGCTTTAGCCCCTTTGGACAGATTGCTCGGCTATGCACAGCCATTTCTTGATAAAGGCACGGTTTGCCTGTTTCCTAAGGGACAAGATGTTGATGAAGAGATAGAGAATGCATCTAGATGTTGGAATTTCACTTACGATCTGGTTGATAGTGAAACCGATGTCGCTGCAAAAATCATGATTGTTAAATCTGCCAGCAGGCGGGGTTGATCACAAGCTGACTACATCAGGGAGGTGCGGCATGTTGGGTTTTTTTAACAAACCACGTGTTCTTGTCGTGGCCAACCAGAAAGGTGGAGTTGGCAAAACCACAACGGCAATCAATCTTGGTACTGCCCTGGCTGCGATCGGGCAACAGGTGTTGGTCATTGATCTGGACCCGCAGGGAAATGCCTCAACAGGACTTGGTGTAGCTGCAAGGGATCGGCTGCTGTCGACCTATGACGTGTTACTGGGCGAAGCAACATTACGAACCACAATCGTTGAAACGGCAGTGCCACGCTTGCATCTTGCGCCATCAACGATGGACTTACTGGGTGCAGAACTGGAGCTTTCCCATGAGAAAGACCGCAGTTTTCGCCTGCGCGAAGCGCTTCAAATCATGGATTGCGATGGGGTTCAACCGCGTTATGATTACATCCTGATTGATTGCCCACCGTCGCTGAACCTTCTTACAATCAATGCCATGGCAGCCGCTGATGCTGTTCTTGTTCCATTACAATGCGAGTTCTTCGCACTGGAGGGCCTGAGTCAGTTGCTGCGCACCGTTGAGCAGGTCCGTAACAACCTCAATCCCAATCTGTCGATCCATGGTGTTGTCTTGACGATGTTTGATCCCAGAAACAATCTGGCAGGCCAAGTCATTGCCGACGTGCGCCAGTTTCTTGGAGACAAGGTTTATAATACTGTCATTCCTCGCAATGTCAGGGTTTCAGAAGCGCCCTCCCATGGCAAGCCGGTTTTGCTCTACGATCTGAAGTGTGCAGGCTCGCAGGCCTACTTGAAACTGGCTTCGGAAGTCATACAACGCGAACGCATCTTGCGGGCTGCGGCCTGAAGGAAAGAGTCCTGATATGTCTGAAGAACCGATTGTCCCTCGTCCGTCACGTCTTGGTCGCGGTCTTGCGGCCTTGATCGGCGATACGGTAGATGAGAACAGTGCCATCCAGCGCGCGCGTGGGCAACGGTCGGTGCCGATAGAATTCGTGCGTGCCAACCCGCTTAATCCCCGCAAGTATTTCGCTGAAGCGGAACTGGATGAACTGACCGCGTCAATACGGGAAAAAGGCATCATTCAACCAATTGTCGTTCGACCAAAATTGGATATGCCTGATCTTTATGAGATCATTGCCGGTGAAAGACGGTGGCGTGCAGCGCAGCGGGCGGGTTTGCACGAGGTTCCGGTTGTCATCATCGAGGTGAGTGACAAGGAAGCGCTCGAACTGGCAATTATCGAGAATGTGCAAAGAGCCGATCTCAATCCGCTCGAAGAAGCATCGGGTTATGAGCAGTTGATAGAGCAATTCGGGTATATCCAGATTGATCTGGCAAAGGTCGTTGGCAAAAGCCGCAGCCACGTGGCCAATACCATGCGTCTCTCAAAATTATCTCCCGCGATCAAGATTTTGCTGACGGAAGGCCAACTATCCGCAGGACATGCCCGCGCCTTGCTCACGGCAACCAATCCTGACGCATTGGCAAAACGTGTTGTTGCTCAAGGTCTTACGGTACGTGATGTTGAGCGTCTGGTACAAGCGGAACTCGATATGGCAGCGGGGGGCAGCAAAATTGCCACGCCTAAGCCAGACAAGGATATGGATACCAAAGCGCTTGAAAAAGCGCTTAGCGATGTGACAGGTTTGGTCGTTTCCATCGATCACAAGGCTGGTGGCGGTATTGTCAATATACGATACAGGACACTGGAACAACTTGACGCGCTATGTCACCGGCTTCGGAACTGATCTCTGAGACTGATCCTTGAAACTGATTTTCTGGCAGCTGAAGAACAGCCTAGCGTCGTACGGAAAGGCCCAGGCTCCAAAGTGCGCGAATGGCAGTGGCTTCTCCAAGATTGGCTTGTCGCCTGATGTTGAAGACTGCATCGCCCACAACCTGAACGGCGCGGGCGAGACGCGTGTCCGTCCACCGGTTGAGATGATCTGTCACAGCGCGTTCGCGCTTCCAGTTTACGCCGTTGCGCCGCATTGATTCGCTGGCGTTACGATCATCGCCTTGTATCATCTTGATGTTTTGCAACAGAAAACAGTGACGCAAGGCAAACCCCATCAGAACACCCGGTTCAAACCCGTCTGCAAACAAGCGGCGAGCCTCTGTTTCTATGGTATCAAGCTGGCCTGAGAATGCGGCATCAATAACCGTATCGGTTGAGACAGACGCAGCATCGCTGACAACAGCCTCGACATCATCCAGCGAAATACGCTCCTGACCATGACAATACAGGAATAGTTTCTCAATTTCGCTGCGTGAGCGTTTTCGGTCTGCGCCAAGGCAATGACTAAGCGCCTGTCTGGCATCTGTCGCAATCTGAAATCCTGCTTCGCTGATCAACAAATCGATCAGGCGCCCTATATCGCGCGCGTCCTCCGCGTAGCAGGGCAGTGACGCACCGGTTCCTGCCTTGTCGAACAGTTTGCGCAGATAGTGGGTTGGCTTTATGTCACCAGCCTCGATAATGATTCGGGCATCGACTGGCACAGTTGAAAAAACCGGATCCAGCGCCTCGGACAAATTTTTGCTGCCTGATCTGATACGAATGGCACGCATGCCACCAAACATGGAAATGGCATTGGCTTCATCCGCTAGCCGCATGGGATCATTGCTGATCTCGTCCCCATCGAACCGCATGATATTGCTGGAATCGCCCCCGACAGTCGCTGTTGCGATACTCTGGGCCCGCTCCGAAACAAGACCTTCATCTGGACCATAAACGAGAATGAGCGCAAACCGGGTAAAGCCTGATTTTACAAAGGTTTCGACATCTTTCGATGCAACGGAAACCATCCTGGATCAGCTTTTGCTGGCAAGGTAAGCCGCAACCCGTGTCTTGATCTGGTCAGCCAATTGTTTCGCGCCTTGAATTTCGGCATCACGTGCCGCCCGTACGGAGGCAAAGCGTTGCTGGCTGCGGTCATACGATACAATGACCTTGGCTATCCCGGTTTCTGCGGGTGCGCTTTTCCCGGTCTCATTGAGGAAATAGGTGGCTTCAAGCATCATCGTTGCGCCTTCCGCCATGCCCGTAACCCTGTCGACAATCGCACTTGAGACTGTTTGCTTGGCATTGACAACCAACCGGTAACGCGAAACTCCAGAAGGAGCCGCATTGCCCCCGCGCAGGCCAAACTCCAGTTCATTGCGCAGGTAGTGCTGCATGCGATCCCCCTGCACATCAATGCTCACGCCGGCCAGAGATTGCTGGATACCCAAGCCGTTATAGTCGGTTGTGCCGTAGAGCGGTCGAAAGCAGCCACCCAGTCCCAAAGCCAGTGTTCCAATGACAAGAGCAGATTGAAGAGCGTGTTTCATGGTGATCTTTTAACCCACAACATTCACAATGCGAAGGGGCACGACAATGATCTTTTTTATTGCGCGACCCTCAAGCGCGCGCAAAATCTGCTCATTCTCCCGGACGATGTTTTCGATGTCGCCACGCTCAGCACTGCGCGAGACTGTGATATCGGCCCGTTTCTTGCCATTTACCTGAACGGGGTAGGTTATGGTTTCCTCGACAAGCAAGGTCTTGTCCACACCAGGCCACTGGGCCTGAGCAGCCAAACCGCTGTTTCCCAGAACTTCCCAGCATTCTTCAGCAAGATGTGGCATCATCGGTGTCAGCAATTGCACAAGAATTGTGGCGGCTTCACGAAGTGCTGCAATCATGTCATCGCTTTGGGCTCCCTTGGCCAGAACACCCGAGATAACGTTCGATAGTTCATACACGTGGGCAACGCAGCGGTTGAAGCGCAAGCGCTCTACATCCTCTGTCACACTGGCCAGAGCCTTGTGAGCCGCTCGGCGCACCGTGATTGAATCGTCACCGAAAGGAACATCACGTTCCTTCCTTCCAAGATCAGCCACTTCACCCGTTATGCGCCAGATGCGCTGCACAAACCGTGCGGCACCCTGAACGCCGTCCTCCGTCCAGTTGACATCCCGTTCAGGGGGTGAATCAGACAGCATGAACCAGCGTGCGGTGTCTGCGCCGTAGGTTTCGATGATGTCATCGGGATCGACCACGTTTTTCCTGGATTTCGACATCTTCTCGATATCACCGATCTCAAGTTCAACATTATCGGCAATGCGGAAGGCACGACGGCTGGTTGCGCTACCTTCAATGCGAATTTCGGCGGGCGTCACCCACTCGCCGGATGGTACTTTATACGTTTCATGCACCACCATGCCCTGTGTAAACAGACCGTCAAAGGGCTCATCAAGCGCTGCGTGACCCGTCTGGCTCATGCCCCTCGTGAAAAAGCGGGAATAGAGCAGATGCAGGATCGCATGCTCGATGCCACCGATATACTGGTCAACCGGCAGCCAGTGGTTGACCGCGGCAGGTGTTGTCGGTGAATCCACGTTCCAGGGATCGGTAAAGCGGGCGAAATACCAGGACGAATCCATGAAAGTGTCCATGGTGTCTGTCTCGCGCCGGGCTGGCTTACCGCATTGCGGGCACGGGCAATGCTTCCATGTTGCGTGGTGGTCCAGAGGGTTGCCGGGTTTATCGAATGTCACGTCCTCTGGCAAAATGACCGGCAGGTCCTTCTTGGGAACCGGCACAACACCGCAAACCTCGCAATGAATGATCGGTATCGGGCACCCCCAATAGCGCTGGCGCGAAATACCCCAGTCACGCAGGCGGAAATTGACTTTGCGCTTTGCAACAGGCGCTCCGCCCATTGATTCGGCCGCGAGACGATTCGCTACCGCGTTGAAAGCAGCGGCGGTGTCCATACCGTCAAGAAAGCGCGAATTGATCATGACACCGTCGCCATCGAGGGCAACCTTCATCCTGTCCTTGTTGGCAAGTGTATAGGCTAGCGAATCTTCGCCTTTGGGCATGACTACAGGGTGGACGGGAAGCTGGTATGCATTGGCGAAATCAAGGTCGCGCTGATCATGTGCCGGACAGCCGAAGATCGCGCCCGTGCCGTAATCCATCAGCACGAAATTGGCTACATAGACCGGCAAATGCCATGACGGATCAAAGGGATGGACCACCTTGACGCCAGTATTGAAGCCCTTTTTCTCGGCAGTCTCCACTGTGGCAGCGGAGGTGCCCATGCGGCGGCATTCGTCGCAGAAGACGGCGAGCAACGGATTGTGCGCCGCCACGGCTTTCGCCAGCGGATGATCCGGCGCTACGGCCATGAAACTGGCGCCGAACAGGGTATCGGGCCGGGTGGTATAGACTTCCAGTTCGCTGAAACCGGCAGGCGCGCCCGCTGCATCCAGCGCCCAGCGCAGCATCAGGCCTTCCGAGCGGCCGATCCAGTTGCGCTGCATCGTGCGCACTTTCTCCGGCCAGCGCTCAAGCCTGTCGAGTGCGCTATTGAGATCCTCCGCGAAGTCCGTGATCTTCATGAACCACTGGGTCAATTCTTTCTGTTCGACCAAGGCGCCGGAGCGCCAGCCACGCCCGTCAATCACCTGCTCGTTGGCCAGCACCGTCTGGTCTTCCGGGTCCCAGTTGACCTTGGACACTTTGCGTTCCACCAGTCCCTTGCTGAGGAAATCGAGGAACATAGCCTGCTGGTGCCTGTAATAGGATGGATCGCAGGTAGCGATTTCGCGGTGCCAGTCCAGTGACAAGCCCATGGACTTGAGCTGTGCCCGCATGGAATCGATGTTGGCATAGGTCCATGCAGCAGGATGCGTCTTGTTCTGCATCGCGGCGTTTTCGGCCGGCATGCCAAAAGCATCCCAGCCCATGGGATGCAGCACATTGAAACCCCGCGCCCGTTTGTAGCGCGCCACAACGTCGCCCATGGCGTAGTTGCGCACATGGCCCATGTGGATGCGGCCCGAAGGATAGGGAAACATTTCCAGCACATAGTATTTTGGCCGCAAATCATCGTTGCGGGTACGGAAAAGCTCTTTATCGTCCCAAATCTTGCGCCATTTCGGCTCAGCTTCGCGGGCGTTGTATCTATCGTTGCGCATGTTCTTGTCGAGGTTTGAAACGGAAAACGTGTAATCAGCTAGGACACGAAAGCGGCTTGCGGGTCAATAACGGCAGTCAAGCAAAAATGGCGCTTGCGCAGTCCGTGCTGTTCCTGTTGTGAGCATGATATGATTGAATCAGCTGTAGCCCGTCTGGAAACCACGAAAATCGCCATTGCGCGCGTAGCGAGCGATTGTGACCGAGATCCCGCCGGCGTGACCCTGATTGCCGTATCCAAGACCTTTCCCGCTGACGACATCATCCCGCTGCTGAATATCGGGCAAAGGGTGTTTGGCGAGAACTACGTACAGGAAACCAAGGCGAAATGGCCTGCCCTTCGCTTGTTGTACCCCGATCTTGATCTCCACATGATCGGCCCGGTGCAATCGAACAAGGCAGGCGAGGCCGTGGCTTTGTTTGATGCCATCCATACCGTAGATCGGGACAGTCTCGCTGCGGCCCTGGCCAAGGAAATAAGGCGCCAGAACCGCAAGCCGCGCCTGCTGGTGCAGGTCAATACAGGTGCCGAACCGCAAAAGGGCGGTGTCCTGCCGGTTGAAACGACAGCTTTCGTGATGCGATGCCGGGAAGTACACGGCCTCGAGATCAGCGGGTTGATGTGTATTCCGCCATTTGACCAGACGCCGTCGCCCCATTTCGCGCTGCTCAAGCAACTGGCGTTGCAACTCGATTTACCTCAGCTCTCGATGGGCATGAGCGCGGATTTTGGCGCTGCCATCCAGCTTGGGGCCACGCATGTGCGCGTGGGCAGCGCCATTTTTGGTTCACGCTGAGTGCAACTCCCTGTCAAGTGAGGCCTTGCCCTGAAGTGTTGCCAGAATAAGCGATCTAATGCGTATATCCGTGAAGTCCTTGATGCCAAAGCGGGCGCCAACTTTCATCAGTTCGTCCTCGGGCAGGCTGGAAAGCATGCCGATGGCATAGGTTCCAGCCGCACTGGCCGAGCACACGCCGGAGCGCGAATCCTCGAACGCCACACAATGGGCCATCTCCACGCCTAACCGTTCGCCAGCGACCAGATAAGGCATTGGATCAGGCTTGCCACGGGGCAGTTCATCCCCGATCACGATGGTCCTGAACCGGTGTCTGACCCCAAGCCCGTTCAGGATCAGATCAGCATTGGCCGCAGGTGCGTTGGTAACCGCAGCCATGATGATTCCCTGCGCATCGGCCCAGTCTAGCAGGTCCATCAAGCCGGATACAGGATGCAGTTCATATCTGGCGAGATCGCGAAATGCGGCTTCCTTCTCATCTGCAAGGCGCTTGTGCTCTCCGACTGTCTTATCCGGAAAGAAATCCCGCATGATCGCGGCATTGGAAAATCCCATAACGCGGCTGAAATACTCATCAGCTGAAATGCCTTGACCGAAGGTGGACAGCATCTGGTTGAAGGCCCGGATATGCAAGGGGTCAGTATCTGCCAGGGTTCCATCGATATCAAACAGCAAAGCTCCTGAAAAAAGGGCATTCATGCAATATCGATCCTTGTTTGGGGGCCAATCTGACGCAATAACTTCAGCATATCGTATTTGCTCACCGCGACACAGCCCTCTGTCGGCGTGTAACCGGCTCTTGCCAGGTGAAGAAAGATCGCACTGCCTCGCCCACTGACCACTGGATTGTCATTCCAGCCGATTTCGATGACGTAATCATAAACATGATCATTGCGCCACATCCGCTCGTGGCTGGCCTGAAAAGGCAAGGTGACGGCCCGGTTGTAGCGCCGATGCAAAGGGGCATCGCACCAGCCATGCAGTCTGCGGATCATGCGCAGGGGCAGCAATGTGTAGGGCCTTACGCTGCTGTCAGCCCGGTGCCAGAGTCTTCGCAAGGCAAACCGCCCTATCGGCGTTGCGCCGTCGCCTTCGCGTTTGGTGTGCGTCACACCTGCTTTGCCCAGTGCGCAGGTCATGCAAAGTGTGCCAATGCTCAGGCGACCGCGCTGTGGATTTCCTGGCAAATGCCTGACGCGCATGAGCTTTGCTGTCGTTTTCGTGATCAATCGTGACTTGTCCTGTCCAGTGCCTTGTCTCGTCATGGCAGCACTTCCCTTGTAGCAGGTGCGCTTTATCATGCATAAGATACATTGGTGTATCGTCGGGCAGGAACAGATGGTGGGCAGAATTTGATGAGCAATGTAAGACGCATCCTGCTGGTAGATGATGATCACGATTTGCGTACGCTTCTGGCGGAGCAATTGGCCCTGCACGAAGAATTCGGCATCATGCAAGCAGGCACTGCCTTGGAGGGCATCCAGAGCGTGCGTGGCGATCATGTCGATCTGGTGCTGATGGATGTCGGCCTGCCGGACATGGACGGTCGCGAAGCGGTGCGGGTGATGCGCAAGAACGGTTTCAAGAGCCCGATCATCATGCTGACGGCCAATGATACAGAGGCCGACACCGTGCTTGGCCTTGAAGCCGGTGCCAATGACTATGTTGCGAAGCCTTTCCGTTTTGCGGTGCTGCTGGCGCGGGTTCGGGCGCATCTGAGACAATATGAAGCCAGCGAGGACGCGCAGTTCAATGTCGGGCCTTACATCTTTCGCCCTGGTGCCAAGATGCTGGTGACCGAGAAGGGCAGCAAGATTCGCCTGACCGAGAAGGAAACCTCCATCCTGCGCTATCTCTACCGCGCCGGGCAAAGGGTGGTTCCGCGCGATGTGCTGTTGCAGGAGGTCTGGGGCTACAATGCCGCCGTGACAACCCACACGCTTGAAACCCATGTCTATCGTCTGCGTCAGAAAATCGAGAAAGACCCGGGCCAGGCCCGTATTCTGGTAACAGACGCCGGTGGCTACAAACTGGTTCCGTGAGGCTCCGTCACCATGTCCCTTGATAACGATATCATCCAGTTGACCGCTAATCCGGTGCTTGCCCATTTCGAGGTGGAGGCCTTGCGCCTGCTTGCCTTCAATTCCGATACACGCACCTTGCGGCAGGGCGATGTGCTGTTCCGGGAAGGCGATGTCTCCGACGGGGGATATTTTCTGATATCGGGTTCCATGCAGCTTGCCAGTGCCGGAACCGCCGAAATCCATTCCGCTGGCGCATTGGTGGGAGAAACGGCGCTATTCGTGGAAACGCTGCGTCCGGCTACGGCAACGGCAATGGAACCAACACTCCTGCGGCGCATACCCAGACACCTCATCCGGCGTATTCTGGCTGAATATCCAGATACGGGCCGAGCCTTACGCAATAGTTTTCAGGGTCGCATTACAGCGCTTGACGGACAGTTACGACGCATTGACCAGATGTTGCCACCCGAAGCTGAAGCGGAATAGTTTTGCCTTATAGCTGGAAGGACACCGTAACGGGCACGTGATCGGACGGTTTGTCCCAGCCACGGGCACTTCTGGTAATCAGGCTGTCGGTAACGGCCGCTTTAAGATCTTCGCTGGCCCAGATGTGATCAAGGCGGCGGCCCTTGTTGGCCGCTTCCCAATCCGCTGAACGGTAACTCCACCAGGAATAGACACGTTCAGGCTCAGGATGCAGCAACCGGATGGAATCAATCCATTGACCGGAGTGGCGCAAGGCCTCCAGTGTTTGCGTTTCAATGGGCGTATGGCTGACGATGTTCAGCAAGGCCTTATGGTTCCAGACGTCGTTCTCGTAGGGCGCAATGTTCAGGTCTCCGACAAGAACGCTCTTCCTGCGTGTTGCGGCGGATCTTGTGGACCAGTCATGCATGTCCTTCAGGAAATCCAGTTTGTGGCCGAATTTGATGTTGGCAACGCGGTCGGGGATATCACCCCCTGCGGGCACATAGAAGTTATGCAGTGTCACGCCAGCATAGGCTCCGGCTTCTTCACCCAGCATGGCACCGATATGGCGGGCATCCGCGTTGCCACCAAATTGTCCGCGCTCGACATCCAGCAGGGGAAAGCGCGAAAAGATTGCAACGCCGTTATAGCCCTTCTGGCCCGTAAAGGCCCAGTGCCGGAACCCCATTGCCCTGACACCGGCGAGGGGAAACTGGTCATCGGGGCATTTTGTTTCCTGAAGGCACAACACATCGGGAGCATTCTCAGCCACAAACCGTGCGACAGAATCGATTCGTAGCCGAACCGAATTGATATTCCAGGTGGTGATCCGCAAGGTCATGTCTGATCCGTCTGGAGAAGTTTTTTCAGAGTATCTGTGCAGTACAGTGGGGACCAGCCAAAAACCACCGTCATGCACCATATTCATCCGTAAAAACGACAAACGCCCGACCCGGGGGGAGTCGAGCGTAAGTGTCTGAGACAACACCAGCCAAGGCCGGTGATAGCCGCTACTCTCCAGAAACGGGGGAGTCCCGGAACGATAAGCTGGCTATGTATAATTACGTATGCATATTTGTTTGAATTTCAAGACCAGAAACGAAAATTCCAATCATTCCCGCACGTAAGCAACACCTGTAACCCTCAGCTGGTTGTAGCCTGCTGATCCTGCATGCGCTGGGCATAGAGAGCGCCGAAATCAATCGGATCGATATAGAGAGGCGGGAAGCCACCGTTGCGTACCGCATCCGCGATGATCTGCCGTGCAAACGGAAAGATCAGGCGCGGGCATTCGATCATCACCACAGGACCCATCTGATCGGCAGGAATGTTAGTGGCGCGAAAGATGCCGCAATAGGTCAGGTCAAACTTGAACAGGGTATCGGCCCCTTCGCCAGCGCCACCTTCCAGTTTGAGTTCAACCTCGAAATCGTCCTGCGCCAATTGCCGTGCGTTGACATTGACCTGAATGTTGATGCCGGGCTGGCCTTCCTGTGGCCCCAGGGATTTGGGCGCATGCGGGTTCTCGAATGAAAAATCCTTGGTGTATTGACCCAGGGCGTTCAGTGAAGGTGCCGTATTGGCAGCGCTGCCATTGGCACCATTTGTTCCAGCCGACATGTTCCGATCCTTTGAATATAAAAACGCCCGTGTCGGCTATCACGAACAGGATGACAGCGACAAGTGTTCTGTCAAAACAGATGCATGATCCCTGTCATTCATGACGCATCGTCACTCTTGCGGGGACGACGGATGCGCTTGCGCGGTTCCCCGGGTATTTCCCGGGATGCTTCCCCGGATACTTCCTGCCAGTCCC
This sequence comes from Hyphomicrobiales bacterium, assembly GCA_031372765.1. Classification (GTDB taxonomy): domain Bacteria; phylum Pseudomonadota; class Alphaproteobacteria; order Rhizobiales; family Beijerinckiaceae; genus JADCCX01. The sequence goes on from JANMLW010000017.1 coordinate 12,449, forward strand.
GGCTCGACAGTTCGATGTCGCGCGGATCCTGTGCGGCTGTCTTCAACCGCCCCGAGATGATCAGCCTGACCGATGGTGTCAGCAGAGCCAAACCGATGATGCCTGCCAGAAACCCCGGAACGACAAGCAGAATTGCCCCCAGAACCTTGAGAGAGGCATCAGTGATTCCACTGCCGGTCAGGGAAACAACACGAATGCCCCCTGCCCCCATCAATTTTCGACGCAGCAATTGTCCCACAAAAACAAATCCCGCAACGGATTTGAGGATGAACAGCAGGAATGCCATCAAGCCGCCAGTCCATCCGGCGACAAGGTTGAACGCTGTCATTTCCACTGCAAACCATGCAGTGATGACGATGAGACCGGTTAATAGAGGAAAACGGCGAATCATATCAAAGGAGTTTGCTGCAAATCTTGTCGCTGGGGCTGGCGGATGCTACGCCCGTTCCCACATATGATAAGACAAGGCGTGGCTTGCAAGGCCGCGCCCGGCTTTGCAACACTTCTGAATGGATGACCAATCATGTCTGGCAGCAACGATCTCGTACTGACGCTGGTGTTTCTGGGCCTTGCGGTTTTCGTCATCATGAAATTGCGCTCGGTGCTGGGAACCAAGGCCGGGTTTGAACGGCCGCCTGAAGACATACGCCGTGAGATGGAGGCCCGCAAGAACGCAGGACAACCAGCAACGCAGGATAATGTGGTGCCTTTGCCCACAACCAACCGGGCGCCCCATAACCAGCAACCCATGGCGCAGCAGCCGGAGATGACACAGGCTGATCGTTGGGCCGGAATCGCCCAGGCAGGCACGCCATTGGCATCAGGGCTTGATACTGTACTGGCGGCTGATCCAGGTTTTGATGGTCGCGGTTTTGCAGGCGGCGCCAAGGCCGCTTACGAAATGATCGTACAGGCCTACACCAAGGGAGATCGCAAGACATTGAAGGACCTGCTGGCAAAAGATGTGCTTGAAGGATTTGTCACTGCCATTGCCGATCGCGAGAGCAGGGGTGAGGTGGCTGAAACCACCTTCGTGTCGATTGACAAGGCGGACATCGTCAATGCCGAGATGCGCGAAAAGTTCGCTCATATTACCGTCAGCTTCACTTCAAAACTGATTTCGACAACCCGTGACAAGGCCGGTGCGGTGATTGATGGCAGCGCAGAGAAAATGGCCGATGTCACGGATATCTGGACCTTCGCACGTGACACCAGCACACGTGATCCGAACTGGAAACTGGTGGCGACCGAGAGCAATGGCTGATTGTCTGGTACGGGCGTTTCTCAATGCAGCGCTCGCTCTTGTCATGTCACTTTCCACTGCATCAGCCCAGAACCTGCCAGATCTAAAAGGTGCCAGCGTCAAACACGTGGCTTTTGCTGCACTGAATGACTGGCTGAAGGATGATCACCTTGCCGTATGGCGGGTGTTTCGCGCACACTGCGAGGCAAGGGCAAAGGCGGCGCAGGTGCTCAGGGCAGGAGCGCCGGCGCCTGTCGCACTGGACATTGTGTGTATGCAAGCGCTGACGGAAAGCATCAACAGCAGTGCGCAAGCGCGGGTTTTCTTCGAGCGGTGGTTTCAGCCGCTGGACATTCTGCCTTCGTCCGGTTCGGGTTTTCTGACTGGCTACTACGAGCCGGAAACAACCGGATCACTGGTCAGGACAGACGCGTTCAAAGCCCCTTTGCTGGCACGGCCTGACGATGTTGTGACCATTCCGCAAGGGGAAGTCTGGCCAGGTATTCCCGAAGGCTTTGCAGCGGCGCGCAAGAGAGCTGATGGCGCACATGAGATCTACCCCGATCGAGCCGCTATCATGCGGGACGAGACGGCAGAGTCAGTCCTTCCGATCCTCTGGCTGAGGGATGAGGTTGAGGTGTTTTTTATGCAGGTGCAGGGATCGGGCCGCGTTCGCCTGCCGGAGGGCCGAACGGTCCGCGTGGCCTATTCCGGTCGCAATGGTCATCCCTACAGCTCCATCGGACGCATTATGGTGCAGGAACGCCTGTTGACGCTGGAAGATGCCACAATGGACAAGCTCAAGGCTTGGCTGCGCGCCAACCCTGTGGAAGCCCAGCGCATCATGGAGATGAACCGCTCTTATGTATTCTTCCGGGTGGCGGAGGAACTGTTGGAGGCTTCAGGCCCCATAGGCGGAGCTGGCCTGCCATTGACGCCGTGGCGGTCGATTGCGGTTGACCGCACCATCTGGGCCTATGGTTTGCCGGTGTGGCTGGAGGTTGAGCTGCCGCGGGAAGCAGGAAGCGAAGCGTTCAGGCACCTGACAATTGCCGAAGACACGGGCTCCGCCATTCTGGGCCCGGCGCGGGCCGATCTGTATCATGGGTCGGGGGCGCAGGCGGGCTCGCGGGCTGGCGTGTTGCGCCATCCCATGCGCTTTGTGGTGCTCTGGCCACGCGCAAAACCAGATTCCCGGCCATGAGGCGGCGTGGCAAGCTCACCGATGAGGAACTGGCCCTGTGGGTGCATGTGGCATCGCAAGTCCGGCCATTGCCGGGACGCAAGCTGCCGGTGGTGCCAAAGTCCCTGACAACCAGGGACGCCGCAACCATTGCAACCCCCACAGCGCCTGTACTTCCGCTCCCCCTCTCATCGGCAACCCGCATCCTGCCCATGGCGCCTATCGAGCGGCGTCTGCGCCAGCGCGTCACCCGGGGGCAGGCCCCTATCGATGGTGTGCTCGATCTGCATGGCATGCGGCAGGATGAGGCGCATCGCGCCCTGCTCCAGTTTGTGCAGCGCAAGCATCACGAAGGAGCGGCCCTGGTGATGATCATCACCGGAAAGGGCTCCTCAAGTTTTGGCGACAGCGAGCGGGGCGTGCTGAAGCGCCTGGTACCGCATTGGCTGTCAGACCCGGGTTTGCGTCGTTGCATCATCGGCTTTGAGGACGCCGCCCACCGACACGGCGGCACCGGTGCGCTTTACGTGCGTATCCGGCGAGCACGTGAAACCGTCTGAACGGGTTGCCGTCATGGCGTTTGCCCGTTAGTGCATGCCCTAGCAGTTGTCTCAGCCGACGCAGGTTTGCGTGCAGGCGCAGTCCGGAACGATCATGGGTTTCAAATGTGGCATCGTCGGGTTGCCGAATGTCGGCAAATCGACCCTCTTCAACGCGCTCACACAGACGGCGGCGGCGCAGGCCGCCAACTATCCTTTCTGCACCATCGAGCCGAATGTTGGCGATGTTGCCGTGCCGGACGAGCGGCTCGACAAGCTCTCGGCCATTGCCGGATCACAGCAGATCATTCCCACGCGCCTGACCTTCGTCGATATCGCGGGCCTTGTGCGCGGCGCGTCCAAGGGCGAGGGATTGGGCAACCAGTTTCTCGGCAATATCCGGGAATGTGATGCCATCGCCCATGTGGTCCGATGCTTCGAGGATGGGGATATCACCCATGTTGAGGGTAAGATCGATCCCTTGTCCGATATCGATATTATTGACACGGAATTGATGCTGGCTGATCTGGAAAGCCTGGAAAAGCGCGTCGTCAACCTGGAAAAGAAAGCCAAGGTTGGCGACAAGGAAGCCAAGGAGGCGCTTGATCTTGTCAATCGCGCTTTGCCGCTTTTGCGTGAAGGCAAGCCCGCCCGTCTTGCCAGGCGGTCCACAGATGAGGAAGCGGCGTTTCAGGCCTTGCAGCTCATCACCTCAAAGCCCGTACTTTATGTCTGCAATGTGGAGGAAGCGGCGGCTGACAAGGGCAATGAATTTTCGCAACGCGTGTTTGACCGCGCCAATGCGGAAGGTGCCAAGGCGGTGGTTGTCTCTGCCAAGATCGAGAGCGAAATAGCCGTGATGGCGCTCGAAGACCGACAGGATTTTCTCGATGCCGTTGGCCTTTCGGAGCCGGGCCTCAACCGTGTCATCCGCGAGGGTTATGAGCTTCTCGGCCTGCTGACCTATTTCACCGTTGGGCCCAAGGAAGCCCGCGCCTGGACCATCACAAAGGGCACCAAGGCTCCGGCTGCGGCGGGCGTGATCCATACCGATTTCGAGAAGGGTTTCATCCGCTCCGAGACCATCGCCTATCCTGATTATATCGCCAACAAGGGCGAGGCTGGAGCGCGGGAGGCAGGCAAATTCCGTCTTGAGGGGAAGGAATATGTTGTCGCCGATGGTGATGTGATGCACTTCCGGTTCAATAATTGAGGCGCACATGCCATCCTATTATTTCGAGGATTTTATCCCCGGTTCCGCCACGCCTTATGGCGGGGTGACTGTACAGCGGGAGATCATGCTCGCCTTTGCGCGGGAGTTTGACGCGCAACCCATGCATGTTGACGAGAAGGCGGCCAAAGCGACGATGGCGGGCGAATTGATCGCGTCAGGTTGGTACACAGCTGCGCTGAACATGCGGATGATCGCCGAGGATTTCATCCTTGATGCGGCCAGCATGGGATCGCCGGGGGTCTCGGAACTGAAATGGCTAAAGCCCGTGAAAGCGGGCGATCATTTGCGCGGTATTCGGCATATCGTGGACCGCAGACCATCGCTAACCAAGCCGGATCGCGGCTTTGTCAATTTTCGCTTCGAACTCCTGAACCAGCGGAATGAGCCTGTGTTCGAGCAGACCAACTTAATCATGATCGGAAGGCGGGGCAACGAACCGCTGGTCGATTCGGAAGCGAAACCGTTCGCACCCAGGCAACCCGCGTTGCCAGTGATGAAAGCGGTTGAACACGATACCATCCCGTTCTTTGAGGATCTGGAGATTGGAGATCAACTTACCTTGGGAAACATCACCTTCAGCGAGGCTGATATCATCCGTTTTGCCAAAGATTTTGATC
>JANMLW010000080.1:0-7654 GCA_031372765.1 Hyphomicrobiales bacterium
GCATCTCATCCTTGATACAGAGACCGGCGGCGCAGGCGACAGGCTCTATCGCCGCATGGGCTGGACGGAGCTGGGCACCATGCGTGACTTTGCCTATGCGCCCGACGGCAGCCTTGCGGCGGCGACGGTTTTCTACAAGCAGCTTGCACCGGCGCCTCCCTGGCCGCGTAAAAACTAGGGCGTGTCGTCAGTTAGGAACAAATGGTGGATGAGATCGAAATGGATTGACTGGAAAGATAAAAGACGCGCCGATAGCTGCGCTATCGGAAAGTTTTTTATCTTTTCAGTCAGTGCATTTCCATCTCACCGCTGGTTAAAATCTCTTTTTCAGTGTGGCGCGGTTAAAATGGCCCATTGTTATGTGCTTCTGTCTCTCAAACCGGACGGTTTGCTTCGCCAGAACCACGTCACACTGAACCATTTTCCCTCGCGTCCACCATCTGTTCGTAACTGACGACACGCCCTAGGGGAGATAACGATGGTTTGGAGAACAGTTGGATGTGCTATCGCTCTGCTGCTTGCTTCCCTCACGATAGCCACGGCGCAGAACCGCCCATCATTCGATTGCGCCAAGGCCAAAGAGGACATCGAGAAGGCCATCTGCAAGAGTGCCATACTCTCAAAACATGACAGAGAGATCGGCGCGGCCTACGCCGACGCACGCAAGAGGCTGAACCCTGCAGCACAAGCGGCCCTGAAAGAGGATCAGTCGCTGTTTCTGGTGGGTCGCGAGATCGCCTTGGTCGAGCAGAGCGGCAGTCTGGCAGATTTCATGAAGACGCGGCTCGATATGCTGCGTGCGCTGGAGGCTGGCCCCACCGGCATGGGTGCCGCCGCCTTTATCGGTGAATGGAAGAACGAGAACGGCTCCGTTTTGTTTGCGCCTGCCAAGGATGGCAAGGTCAGCATCAAGGTGTCCTCCGCCGCTATGGTGACGGCCAAATGGGTCTGTGAGATCGATGCAACGGCTCTCGTACAGGCCGGATTGATCCGCTTCAAGGAGGAGAAGGTCCGCATCGATATCGCGCGGGTTGGCTCCGCTCTGAAAATCAGCGAGACCTCGCCTGCGGATGACAGCCAGAAGCCGTACTGCGGCCACAGCGGCGGCATCGAGGGGCATTATTTCAAGGTGAAGTGAGGGGCAGCCATGATCCACACTCTGATCGAAATCCGCCAAAGCCTGTTCACTTCAGTGCTGTCCGACTGTCTTGACAGTATTGGCTTGCGCAATCAGGCGCTGCCATCCCGCATCCGCCCGCTTGATGAGGCATCCGTTATGTGCGGCAGGGCGCGTACAGCGGCGTTCATCGAAAGCCACGATGTGCCTGCTGGCCTGAACCCCTATGATCTTGAAATCGCGTTGGTGGACAGCCTGAAGCCAGACGAAGTGCCGGTCTTCTCCTGCGCAAACTCCTTGCAGGTCGCGCCATGGGGTGAGTTGCTGTCAACAGCGGCGAAAGCACGAGGCAGCGCTGGTGCTTTGATGGATGGTTGCGTGCGTGACGTGAAGCCTATTCGCGCGATGGGCTATCCGGTCTTCCACGGCGGTATTGGTCCGCTTGATACCAAGGGTAGGGCGCGGATCATCGCCATCGATGTGTCTATCCTGTGCGCTGGCGTCGCTGTCCAGTCCGGCGATCTGGTCTTCGGAGATGCTGATGGCGCGGTCATCGTGCCGCAAAAGGCAGAGGAAGAGGTGTTGCGCCTCGCCTTTGAGAAAATCAGGGGCGAGAAGCGTACGCTGCATGATCTTCAGTGCGGCGACAGACTGGCGGATGTGTTTGCCAAGTATGGGATATTGTGAGCGGAGCAGCAAAGCGGCGAGCCCAGGACTACGCAACATGATTGCGCTGGAATTATAACAACCACCGACCGATATGATCGTGGACAACATGACCCCTACCCAGAAATTGAAATAGCATCACGTCATGAAGGTTCCAGGAATAAGCCCCGCATAAAAATGGAGGGATTACTCCCTTGTCTTCATCAAGGCGGATAAAATTTTTGTCATTGATCTTTTTTGAATCCAGCTTTTTTGCCGCTTTTTTGCCTGACGCTATCGAATAGGACAAAAAAGTGTCGGTCAGCTTCACAAACTGACGATTCCCCTTCCCATCCGGCCCGAAAATTGCTCCCATGAAAACAGAGCGACCTGGAAAACAGGACGTACCGGGAGGTCGTATGACGAAGGCCACGGCTGAAAAAGCCATCTTCGACGAGATGCATGGAATGGATGGGGTCGTACGCGACGGCTATGACGTGTTGGCACAATGGCTCAAGGATTCCCCGCCTGAATTGCTCAACAGCCGTAAATCCGAGGCAGAATTGTTCTTCCGCCGCATAGGCATAACCTTCAATGTCTATGGTGATGCCGAGGGTACCGAACGGATCATCCCGTTTGATATCGTACCGCGCGTGCTGACAATGAAGGAATGGGCCAAGCTCTCCATGGGTCTGGAGCAGCGCGTCAAGGCGCTTAACGCCTTTATTGCCGATGCTTACGGCGAGAGGAACATCGTCAAGGCAGGGCTTGTTCCAGAAGATCTGATTTTGCAGAATCCGGCTTTTCAGCCTGCCATGGCACGTATCAAGCCGCCCGGCGGTGTTTATGTCCATATCGCCGGTGTGGATGTGGTGCGGGTCGATCCTGATACATTCTATGTGCTGGAGGATAATGCCCGCACCCCGTCCGGCGTTTCCTACATGCTTGAAAACCGCGAAGCGATGATGCGCCTGTTTCCTGATCTTTTTGGGCGGCTGAAAATCGCGCCTGTCGATAATTATACTGACAACCTGTTGCAGACCTTGCGGTCTGTAGCCCCCCCCACCGCCACCGCTGAGCCCACTGTCGTTCTGCTGACACCGGGTCCTTTCAATTCCGCATATTACGAGCACTCGTTTCTGGCCGACAAGATGGGCATCGAACTCGTTGAGGGGCGGGATATGTTCGTGCGCGGTAATGTGGTTTACATGCGAACAACCGAAGGTCCACGCCGGGTTGACGTGATTTATCGGCGCATCGACGATGAGTTTCTCGATCCGCTGGCCTTCAATCCCACATCAATGCTGGGTGTGCCGGGCCTTATGACTGCCTATGCAGCAGGCAATGTGACTATTTCCAATGCAGTGGGCACGGGTGTCTGTGATGACAAGGCGATTTATAGCTATATGCCGGAAATCATCAGGTTTTACCTTGAGGAGGATCCTGTCCTGCTGAATGTGCCAACCTGGCGTTGCCGCGAGCCAGCATCGCTGAAATACGTGCTGGAGCACTTGTCGGAACTTGTGGTGAAGGAGGTCAATGGCTCAGGCGGATATGGCATGCTTGTTGGCCCGCATGCCAGCAAGCAGCAGCTCTCGGATTTCGCGGCCAAATTGATGGCGCATCCCGATGGTTTCATCGCCCAGCCGACACTGGCGTTATCCACCGTGCCCTGTTTCATCGACAATGGTCTGGCACCGCGTCATGTGGATCTCAGGCCATATGTCCTGTCAGGGTCGGACAAGGTGCGTATCGTGCCTGGGGGCCTCACGCGTGTTGCCCTCAAGGCCGGATCACTGGTGGTCAATTCATCGCAGGGTGGTGGCACAAAAGATACCTGGGTTGTTGAAGACAGCAATAAAGCTGGGGAGGATTGAACCATGCTCTCACGCACAGCTGACAGCCTCTATTGGCTTTCGCGATATGTCGAGCGGGCGGAGAATCTCGCCCGCATCCTGGATGTGGCCCAACGCCTTTCGGCTTTGCCTTCCGCCTATGCAGGAGCATCCAGCGAATGGGAAAGCGCCATCGCCACCGCCGCCTGCGGCGACGCCTTCTATAAGGTGTATGACAAGGCAACACGGGAGAACGTCATCGAGTTCATAGTGGCATCAGAGGCCAATACGTCGTCCATTCGCACCTGCATAGAGACGGCACGCACCAATGCCCGGGCTGTTCGCACGGCGCTGACGACGGAGATGTGGGAGGTCATCAATGGGGTATGGCACGAGGTGCAGAAGTTCAAACTGAAGAACATCAGCCCCAATGAACTGGCACGTTTCCTGTCAGTCATTCAGGAGGCGTCCTTGCGCTTTGATGGCACGGCCTATCGCACCATGCTGCGGACGGACCATTTCCGCTTCCAGCGTATCGGCACATTGCTAGAGCGTGCGGACAACATCGCCCGCCTGCTTGATGTTAAGTATCATGTCCTCCTGCCTGCATCCGCGCCGGTGGGTGGAGGGCTGGACTATTTCCAGTGGTCGGCGATACTGCGTGGTGTCGGCGCGTTGACATCCTACAACTGGGTTTATCGCGACAATGTCAAACCCTGGCTGGTAGCGGACTTTCTGATCCTGCGCATGGAGCAGCCGCGCTCGCTGATTTCGTCCTATGAAAACCTCAACCGCCAGCTCGATCATCTGGCCGAGCGTTATGGCCGTCAGGGTGCTGCCCAGCGTATAGCCCGGACAAACTATGGCAGCTTGCAGAATCAGAACATTGATGCGCTTTTCCAGTACGGTCTGCATGAGTTTCTCACGGATTTCATTTCCGAGAACAACCGGCTTGGTGCCGCCGTTGTCGACCAGTATCTGCTTTGAGCAAATGAAATGCGCCTGAAAATCCGTCATGATACCCACTACGATTATGCCAGACCGGCACAGTCTGCCGTTCAGATCCTGCGCCTGATGCCCCGCAGTTTTGACGGGCAGTTCGTGCGGGACTGGCGCGTGGAAATCGATGCCGATTGCCGTCTGGACCGTTCCGAGGATGCTTTTGGCAATATCGTGCATACCTTCTCGGTCGATGGACCGGTGAAGGAGATGAAGATTTCTGCCGAGGGCGAGGTGGATGTCGATGACTGCGGGGGATACATCCGCGGCGCAGTCGAGCGGTTTCCGCTGGGGTTCTGGTTGCGTGAGACGCCTTTAACGCGCGTTGAGCCGGAACTTCGTGCCTTTGCCCGCGACGTGGCCAATGGTGAGGGGGGTGACAAGGTTGCGACACTGCATGCCTTGATGGCGCGAATCCACACGGATTTTGCCTTCATGATCGGCGAAACCACGGTGACAACCACGGCCTTGCAGGCCTTTCAGCAGAAATCCGGCGTTTGCCAGGATCTGGCCCATGTCTTTGTTGCCTGCGCGCGTTCGCTGGGCCTTCCAGCCCGGTATGTCGGCGGCTACTATTTGCGCACTGACACGAATGATCAGGATGCAGGCCATGCCTGGGCCGAGGCCCATGTGGTTGGATTGGGCTGGATTGGCTTTGATCCCGCCAACGGTGTCTGCGTTTCCGACCGCTACGTACGGGTCGGTGTGGGCTCCGACTATCTCGAAGCGGCACCCATTCGTGGCTCCCGTATCGGAGGCGACTCCGAGAAACTTACTGTCGCTGTCGAGGTCAAGCAGGGGCGCATGGTCGTCGAATACTGACGGCGCACTCCAGTTGACAAACTCTGCGCGGATCAACTGTGCAGAGCGATTGCACCTTCCATGCGGGCCGGTTATCAGGTTCGATGATGCTACGGGTATTCAGGTACAACAGGTTGACGGCACTATGACGTATTGTGTGGGTATTCTGGTGGAGCAGGGGCTGGTCCTGATGGCCGACACGCGGACCAACGCCGGGCTGGATAATGTGGCAACCTTTCGCAAGCTGCATGTGTTCGAGAAACCCGGGCAGAAACTGTTCTCCCTGTGCACGGCGGGAAATCTGGCTGTGACCCAATCCATCGTTTCGCATCTGCGAGAGGGTATAAAGAACCCCGAAACGAAGCTGGTGGAGCGTCTGATCGATATGCCAACGATGTTCGAGGCTGTGCAGTTTGTGGGGCGCGCCATTCGCAAGGTGTTTGAAATTGACGGCAATGCGCTGGAGCAGCATGCCGCCAGCTTTGATGTGACCATGCTGCTGGGCGGACAGATCAAGGGTGAGCCGATGCGGCTGTTCATGCTATACAAGGCTGGTAACTTCATCGAGGCGACACAGGACACCTGCTTCCTGCAAATAGGCGAGCATAAATACGGCAAGCCTATTCTGGACCGTGCTGTCCTTTATCACACGGATATCTATGATTCCCTGAAACTTGGCCTCATCTCGATGGATTCGACCATGCGATCCAATCTTGGTGTGGGCCTGCCGGTTGATCTGGTTGTGCAGAAACGCGAGGATATTTCCTTTGATGTCCGCCGCCGCATCGAGGCGGGTGAACCCTACTTTCATGACCTGCGCGAACGATGGTCAGCCGCACTGAGGCAAGCGCATCAGGCGATTCCCAAGCCGCCATACGGTGCAGGGGGAAGCTGAGCCTACTGCCCTTCCCAGACCGGCTCCCGCTTATCAACAAAGGCACCTATGCCTTCTTGCGCATCGCGTGTGAGCATATTCTCGACCATGACCTGCGATGTATACGTATAGGCATATTCTAGGGTCATCTCACGCTGGCGATAGAATGCCTGTTTGCCGGTCTTGACTGTCAGGGGTGATTTTGAGGCAATGATTGCTGCCATCGCCATGGCTTCCTGCAAAGCACTTCCGGCTGGGACAACGCGGTTTACAAGCCCGAAGCGATAGGCGCTGGCTGCATCGGTCATGTCGCCCATCAAGAGCATTTCCATGGCGTGCTTTCCTGAGATGGACCGTGACAGGGCAACCATCGGTGTCGAGCAGAACAACCCGATATGTACGCCCGGTGTGCAAAACCGGGCATTCGCTCCGGCAACCGCGAGATCACAGGATGCCACAAGCTGGCATCCCGCCGCTGTCGCCAAGCCTTCAACCGCTGCTATCACAGGCTGCGGTAGCGCCACGATCTGCTGCATCATCCGTGCGCATCGCCCCAGGATATCGGCAAAATAGGCCCGGCCCTGGTCTGCATCAGCGCGGTGTGCCGTCATTTCCTTCAGGTCGTGCCCTGCTGAAAACACCGGACCCTCGGCCGTCAGCACTATGGCGCGCACGGTTCTGTCCCCGGCAATGGCCGTCAATTCGAGGGTAAGGGCGGCCAAAAGCGCCTCTGACAGGGGATTGCGGATGTCAGGTCGGTTGAATGTCAGCACGGCCATGCCGTCGTTATCCTTGCGTATCAGGACAGGCAAATCAGTCTTGTGCAGGACAGGCGCGTTCATGTTTGCAAGGATATCGTCAAATCCGATCTTGTCCAAGCCCTTGCGCCGGGTCTACCTTGTGTTCCACGTTCACGCGACATTTCCGGATCATTAAACCATGCTTGCCACACGTGTTCCCGTTGCCGCCATGACACCGGTTGAGATGGAATCGTTTCTTGACCGCGAGTTTCCCCAGATTCATCTCGGTGGGCGCATTTTCAGCGTCGAGGCCGTAGGATATGGCACGTGTCGTATGCGCATGGCGTATCACGAGCGCAACATCAGGCCCGGCGGAACGCTATCAGGTCCCTCCATGTTCACTTTGGCGGATCTGGCGTTCTATGTGGCCGTGCTGGGCGCGCTTGGCCCTGTTGCTCTGGCCGTCACGACCAATCTCAACATTAATTTCCTGCGCAAGCCAGCCCAGCGTGACATGGTGGTTGAGTGCCGCATGCTGAAGATTGGCAAGCGTCTGGCTGTGGGCGAGGCAACGCTCTATTCCGTCGGCGAGAATGAGCCGGTCGCCCATGTCACCGGCACCTATTCCATTCCATCCCGGGCA
>JANMLW010000085.1:0-8773 GCA_031372765.1 Hyphomicrobiales bacterium
AAATCTTCGAGGCGATAATTTCAAATGGCCGGGGCAACCCGGCCATTTATTTCATTGTTGCCGAACTTTTTGATATTCCGTCAATGCATCATCATCAATGATAATTTTTACGGCAGCATGTTGATGAGCGTTCGTCCCTCGACGTTTTACACCTGAAATCCAATATTCTTCACCTGCGTTATGATCACGGAAATTGCCGCGAATTCCTCTTCCACCTGTACTGGAAAGTTCACGCCCTCGGTAATAGACGGTCTTGCCAGTTTGTGAAAAACTCACCCAACCAATGCGAGCTGAGGCACCATCAAGGTCACCATCCTTGTTCTCAACGTACATCAATCGCTTCTTTAGACCTCGGTTCAGCTGGTTTTCCATTTAGCCCCCTGAATCTCTCGCTCGATTGAAATAGCGCATAATCTACATCACGAACCACTGACCTTTCCAACCCACTCTGTTCCAACTAATAGTTTTAACCATGCGCATAATCGGAATCACAGGGTGGAGCGGAGCGGGAAAGACCACGCTCATCCTCAAGCTCATTCCTCTGCTGACAGCGAGGGGCCTAAAGGTCTCTACGCTCAAGCATGCGCATCACATGTTTGATGTCGACACGCCGGGCAAGGATTCCTATGAACACCGGGCGGCTGGCGCGACCGAAGTGCTGATAGCCTCAGAAAATCGCTTTGCACTGATGCATGAATTGCGCGATGCGCCAGAACCGAAGCTGGAAGTGCTGATCGCCAAACTCTCGGCTGTCGATCTTGTGCTAATTGAAGGCTTCAAGCGCGCGCCACACCCCAAGATCGAGGTGTTTCGTGCCGCCACCACCAAGCCGCCGCTATATCCAGGCAATGCCACCATACTGGCGGTCGCCAGCGATGTAGCCTTGCCTGAAGCGGACAGACCGGTGATGGCGCTGGATGATGCAGAAACCATCGCAGAAATTGTTCTGGCGCTGGCGGTTGCTCCCTCAGCAGTCGACTGGCGGCAGGGGTAAGCGGCGATGGCACAACTCAGCAACGATTGCTTTGCTTTTGGCGACGCGCCGCTGTCCATTGAGGATGCTTTGGCTTTCATCCGCACGCGCATCCCCATGGTCGCTGGGCAGGAAGACCTGGAATTATCAGCTTGTGACGGACGCATTCTGGCAACTGACATTGTGGCGAAAAGCGCCCTACCCGCTTTCTTTAATGCGGCTGTTGATGGCTATGCCGTCAAACATACTGGTCTGAATATCGGCACTGAAACACGCCTGACCGTCTCGGGACGCCTGCTAGCGGGCGCGCGAAACATCCCTGCCTTGACCGATAACACAGCGATGCGGATTTTTACGGGTGCGCCAATGCCATCGGGAGCCGATACGGTTTTCATGCAAGAGGACATTCAACTGGATGGCGACTGTGTCATTCTGCCACCGGGCCTGAAAATAGGCGCCAATTGCCGGGCAGCGGGTGAGGAATTGCAGGCCGGAGCTTTAGCCATATCGGCAGGAACACGCCTTTTACCCCAACATCTCGCGCTTGCTGCAGGAACTGGCTACAACAGGCTTGATGTGCGCACGAAAGTGCGCGTCGCGTTGTTTTCAACCGGTGATGAGTTGGTTGAAACGGGTGACACTCTTGCGGGTGGGGCGGTTTACGATACCAACCGGATCATGCTCACCGCACTACTCAATAGGGCTGGCTGTTTGGTTACGGATCTAGGCGTCTTGCGCGATGACGCAGATAGCCTTCGTGCAGCGTTGCAACAGGCTGCAACAAACCATGATCTGATCATCACGTCAGGCGGGGTTTCCACCGGAGAGGCGGACTATGTGAAATCCGCGGTCGAGGCGGAGGGCAGGCTCGACTACTGGCGTTTTGCCATCAAACCAGGGCGTCCGCTCGCCATGGGCACAATCGGAAATGCAGCCTTCGCCGGTTTACCGGGAAATCCTGTCGCTGTATTTGTGACCTTCACGCAGGTCATCCGCGCTGTCATTGCCGCCCTTGCGGGTGAGCGATGGATGCCACCTGCGTTTCTGCCAGTAACCTCAGGCTTCCATTACAAAAAGAAGACGGGGCGGATCGAGTTTCTGCGTGTCTCTCTAAGCAATGCGAATGGGCAGAGTACAGTCACTCGCTTCCCGATAGAGGGGGCAGGCATCATCTCTTCCCTCACTGCAACGGATGGTCTGGTTAGCCTGCCGTTAGACTGCACGGGCATCTCAGCCGGCGACAAGCTCGATTATCTGCCGTTCAGCGCAATGCTGGGCTGAATTCTAAGGTTATCAGTTTCGCACGCTACTCGTCGAGTACTTCTGGCCAACGGACATCTGGCCACTTTCCAGCACGCTTGCGGCGACAACGCCCATACCTACGGCAACAATTATGGCGGCGAGAAAGGCTTTCATGGCACGTTCCATCCTTTTTTGATTTTTTTCAAAGACTTGCATCAAAACAGCAAGGTTTGAAACTATCACGCAATCCAAGGCTTGAACAACAAAAAAGGCGGTCCGAAGACCGCCTTTTGAAACCGTGAAACCAGTTTCCCTTAACGCCGGGATATCAACGCTTGGAGAACTGGAAGCTGCGGCGGGCTTTCGCACGGCCGAACTTCTTGCGCTCAACGATGCGGCTGTCGCGTGTCAGGAAACCTTCCTTCTTCAGCGGCGCGCGCAGTGCTGGCTCATAATAGGTCAGCGCCTTGGAAATGCCATGACGCACAGCACCGGCCTGACCGGAAAGACCACCACCGTTAACCGAAACCATGACATCATACTGTGTCAGGCGATCAACGAGCTGCAGGGGCTGTGTCAGCACCATGCGCAGGACGGGGCGTGCGAAGAACACTTCGACTGCACGGCCGTTGACGACGATCTTGCCCGAACCTGGCTTGATCCAGACCTTGGCGATAGCATTCTTGCGCTTGCCGGTTGCATAGGCACGGCCCAGCTTGTCGAGCTTCTGCACATGCTTGGGCGCTTCGGCCTGAACAGCAGCAGCGCCGCCCTTGAGGTCAGCGAGGGAGTTGATGATGTCGGCCATTATGCAGCCCTCACGTTCTTGCGGTTGAGAGCGGCAATATCGAGTGCCACAGGCTGCTGGGCTTCGTGCGGGTGGGTGGAACCCTTGTAGATACGCAGGTTGCTGAACTGCTGGCGACCCAGCGGGCCACGGGGCAGCATGCGCTCAACGGCTTTCTCCAGCACACGCTCGGGGAAGCGACCTTCAAGGATGAACTTCGCAGTCCGCTCCTTGATACCGCCGATGTAGCCGGTGTGATGAAAGTAGATCTTCTGCTCACGCTTGCGGCCGGTGAAGACAACCTTTTCCGCGTTGATGACGATGATATTGTCACCGGTGTCGACGTGGGCTGTGTATGTTGCGCGATGCTTGCCCTTGAGGCGCATGGCGATGATGGATGCAAGACGACCGACGATCAGACCTGTGCCGTCAATGACGACCCATTTCTTCTCGACGTCAGCCGGCTTCACCGAAATGGTGGAGTTGGTGAGCGACGCTCTCATGAACAAGGATTCCGTGGTTATGTTAAGTGCAAGCGACGCGCAGAAGTACACGCCGTTAGGAGCCATATGACGGAAAGGTGCTCAAGGGTCAAGGATTAAAAGAGCGCAGAAAAGCCATGTGATTCAATAATTTCAATGATTTAGCATACACGGTATTATTTTACCTTACTTTGGGAGACCTCATATTGCTAAAGTCAACCTGCTGAACAACGGCCGGTTTGCCGAAGTTATGGTCACGCTGCAGCATGGTGGCAGGATCATCAAGGTTCGGAAAATGGTAATAAAGCCATTGTAATTATGAAATATTCAAATGATATAGTAGTTTTTTTATGTAATTGATGGACAATAGGTATTTATGGCTTGTTTTGACCCATAAATTCTCAGTCTATGGTCAGGTTCCTTAATGACAACTGCTCTTGAGCGCCTCGCCAGTCTTGCCGCCGCGCTGGTTGGTGCGCCCATGGCCGCCATCGTCCGGGCCAAACCTGGCAGGGTGGATATTGTGGCAGGCCACCAGGTATCTGCAGTCGCCTATGCCGTGGACATAGATGACAAAGCAGCAGAATTTGAACCTGGCCAGCCGGGCCTAGTCCTTGATACGGCAAAACACCCCTATTTTGCCACGCATCCCATGGTTGCTGGTGCGCCGTTTCTAGGCGCAATCATCCGCTTGCCCATTAAGTCGGAAGAGCGACTGTCATTGGTCATCGGCTTTCGTGAAGCCATCGAACAACCTGATCCCGAACGTGTCCGGGCGCTGGCAGAATTGGCAAATCTGGCAGCGCGGGAGTATGAATTGGGCCAGGTTCACGAACTGGATGGATTGGATCTCAAGGTCACGCTTGACCAGCTTATTACTCGCACCGATGCACTGAGCCAGCCGGTTGCATTGCTTGATGCCGATCTCAAGTATCTGCATGTCAATCCCATGATGGCCACGCTTAATCGACGCGATGCCGCTTCGCATATCGGCCAAAGCATCCGCCAAATGGGCGTGCCATCGGTTGAGGCACTGGAAGCCATTTTCGAGATAGCGTTGCGTGATGGACGTTCTTTCGAACAGGTTGAGCTAATTGCCGAGCGAATGGATGATCATGTCAAGATCTACAGCATCAGTTGCCGCCCCTTACGTTCTATCGGGCGGACGGAGCCATTACTTGAGATTATAGCCAGTGATGTGACATCCCTGCGGATGACAGAAGCACAGATCGAAAACGGACTGGCAGAGGCCACTTTCGGCAAGTCTTTCCAGCTTGATCCGACGGTGCGGTTTCTCACTGAAACACTGGTCAAACGCCAGAGTCTGCGCCAGCGCAAGGCAACGGGTTATCTCACCCTGCGCTCATGGCGCAAACCCGTGCGCACCTACCAGATAGAAGCGCTAAAGGCCCTTAAGATGGCCCCGCCGCACAGCCTTGTGGAAACGGCAGCCAGCGAGATTGTCGAGGCTGTGGGACGCATCGTTGGTACCAGCGCTTTCAGCCACGTTACGCCCATACCCTGCAGCCGCTCTGCAGAGGATGCCTGCCTGTCCCGGCTGATAGCGGCGGAAGTCGCACACCTTATCGGCAAACCGCTGGTCCTGCTGTTGGCCTCGGCGCCACGCAAGGGAAGCTCACACCCCAAGGGCAATGCATCACGCCCACCGCTGCGACTGGTTAAGCCAGCAACCGGACCTTGCCTCATAATCGATGATGTCGCCACAAGCGGAGCGCATATGGAGGAAGCCATCACCACTCTGCGACCATCTGCCGGATCCGTTTTTGGCGTAGCATGGATTGGTGGTGACGCTGACGACAAGCCAGCGGATGAATGAACTCCTCCCTTCCAATCCTGTCAGTTTGCTTGCAATCCAGTTGAATGTCCGTTCGGGTGAAAGGGTCTGAAACCCTTGCCAAGCCGGAAAGAACCCCCGGCGAGGAGAAAGACAATGTTGTCACTTAAGGTTTCCAGTTAGGTCGATGCCCTTGCCGTAGCCATCACAGGCGGCCTGGAATTATGGGTAGTTATTGTGAAATGATACCGATTGCATAAATGGACAAGACTTGAATTACCCTTAACCTATCGCAGAGCGGGGACAGCTACCAGTTTCAGCTGTGTTGCTCGCGTAGATGGAAGCCGCAACGGGTTACACGATGCCCCCCTTCCCTTTTTACCCACGCTGTGTATAAGCGCCCTTGACCTTCCTGGACGACATCCTGGAAAGGCCATTTTCCCTCATTTTACAGGAGATTTCGATGTCGGTAACACCAGAGCGCAAGACTGCGCTCATTCTAGAGAATGCGGTCAAGCCAAACGATACCGGATCACCCGAAGTTCAGGTGGCCATCTTGACCGAGCGGATCACCAACCTGACAGAGCATTTCAAGTCTCACGTGAAGGATAACCATTCACGCCGCGGCTTGCTCAAGATGGTGTCCAACCGCCGCACACTGCTCGACTATCTCAAGCGCAAGGACGAGAACCGTTACAAGGTCCTCATTGCAAAGCTCGGTATTCGCCGTTAATTTTTTCGCTGAGTTCACGCCCGGCTGTGCCGCATATCGCGGGCAGCCCATTATCCGAAGCGGCAGCAATGGGGCTGTCGCCTGTTGGCAGACACACAATGATACCAGCCATGGCACGATTGCCTAATGTCAGGATGCGCAAGCTCCCGTACATTTTGCCGTCTCGCGCATGGCTTTTTGCATTGTGATTTCGCCAAAACCGCCTCTGCGGAATGTCCGCAATCAGGCCAAGAAAGCACGCTATGTTTGATATCCAGAAAGTCTCGATCAATTGGGGCGGCCGTCCGCTCACACTCGAAACAGGGCGCATTGCACGCCAGGCCGATGGGGCCGTTCTTGCAACCTACGGCGAGACAATCCTTCTTGCCACCGTCGTTTCCGCCAAGGAACCCAAGGTCGGCATCGATTTCTTCCCGCTGACCGTCAACTATCAGGAAAAGACCTTTGCGGCCGGTCGCATCCCCGGTGGCTTCTTCAAGCGTGAAGGTCGTCCTTCCGAAAAGGAAACACTGATCTCGCGCCTGATCGACCGTCCGATCCGCCCGCTGTTCGCTGCTGGTTATCGTCACGACACACAGGTTGTTGTCACCGTTCTCCAGCATGATCTGGAAAATGACACCGACGTGCTGTCGATGGTTGCTGTTTCAGCAGCCCTCACATTGTCGGGCGTACCGTTCATGGGACCCATGGGTGCAGCCCGCGTTGCCTACATCAACAACGAATACGTCCTTAACCCCACCATGGCGCAGGTTGCTGAAAGCGCGCTTGATCTGGTCGTTGCCGGCACCGAAGATGCCGTTTTGATGGTGGAATCGGAAGCCAAGGAGCTTTCGGAAGAAACCATGCTGGGCGCTGTCGTGTTCGGCCAGAAGGGCTGGCAGCCTGTTCTCGAAGCCATTATCAAGCTGGCTGAAAAAGCCGCCAAGGAGCCACGTGACTTTACGGCAGCTGATCATTCCGTGGTCGCAAAGGCGATCATGAAGGTGGCCGAGAAGGACCTGCGCAAGGCTTACAAGATCACTGCCAAGGCCGAACGCTACAAGGCCATTGATGCCGTGAAGGCAAAGGTGATGGCGGAGTTGGCACCGGAAGGTGTTGCCGCCGATGGCAAGAAGGTCTTCGACAAGGAAACTCTCAAGGGCCAGTTCAAGGACGCGCAGGCACAGATCGTACGCCTGAACATCCTCGATGACGGCATTCGCATTGATGGTCGCGACGTGACAACGGTCCGTCCTATCGTGTCGGAAGTCGGCATCCTGCCCCGCACCCATGGATCAGCCCTGTTCACACGCGGCGAAACACAGGCGCTGGTTGTGGCCACACTCGGCACTGGCGATGACGAGCAGTTCATCGACAGCCTGGAAGGAACCAGGAAGGAAACCTTCCTGCTGCACTACAACTTCCCTCCCTATTCGGTGGGTGAAACCGGCCGCATGGGCTCGCCTGGCCGCCGCGAAATCGGCCACGGCAAGCTCGCATGGCGCTCGATCCGCCCTATGCTGCCAGCGCATCACGAGTTCCCCTATACGATCCGCATTGTCTCGGAAATTACCGAGTCAAACGGTTCATCGTCGATGGCAACGGTCTGCGGCACATCCCTGTCGTTGATGGATGCCGGTGTTCCCTTGAAAGCACCGGTGGCGGGTATCGCCATGGGTCTTATCCTCGAAGGCAAGCGCTTCGCCGTCCTGTCGGACATCCTGGGTGATGAAGATCATCTGGGCGACATGGACTTCAAGGTCGCCGGAACAACCAACGGCATCACCTCGTTGCAGATGGACATCAAGATCGCCGGTATTACCGAAGAGATCATGAAGGTCGCCTTGCATCAGGCCAAGGGTGGGCGCGAGCACATCCTCGTTGAAATGTCGAAGGCTCTCACCGGTGCCCGCGCCGAGCTTGGCGAACATGCGCCACGCATCGAGACGATCAAGATCAATCCGGACAAGATCCGTGAAGTGATCGGTACCGGCGGCAAGGTGATCCGTGAGATCACCGAGAAGACCGGCACCAAGATCAATATCGAGGATGATGGCACGATCCGCGTGGCAGCCTCGGATGGCAATGCGATCAAGGCGGCGATGAACTGGATCAAGGGCATCGCGTCCGATCCTGAAATCGGCCAGATCTACGAAGGTACAGTCGTCAAGGTCATGGAATTTGGTGCCTTCATCAACTTCTTCGGCTCGAAGGACGGCCTCGTCCACATCTCGCAACTGGCCAATCACAAGGTTGCCCAGACCAAGGACATCGTCAAGGAAGGCGACAAGGTCAAGGTCAAGCTCATGGGCTTTGATGACCGCGGCAAGACACGCCTGTCAATGAAGGTTGTGGACCAGGAAACCGGCGAAGACCTTGAAGCCAAGCAGAAGGCTGAACGTGACGCAGGCAGAGGCGAATAATCCTTAGCAAGCTCTATAAAATGCAAAAGGGCATCGCTTGACGGCGGTGCCTTTTTTGCGTTTTTGAAAGCAATATGAGAATATTTGATCACCTTATTCGGTTTCTGCAATAAACTGTTAACCATAGAATACTACGGTTTTTACCAGATTTATTCTTCGTTTTATCAGGTCGGATATGGCAGGCACGAATTTTGTGACTAACCGCAAACAGAATGCGTCCCCAAAAGAGCTAACCTTTAACCTGCAACTCTGGATCGCAGGCTTTATTGCCTTTATGCCTGCAATTTTCGTCACTTATTTCTTTGTGACAGCCAAACAGTCCGACATAGCCTTCAGCAAGAAAGAGCGTGCAGGCGTTG
>JANMLW010000090.1:0-6371 GCA_031372765.1 Hyphomicrobiales bacterium
CCTGCGCGGCGGGGGCCTGTCACGGAAACCACCACTGGAGGGCCGATCACCAAACGAACGGCCTTCAGTGCGCGGCGGTCTGTCGCCACCATCGCGGCTGAACTGGCGTGGTGGCCTGTCATCACCGTCCCTGCGCGGCGGGGGTCTGTCACGGAAACCACCGCTGGAGGGCCGATCACCAAACGAGCGGCTTTCAGTGCGCGGCGGTCTGTCACCACCATCGCGGCTGAACTGGCGTGGAGGCGGCCGATCGCGGGAGCCACCACTGGGCGGACGCCCCCTGCCTTCGTCACGATCCCGAAAGGTGCGTCGCGGTACTTCTTCTTCCGCCGGTGCGTCACGCACGATGCGCGATACATGCACCTTGCGGCCTGCCCGGTCTGCAGTATGGCCCTCCTCAACGCGCAGGGACTTGTCTTCGCCATAGACGGCAGCCTGGCGGCGCTCGCCGAAACCTTCCTTGTCCAATCGTCTGTGGCGCGGCTTGGGCGGGGCCTCATCGTCGCGGTCACGGTAGACATTGCGTTCGGATGGCTTCTCACTGCGCACACCGGGAGGTGGCGCATAAGGATCGGTCAGGTCTGTCAGTACGCGGACATCCGCCGGTTCGGATTGTTCGCCAACAAAGCGTGTTGGGGGACGCCTGTCATCGCGTCTGTCGTCACGGTCACGATTGAAGCGACCTTCGTCACGTGGCTTTGCAAAGCGTTCGCGCTCGGGCGCTTCGCTAACCACGCGGTCGATGCGGGGACCCTCAAAATTGACACCGGCTTCCGTGGCCAACCGCTCGCCTAACTGGTCGCGCAGCATACGTGTGCGGATTTCCTCGGCAGCACCTTCGCGGATATCCCCCAACTGGAAGGGCCCGAACGAGACACGGATCAGGCGGTTAACCTTCAGACCAAGGTGTTCAAGAACAACCTTCACTTCGCGGTTCTTGCCTTCGCGCAAATCCAGCGTCAACCAGGCATTCGCTCCTTGCGTACGGTCAAGCGTGGCATGAATCGGCTCATAGTCCACGCCGTCGATTGTGATGCCCTTGGCAAGTTCATCCAGTTCCGCCTGTGTGATACTCCCGTGGGCGCGCACCCTGTAGCGGCGCAACCAGGCAGTATCGGGGTGGGCCAGCACACGCGCCAGACCACCATCGTTGGTCAGAAGCAGCAGACCCTCGGTGTTGATGTCCAACCGGCCAATCGAGACAACGCGCGGCAAGTCCTCCGGCAGGTTGTCAAAAACTGTTGGCCGACCCTCCGGATCACGCGCCGTGGTCACCAGACCCACCGGTTTGTGATAGAGCCAGAGGCGCGTACGCTCCATTTCGGGCATCAGGTCCCCGTCGATGGATACCTTGTCTGTGGGCGTGATGTTGAGCGCGGGACTATCGATAACCGTGCCGTTGACGCTGACGCGACCCTCGGCAATCCATTCCTCGGCATCACGACGGGAGCACAGTCCTGCCCGCGCCATCACCTTGGCGATGCGTTCACCCGCAAAATCCGAAGCCTCTTCATCGCGCTTGGGTACGGCCCGAGCGGGTGCAGAGTTTGTAGGCGCTGGTCGCGATCCCTCGAAACGAGGCTTCTCCGCAAACCGCGGCTTGTCGCCATAGGGTCGCGGCGGCGCACCATCACGTCCTTCATAGGGCTTTTGCCCCGCATATGGCTTGCGAAAAGGCTTGTCATCGCCACCACGGGGACGGAAGGGCTTGTCACCATCACGGCGAGGAGGCCTTCCGGGTCCACCACTGCTGGGTGGACGTCCATTATTTCTATCATCACGCATGGCGTCCTGTTATCAGCAAGGAATGGGTATGGCGAGTGACGTTTCAGGTCAGATGGGCCAAAAATCGTTCTGGGACCTGGCTTTTGACCAAG
Source organism: Hyphomicrobiales bacterium (assembly GCA_031372765.1). Lineage (GTDB taxonomy): Bacteria > Pseudomonadota > Alphaproteobacteria > Rhizobiales > Beijerinckiaceae > JADCCX01. The sequence continues at coordinate 1,878 of JANMLW010000090.1, forward strand.
CCAGGGCAGCGGCGGGCCGTGGCGAGACGCCGGTTGGTGCCGTTATTGTCCAAAACAGTGCCGTTCTGGCTGCCGCCGGAAATCGCACACTGGAGCTCAAAGACCCTACAGCCCATGCCGAAGTGCTGGCTATCCGCATGGCCTGCGAGAGGATTGGCAGCGAGCGGCTGCCCGAGGCTGATCTTTATGTGACTCTGGAGCCCTGCACATTATGTGCTGGGGCTATTTCCTTTGCCCGCATCAGACGGCTCTATTTCGCTGCGAGCGATAGCAAGGGTGGCGCGGTGGAAAACGGCGTGCGCTTCTTTGAGGCGCCAAGCTGTCATCATCGACCGGAGGTTTATGGCGGATTTCGTGAAAGTGAGGCGGCTCTGCTGTTGCGGCAGTTTTTCGCGGAACGGCGCGCACGGTAATCTTTCAATACCGCAAAACGCCGGGTTTGAACCCGGCGCTTTAAATTTCGAGTACAGTCAACCGTCAGTGATGACGGTAATGCGCGCTGCGACCAACAGGCTGCCAGCTGGCTGTCGGTGGGGCCACCATTTCCGAACGATGACGGGTAGCGTATTCAGCCGGAATGACCTGGTGGTGAATTTGTGCCGGAAGAACGAGCACATGGCGTGCCTGCGCACCGTAAACAGCCGGAACCGTTTCATGATAGACCCGCTCCGGGCGCACCATCACCTGCCTTGCCTGCGCTTCGTAGATGGCAGGAACCGTGTGGTGAATCACCTGCGCCGGGCGCACGACCACAGTCTTGTGACGGGTGGCATACTGGGCAGGAATCTTCACCCAGCAGCCGACTTCGTGGCCATGGGCATCGCGGGTCACCTGCCATTCCTTGCGGGGCGGTGAAACCATCACCGTTTCAGCCACTGTGCCGAGCTGGGCAGGGATTTCACGGGCAACGGAGTGGGCTGGACGCACCATCACCTTTTCATGCACCACGCCGTATTCAGCTGGAATGGCACGGGCAACAGTCTGGGCCGGGCGCACCACGACCCTTTCATGCACAGTGCCGTACTGGGCAGGGGAAACATGGGCTATCGTCTGCGGCGGGCGGACAACAACCGTTTCAGCAACCGTGCGGAACTGGGCAGGATGCACCACTTTCTGGTAGCACGTGCGGCAACCAGCTTCACCGGCCTGCGAGAACGATACACTGGCAAGCAGCGTAGCAGCGGCCAGTGAAGATGTGAGAATACGGGACATGGTTTCTCCTGAACTGATCGGGAGGATACGCAATCTTCCCTTGATGTCAGGTATTACAATAGCAATAAATTCAAACGCTGCAATTTCGCAAGCAATTCAAAGTAAATTTAACGATTGCAAGTCCCTAAAATGGACATTTTATTGGAAAATGTATCAAAATGATCATTTAATAGTTGCGATGTATCGAATTGAAGCATCAGATCTCCAGTTTGAAGGGTGTGCCCTCAAAGCAGTCAACACCACGTCCGATAGCTTCAGCCGCCTTGTAGAGCGTGCCCTTGCGTTTCAGGATCTGGTCCGCCACGGCCACAAGCCGCAGATTGGGTGTCGCAGTGGGTGATCTGGCCCGGATCAGTTGTGCCACTTCCCGGGCGTCGCGGCCAGGGTTGAGAGCGCAGGCCGCGATCAGTGCCCCGGCTGTCGAGCGGCTGACACCGGCATAGCAGTGGATGATCATGGGTTGCGCACGGTCCCAGCGCTGCACGAAGTCCAGCAATTGCTGCACATGCGCCTCACCGGGGATGATATGGCCGTCCATGGGTTCGATGATATCGCTGATGCCGATATAGAGATGATTGTCGGCGGGGATGCTGACCGGGCGTTCCACCGGTGTGCGTTCGTTGATCAATGTCAGCACATGGCTGGCGTTGATGCTGGTCGTGGTGCGGGCCAGTTTGGCGAGGGAACAGACTTGAAGGTAGGGCATGTGAGTGGTTCTGCGCTATTTTGCGGCATTTGGAAACAGCTGGCCAAAGCGCAGCATGAAGGCTTTTTCGGCGTGTTCCGTGGTCCAGGGTTGCAGCATGATCATGATCCGCTGGGGTAAAGCCTCCGGCTTGCCGAAGAATACGGCGGCTTCCGCGGTGGAAAATCCAGCCAGATGCGTTGCCTCCTGAAAAGCCGCAATCGAATCCGCCTCCTTTGTCAGGGTACGGACGGGCCCCTTGAGTTCAGGAGGCAGGCCAAAGCGGATCATCACCGCTGCCAGAATACGGGCCTCGACGCCCTTGTAGGCATCACCCAGCACAGCCTTGAATGGGGAAATGATATCACCGATGACATATTCCGCCGCATCATGCAGCAGCAAGGTCAGTGCGGTTGTATCAGGCAGGCCAACACGCCTGTGCTGCGCGATGGCCTCTACGAGAAGGGAATGCTGCGCCACGGAAAACGGATAGGGGCCTGATGTCTGGCCGTTCCAGCGTGCCACGCGGGCCAATCCATGGGCTATATCCTCGATCTCGATGTCAAAGGGCGACGGATCAAGCAGATCGAGCCGCCGCCCGGAGAGCATCCGCTGCCAGGCGCGGGGAGGAGAGGCTTTCGGCATCAGCGGATTGTTACCGATCTTGCCATCTCCGCCACTTCCGCATGGCGGTAGCAGCCGACAAGATGGTCATTGACCAATCCGCAAGCCTGCATGAAGGCATAGACGATTGTGGGGCCACAGAAGGTGAAGCCACGGGATTTCAGGTCTTTCGAGATCATCTGGCTGATTTTTGTTTCCGCCTGCGCCTCAACCCGGGATGTGAGGTTGTTCTGGATGGGTTTGCCATCCACATGCTTCCACAGATAGTTGGCAAAGCCCTCTTTCGCCTCAATCTCCAGAAAAACGCGTGCCGAAGGAATGATGCCCTGAATTTTGGCCCGGTTGCGGACGATACCTGCATCCTGCATCAGATTTGCGAGCTTTTCAGGCGTGTAATTCACCATGCTTTGCGCGTTGAAACCGTCGAAGGCCTTGCGGAAATTCTCGCGCTTGCGCAGAATCGTGATCCACGACAGGCCCGCCTGAAAACCGTCCAGCACCAGTTTTTCAAACAAGGCGCGGCTGTCCGTTTCCGGTACGCCCCAGTCCGTATCATGATACTGCACATAGAGCGGATCGGTGCCCGGCCACCAGCAGCGGGTCCTTCCATCGGGATGGTCAATGAGGCTGATGGGCGTGGTCATGTGCAGTCCTGATTCGTAAAATGCTTTCATGAACTATGGGATGGATGGTTATCGGAGTCACTGTCTGGTGTGTCGTTATCTTGCCAAGCCTTGCTGTGCTGATTACCACTCTTGCGTGCGTAATGCCGCGTCTTGAGCGGCGACGGCAGGGAGCGTTTGATGGCAACTGAGAATTCCGGCAGAACCGCCATACCTGCCATCAGCCTCAGTGATGTCGCCATCGGTTTTGTTCTGACAGACGGGGCGCGCTATGACGCCGTTGCCCCCGCAGGTCTGGATGTGATGGAAGGCGAATTTGTCGCCATTGTCGGGCCTACGGGTTGCGGAAAATCCACATTGCTCAATGCAGCCGCAGGCTTGCTGGCTCCATCAGGCGGCACAGTATCCATTCTGGGAAACCCTCTTTCAGGCATCAACCGGGACGCGGGCTATCTCTTCCAACAGGATGCGCTGATGCCCTGGAAAACAGCGCGGGACAATGTCGCCATCGGGCTTGAGGTTGCGGGCGTGGCGCGAAAAGATGCTGTGGTCCGGGCCGAAAAGATGCTGGCGCGTGTTGGCCTCAAGACCTTCATGGACCGCTATCCGCATCAGTTATCCGGCGGGCAGCGCAAGCGTGTGGCACTGGCGCAGGTGCTGGTGCGGGAACCCAGGATTCTGCTCATGGATGAGCCGTTTGGTCCGCTGGATGCGCAGACCCGCCTGATCATGGGCGAGTTGCTGCTGGGTCTGTGGCAGGCAGACCGCAAGGCTGTGATGTTCGTCACCCACGATCTGGATGAGGCGATCTCGCTGGCTGACCGCGTGGTCATCATGTCCGCCGGACCGGCAGCCCGCATCATCGGGGATTTTGCCATCGACATCGAACGGCCACGCGACATTGCCGAGGTGAAGGCCGATCCGCGCTTTCACAAGCTGCATGCAAAGATATGGTCTATCCTGCGCGACGAGGTGCGCAAGACCTACCAGATTGATGCTGCCTGACGCCGCCTAGAGCAATCCGTGTTTGCACTGAATCTTCTCCCTCCCCCCACTTGTGGTGGGGAGGGCCGGGGTGGGGGGTATTTTGCTTGTTCCAATTCCCCCCACCCTGATCTCCGCTTCGCTCGATCTTCCCTCCCCACCATGAATGGGGGGAGGGATTGGCCCAGGCATCTTGACAAAGCGCTCAATCTAAAATCGACCTCAATGCGAAATGGTCTTTCTGCCTGCAAACCTTACCTGCCAGACCTTGCCTTGCGGACAGCGTAGGTGCGCAGCCGCAGGGCATTCAACTTGATGAAGCCCGCCGCATCGCGGTGATCGTAAGCAACCGCCCCTTCTTCAAAG